>NZ_JBFMIA010000007.1:0-134998 GCF_040801915.1 Jeotgalibacillus marinus | reverse complement strand
ATACCCAACAAGTTGCCTAATGATATAACCTGTCTAACTTTTTGGGGTCACTTCAAGCAGGGCGGTTTTTGTCATTTTAAACGTGACTCTTTTGCTAAATCGCCGTAATTATTCCACAAAAGGAGGGCTCTGGTTGGACAAATCATAAAATATGTTGTGGAATGACGAAAGTCGTCTATTTCCTAGGAAATAGGGTGAATAAGAATTTGCAGGTCTCGGTGGATGAGCTTACGTCGTACATAAAATAAAGGAGAAGAGCCTACATGTAAGTGAAAAGGTTTTGGTATGGAAAGGAATAAAGAACTTTTCTATCTTAACCGGAAAAAACTAAGGTAGAAGGACTGCTCATCATAACTAGTATTAAGTATATTATGGGCGTAAGCCTGCTTGCTCGATTTTGACTTACTTACCCGCTTTCGATCCGACAGGATACATCTACATATATGTTTGTTATTTGAGGACGTGTGGGCGTGAAGGGGTTAGGAAGCGCTCTTCTTCGTAAGCACTGAACGACCTAAAGAGCGTAGCGAGTCCCTGTTTTAACACCGCCACAACATTGAATGGTCTTAATTTGGGTGAACACACTTTCACCCGCTGTTCAAAAGTGGGTGAAAAAAAGAACCCACCAAGTGAGTTCTTTTATTTTTCATGTTCTTTTTTCATCTTGAAATACATCTTCATGATCGCCCAAGCGACAAATAGTATGGCTGCAATTGGCAAGAGTATGGACAATAAAATAACGATAATTTGAATCATTTGAAATGTTATTTCCATAATGATCACTCACTCCTTAATAAGGCTGGTACCTATTGCATTTTTCATCATTTTAATTTCTTAATCAATTTAACTACTAACCAAGCAATGACTGCTATGACACCTATAAATAAAACTTGTGCAATGAATGAGCTTAGATCAAACATAACTAGTACACCCCTTTATATTAATGCCTATTCCAGTATATCAAGAATAGGCATTTTTTATGGATCTAAATAAAAAAGAACCCGCACAAATTGTGCGGGTTTTGCTCAATTCATATTCAATTCACCAACTGTTCACCCTTAGTAACTCAACATAGAATTACTTACTGCCTCGTCTACTTCTTCCACACTGATAGAAAATTCATCAGCAACGAGCTGCATCACTTCATCTTGTTTCTTTATGTCGTCAAATTCTTGATTGGTGTACAGATCAAAAAATGAGTAATAGATTTCTAGGTCTTCATCGGGATGATCTTTCTTGTTGAATTTCGGTGACTGTTCATTCATGTGGCCATAACTGTATGAGTATTCACGATTATCGTAATCAATCCATGCGAACGTGTTTCCATACTCGGAATCATAGACAAGACCGTCCTCATCATCTACAAAGAAGATTCTAGCCGAGTTTAGTCCGCTAATATCCCTAGCACTTTCAATATAATACTCTGCTATGGCTTCCATTTCACCCTCATCAATTTCTGAATCATTCGCCACAAGACGGACGATTTTATGAGTTAATTGATCAAAGTCACCGCTGATTTCATCCTTTACACTTAATACCGTGTATGAATGAATGTCTATTTCATTTGATTCCTCTTTTGATGATGATGTTTCTTCTGTTCCACAAGCAGACAATAGCAAAGCGAATACTGTGAATACTGTTAGTATCATTTTTTTCATGGTTGTTTCCTCCTTTTTATTGTTGTTTCTCATTCTGCAGGGACTTCATAAGGAACAACAACCGATCAAGATCATGCTTTGATAGGTTCTGTAGCAACGTTCGAAAAGTCAGTGTACAGCTAGTCAATCGAAATCTATTCTGTTCTCCTGAAAATACCTCTTTCCAATTTCACATAAATGAGTACCAAACATTATCTTGAACGCATGAAGCTCTCGCAGACGTCTATCATGCTCATTCAACAAATACTAATACCACGATAAGTTTAACACTTTAAAGAATATATTGTGACTGTGTTCATATGTTTTTAATGCGTCTCTTAATAAGCGGACGAAATCAACGCAGACGTATTTCGACACGATCCCTAATGTTTTTTAAAAAATTTATTAAAAGTAGCAGGAGAATTGAGGAGTAACGTAGAAATAGTTAGTGTAGCTTTAGATTAAAGGAGGAGTTTACATGTTGAATTATAATATCAGAGGCGAGAATATCGAAGTGACTCCAGCAATCCGTGAATATTTGGAGAAGAAAATTGATAAACTTGAGCGCTATTTCAACGATACACCTGATGCGAATGTGCATGTTAATTTAAAGGTATACAACGATAAACAAACGAAGGTGGAAGTAACGATTCCAATGCCTAGACTGACCCTTCGAGCTGAAGAACGTCATGAAGAAATGTATGCTGCGATCGATTTGATTGTTGATAAATTAGAGCGTCAAATCCGTAAACATAAAACAAAAGTAAACCGTAAGTTCCGCGAAAAAGGAAATGAGCTAGAGTTTTTTGCAACGCATGTTGACAAGAACGCGGGCATTGAAAATATTGAAGAATATGATGACTACGACATGAACATTGTCCGTACCAAAACATTTAATCTTAAGCCAATGGACAGTGAAGAAGCGGTTCTGCAAATGAACTTGTTGGGCCATAATTTTTACGTATACACTGACGCTGATTCAGATGGTACACACATCGTATACAAGCGTAGAGACGGTAAATATGGTTTGATTGAAACAGAGGCTTAAACCGATTTATTTAACTGAAAATAAATTTCTAATTGATCGCCCCCTTTATCGCTAGGGGGCGATTTTTCAAATTATGGCCATTGCATGGTATACTAGATACGAATGATGAAAAAAGGAAGTGCGGATATGCAAGATGTTGGACGAAATGAACCATGTCCTTGTGGCAGTGGGAAAAAATTTAAAAAATGCTGTGCCCAGAAAAAAGTCGTGTCGATCAGAGAGTTGCTCGTTACTGAACAAATGGACATGCAGTTGAAATTTTTAAATGAAGTGATGGTACCAAAACAAGGATTTTACAAAAATGATTTAACCTATATATTAAATAGTGTTTCTAAATCGTTTGATGAGCCACAATTTTTAACGCTCTATTTGACGTTTATGTTTGGTCTACGTCAACAGGGAGATGCCACCCATTGGTCAACATTTTTGAATGACCAAAAGGGACTAACCGCTCGTCCTCGTATGCGAGATTTGATGGCACAATGGCATGAACCGAAACCAGTGATGGCAGAAGTGGTTTCAATGGATGAAGAAACGCGCGAGATTGTGATAAAAGATCTTATTGATGACGCGGTATATACTGTGATCCTCCCTGAATTCCACTCGTGGGCAACAATCGATTATTTATATGCTGTGTTGCTACCGTTTGAAGATAAATGGGTACCATATGGCTTTATGTTCCCAGCGATTTATACTGAAAATGAGCGTTCGATTATTGTGGAGCAGGTTTCAAAGCTAACTGTTGAGGGCGAAGATCGATCAAAATGGCTTGATACAGAAATGATCGCTGGCCTGATCAATGCGATGGTAGAGCGCGATGCATCGAGCGGTGAATGGCTTGATCAAATGGTCGAACAGATTAATGAGGAACAAGGACAAGCTGTTGGAACGCTGAAAGAGTTTTGGGATAAGCGTGGGGACAATGATCTTTCTATGTTCGCCTGTCACATCGCAGCAAGCTACTTCGCTGAAAATGGGTCAAAAATCCGTAAGCCACAAACGTATTTAGCAGCTGTTTCTTATTTAATGGCGCAACACGCAACAGATAAACCGATCTCTCAAAAAGAAGCGGGAGAAGCGTTCGGCACTTCACCAGCAAGTGTCTCTAAAGCTGTGAGAAAAATAGAAGAGTGGTTTTTAGAAGAGTTAAAAGGGTTACTGGAACAATCATAAAAATTTGGTAGACGTACAACTAAGGTTGTACGTCTATTTTGTGATGAGAGGTGTTAACGAAGGATTGAAGCCGTATATCGAAGTCTAATTCATTATTATCAGCGTCTGTGGTCGAGAAATCGAAGCATCACCCATCGATATCCGCGTGCAGTGACAGTTGATCTATTCGATGAACCTTTGCACTCACGGGAGGATGTATCCACGTAGTCCTAAAAAATGAACTTCCTCCCAATCTTGCTATAATAGAATTTTTTCAACATTTCAACTATAATAGAAAGGTAGATTATTCTATTTACGAAATACATAAGGCTCTTTTCCACAAGACGATATCATTCTTAACAATCAGTTGAGCCAACCATAAGGAGTGTACATACATGAAAAAGGATTATTTGTATCATCCATTTGCTTCTCAACGCAACACGGTGTTTGCCAAGCGAGGTATGGTGGCGACGTCGCAGCCGCTTGCTGCACAGGCTGGTCTTGAAATTTTACAAAAGGGTGGAAATGCGATTGATGCAGCAATTGCTACTGCAGCAGCACTTACGGTTGTTGAACCGACATCCAATGGGATTGGTGGAGACGCGTTTGCGCTTGTGTGGGTAAAAGATAAGTTGCACGGTTTAAACTCGAGCGGACCAGCACCTCAAAGCATTTCGATTGACGCGTTGAAAAAACGTGGGCACGATAAAATGCCTACATTTGGTGTAGAGCCGATTACCGTTCCCGGTGTTCCGGCAGCGTGGGCAGAGCTTTCTCGAAAATTTGGGAAGCTTCCACTAAAAGACGCGCTAGCTCCATCGATTCGTTTGGCTGAAGAAGGGTATCCGGTATCACCAATTCTCGGAAAGTACTGGAAAGAGGCAACGAAGAAATTTAAAGAAATTTTCAAAGACGATGTGCACAAAGCATGGTTTGACACATTTTCCCCAGAAGGTCTAGCACCTGAAATTGGTGAAATGTGGTCGTCCAATGATCATGCGAGTACACTTACAGCGATAGCAGAAACAAATGCTGAAAGTTTTTATAGAGGGGAACTTGCAGAAAAAATTGATTTATATATGAAGGAACACGCTGGCTTTTTGTCAAAAGAAGATTTAGCAGCGTTTCAGCCTGAGTGGGTAGAGCCGATTTCGGTGAATTATCGGGGTTATGATGTGTGGGAAATTCCACCGAATGGGCAAGGGATGATTGCGTTAATGGCTCTCAATATCGCACAAGGGTTTGAGTTTGACGAATTTCATAGTGTCCAAACGTATCATAAACAAATTGAAGCAATGAAGCTTGCATTTACAGATGGGAAAGCCTTTATCACAGAATCAGTTGACATGCCAATCTCTACGGCAGAACTTCTTTCGCAGGAATATGCGGATAAGCGCCGCGCCCAAATTGAGGATGAGGCGATTGATCATGAGCCGATGGAATTACCAAAGGGTGGTACGGTTTATTTAGCTGCTGCGGATGACGAAGGTAATATGATTTCGTATATCCAAAGTAATTATATGGGATTTGGTTCGGGAGTTGTCGTGCCAGGAACGGGTATAGCGTTTCAAAACCGAGGACATGATTTCTCGCTCGATGAATCTCATCCAAACACTTTGAAGCCTGGAAAACGAACGTATCATACAATTATCCCAGGGTTTTTATCGAAGGACGGTAAGGCGGTTGGACCGTTTGGAGTTATGGGCGGTTACATGCAACCACAGGGTCATTTCCAAGTAGTAACAAACACGGTTGATTTTCATTTGAACCCACAAGCCGCACTTGATGCACCGCGCTGGCAGTGGACGAATGGCAAAAATATTCAAGTTGAGCCAACGTTCCCGAATCATTTAGCCCAAGCGCTTGTTAGAAAAGGACACACAATTCAAGTGATGACAGATAGCGGATCATTTGGGCGCGGACAAATTATTTGGCGTGATCCTGAAACGGGCGTGTTAAGAGGAGGAACAGAACCAAGAACAGATGGGCATATTGCCGCCTGGTAAATGTAATTATGTAGATGGAGTTGGACAATTTTTATGAAAAAAACGAATCGACAAAAAGAGTTATTCATGGTGTTTTTCAGAGTTGGGATTTTTGGTTTTGGCGGCGGTCCGTCGTCGATCCCACTCGTCCATAAAGAAGTCGTCGGTCATTATAAATGGATGGACGATGAAGAATTTTCGGATGTACTTGCTCTGGGAAATGCCATGCCAGGACCGATTGCAACGAAAATGGCAGGCTACATTGGCTACCGGATTGGCGGGATTTTTGGCATGATCAACGCAGTTGTTGCAACAACTTTTCCTACTGTTGTCGCAATGATTTTATTGTTAACAGTGTTAAATGCTTATAAAGATTTGGCGTGGGTCAATGGCATGTCACAAGCAGTCGTGCCAGTAGTAGGCGTGATGCTTTCCGTTCTTACGTGGGATTTTGTGAAAAAATCAAAATCCGCGCTTGGATGGGGAGTAGCGATCGCGCTAATCGTGGTCAGTTTGCTGTTGCTTGAATGGCTTAATGTTCATCCGGCGCTCTTGATTTTTGCGATTTTGACGTATGCATTGGTTTTTGGAAACCGTGGTAAAAAACGTGGAACACCTGCTAAAGATGGAGGTGGCTTGCGATGATTTACTGGGAAATCTTTTTAGCATTTTTCATTCCTGGGATTTTAGGGTATGGAGGGGGACCAGCGTCCATTCCACTTATTGAAAATGAAGTCGTGGATCGCTATGGCTGGCTGACAACGCAGGAATTTAGCGAAGTGTTGGCTCTCGGAAATTCACTGCCAGGACCGATCGTAACAAAAATGGCTGGGTATATTGGATATACGGAAGGTGGTGTACTTGGAGCGGGGGTGGCGCTATTTGCAACCGTTGCACCATCACTGATTTTAATGGTTGCCTTATTGAGTTTGCTCATGAAATATAAAGACTCACCACGTGTGAAAAAAATGTCGACGCTTGTGCGACCAACCATTGCAGTACTTCTAGGTGTCATGACGTGGGGGTTTTTCTCTGATGCGATTAATGCTTCAGGAACCGTCCAAACCGCTATTCTTGCCGTTATTAGCTTCATCTTAATGGAACGCTTTAAAGTCCACCCCGCATTCGTAATCGCTGGAGCTCTGCTTTATGGGGCAATTTTTCTTGGCGGCTGAATGAACAAAACCCCTCACAACAGCGAACAAACAAACGCTGTTGTGAGGGGTTTTGAAGGCCCTTTTGTTTGGAAGAGTGTGCCGACTGGGTTCTTGTATCAAAACGGTTGAAATGGTAAGATGAATAGGAGAATAAGTCTGTTTATTGAATGGTTTGTCTAGCTTTTAGCGAATGGATCGATGTCGATCTTTTTAGCTTGCTGACCAATTTTAGTTTAAAGTGGGACCGTGATAGTTTAGCAGGTTCAACTCATTAAGATAAAGGGTTGCATTTAAAGGATCCAATCATAAAGGAGCGTTAACATGCTTGGAATTTTAAACAAGGTGTTTGATGGAAATAAACGTGATTTGAAGAAATTTGAAAAGGTAGCTGATAAAGTTGAGGCTCTTTCAACTGATATGGAGCGCTTATCAGATGCTGATTTACGCAATAAAAAAGAAGAGTTTAAGTCTCGACACGAAAATGGAGAGGCGTTAGAGGACTTGATGGTCGAATCCTTTGCTGTTGTTCGTGAATCGGCAAAGCGTGTACTTGGTCTGCATCCATACCGTGTTCAGATAATGGGGGGCGTGGCCCTTCATGACGGGAACATTGCGGAAATGAAAACAGGTGAAGGTAAAACACTTACGTCTACTATGCCGGTTTATTTAAATGCCATCAGTGGAAAAGGTGTGCACGTCGTGACGGTCAATGAATATTTGGCGTCTCGTGATGCGGCAGAAATGGGTCAGCTTTATGATTTTCTTGGCCTATCTGTTGGGTTAAATTTAAACAGCTTAACGAAAGACGAAAAACGAGAGGCGTACGCTGCTGATATTACGTACAGTACGAATAATGAACTTGGCTTTGATTATTTGCGCGACAACATGGTGCTGTATAAAGAACAGATGGTTCAGCGACCGCTTAATTTTGCTGTAATCGATGAAGTCGATTCAATTTTAGTCGATGAGGCGAGAACACCGCTTATTATTTCTGGACAAGCACAGAAATCAACACAGCTCTACATTCAAACAAATGCATTTGTCCGCAATTTAACGTTGGATGATGATTACACTTACGATGAGAAAACGAAAGGCGTTCAGCTGACAGAAGAAGGCATTAACAAAGCAGAAAGCGCGTTCCGAATCGATAATCTTTTTGATATGACCCACGTAACATTGAATCATCACATTACGCAGTCTTTAAAAGCACATGTCAGTATGAAAGCCGATTTTGACTATGTTGTTCAAGAGGGCACAGTTGTAATTGTTGACCAATTCACAGGTCGTTTAATGAAAGGTCGTCGTTACAGCGATGGACTTCACCAAGCGATCGAAGCAAAAGAAGGACTTGAAATTCAAAACGAATCTATGACTATGGCATCGATTACGTTCCAGAACTTCTTCCGTATGTACAAGAAGCTATCAGGGATGACAGGTACGGCAAAAACGGAAGAAGAAGAATTCCGCAACATTTACAATATGCGCGTTGTGGCGATTCCGACAAACCGTGAGATTATTCGTGACGATCGTGCGGATTTAATTTTCGCATCGACGAAAGGAAAATATATGGCGGCTATTGAAGATATTGCCGAGCGACATCAAAATGGACAACCTGTTTTAGTTGGTACGGTTGCGATTGAAACGTCTGAACTTATTGCGGCTCAATTAAAACGAAAAGGCATTCCACATAATGTTCTTAATGCGAAAAACCACGGACACGAAGCTGAAATTATCACAAATGCTGGTAAACGCGGGGCGGTAACGATTGCAACAAACATGGCCGGCCGTGGTACAGATATTAAGCTTGGCGAAGGTGTAAAAGAAGTGGGGGGACTTGCCGTTATCGGTACAGAACGTCATGAGTCTCGCCGAATTGATAATCAGCTTCGTGGTCGTTCTGGACGTCAAGGAGACTCTGGTGTGACGCAGTTTTATCTATCAATGGAAGATGACTTGATGCGCCGCTTTGGTTCTGACAATATGAAAAATATGATGACCCGACTTGGCATGGATGATACGCAACCAATCCAAAGCCGCATGGTGACGCGTGCAGTTGAATCTGCACAAAAACGTGTTGAGGGTAATAACTTTGATGCACGTAAACAGCTTCTCCAATATGATGATGTTTTGCGTCAGCAGCGTGAAGTAATTTATAAGGATCGCTTTGATGTGCTTGACTCGGAAAGCCTTCGAAATATTATTGAAAAAATGCTTGAAAGTACTATTTACAATATTGTCGATCAATACGCTCCAGTTGTGGAAGAAGAGGATAAATGGGATCTTAAAGGGCTTGAGAATTTCATTTTTGCGAATCTACTTGCTGAAGGTAAGATTGTTGAAGAGGATTTAAGAGGGAAATCAAACGACGATATTAAGGCTTACATTGTAGAAAAAGTAACGGAGCGTTATGACGAACGCGAAATTGAACTAGGCGATCGTATGCGCGAGTTTGAAAAGGTTATTTTGCTTCGTTCAATTGATACGAAATGGATTGACCACATTGACGCGATGGATCAGCTTCGTCAAGGAATTCATTTACGTGCGTACGGTCAAATTGATCCGCTACGTGAATATCAAAATGAAGGCTTTGCAATGTTTGAAACAATGCAAACTGCGATCAATGAAGATGTATCGAAATACATCATGAAATCGGAAATTCGCAACAATCTTGAGCGTCAAGAAGTAGCAAAAGGTCAAGCAGTAAATCCAAAAGAAGAAGGCGGCGAAGGGAAGAAGAAAAAAGCGCAGCCTGTCCGTAAAACAAATGATGTTGGTCGTAACCAACCATGTCCTTGTGGTAGTGGGAAAAAATTCAAACAATGTCACGGTGTATCGTCTAACTAATCGTAAACATATTATTTATCTGACCCGTTATTTTGCGGGTCAGCTTTCTTTTAAAGTTTAAAATAAATTGACTAAGGTGGAAAAACACATGGAATTATTTGAATTAAGAGCAGAGTTAGAGAGAACAGCTAAGGTTTTAGCGGACTTCAGGGGGTCTCTTTGACTTAGATAACAAAGAGGCAAAAATTGCTGAAATTGATGAGCGTATGGTAGAACCAACTTTTTGGGACGATCAGAAAAAAGCACAAGGCATTATCAATGAACTGAATGCCTTAAAAGAAACAGTACATGGATACAGAGATTTACTCGAGACGCAGGAAAATCTAGAACTAACCTATGATCTTTTAAAAGAAGAGCCTGATGATGAGCTCGAAAAAGACATGGTTGCTGAAATGAAAGGCTTCATCAAAACGCTAGATGAATTTGAATTGCAACTTCTTTTAAGTGAGCCCTATGATAAAAATAATGCCATTTTAGAGTTGCATCCAGGTGCTGGTGGAACAGAGTCGCAGGACTGGGGATCAATGTTGCTGCGCATGTATATGCGTTGGGGGGAAAAGCGCGGTTTCAAAGTTCAGACGATGGATTACTTGCCTGGTGATGAAGCTGGAATCAAGAGCGTCACGCTTTTATTTACAGGGCACAATGCTTATGGTTATTTAAAGGCGGAAAAAGGGGTTCACCGCCTCGTACGTATTTCACCTTTTGACTCATCAGGTCGCCGTCATACGTCTTTTGTGTCATGTGATATTATGCCTGAGTTCAATGATGAAATTGAAATTGATATCCGCACCGAGGATTTGAAAGTTGATACGTACCGCGCAAGTGGAGCGGGTGGACAGCACATCAATACGACGGATTCAGCCGTTCGGATCACTCACCTTCCTACAAACACAGTGGTATCTTGTCAAAACGAGCGTTCGCAAATTAAAAACCGCGATCAGGCAATGAAAATGCTTAAATCCAAGCTTTATCAACTGCGTATTGAAGAGCAGGAGCAAAAGCTTGCGGCTATTCGAGGAGAGCAAAAAGAAATCGGCTGGGGAAGCCAAATTCGCTCATATGTTTTCCATCCTTATTCCATGGTAAAAGACCATCGTACAAGTGAGGAATCTGGAAATGTTCAAGGTGTCATGGATGGTGATTTAGATCCATTTATTAACGCATATTTACGGTCGAAATTGAACAGTTAAGATTTCTTTCCAAATATATAGGACCTCTTTTCAGTGAAAATGAGTGGACAGGAAATTACTCCTTCAACCCTTTTTACAGGAAAGAGGTTTTTTCTGTTTAGTACTTTAGTACACTACCGCTCTATTCCGTTGTCATTCACAGTGTTTGGTATTCATGCTATACTCGCACACGTTGTAAAATTGAATCGTTAATTAGATGGAAGGTTGAAATGATATGAAAAAACGTAACAGACGACCACATGACTTGAAGCCACCTTTGTGGCATTCGGTTTTGGATTATGGATATATTATTTTGGGATCGATTTTTGTGGCGATTGCCTTTAACGTATTTTTACTACCAAATGGAATCGCTTCAGGTGGTGTAAGTGGAATTAGTACGATTTTAAATGGATTATTTGACTGGCGTCCATCGCTTGTTCAACTGGTAATTAATATTCCACTACTCATTGCAGGTCTTATTTTTTTAGGAATTCAATTTGGTGTGAAAACAGCGGTAGGATCATTCTTTCTGCCACTTGCTGTCTTTTTAACAGAAAGTTGGGAGCCTTGGACAGAGGACCCGTTGCTTGGAGCGTTGTTCGGCGGGATCGGGCTCGGGATTGGATTAGGTATCGTATTCCGCGGCAAAGGGTCCACAGGTGGGACGGCTCTTGTAGCTCAAATTATCCATAAATACTCAGGGATCGGACTTGGCAAGTGTGTGGGATTAATTGATGGATTGGTTGTCTTGTCAGCTGCGATCGTATTTGATATCGAACGTGGATTATATGCAATGATTGGACTTTATGTGACGAGTAAAACGATTGATCTTGTGCAAGTCGGATTTGGGCAATCAAAAATGTTGTATATTATCACAAACCGTCAGGAGCAAATTAGCCAAGCTATATTTGAGGAAGTGGACCGTGGTGTAACAAAGCTTTCTGCACAGGGAGGCTACACTGATCATGAAAGACCCATTTTAATGTGCGTCATTGATCAAACGGAATTCTCTAAATTGAAAAACGTAGTTAAAAAAATTGATCCAAACGCCTTTGTCATCGTAAGTGATGCTTCAGAAGTGTTAGGTGAGGGGTTTAAGCGTGCGTGATATGCAGTGAATGGAGCAGAAAATCCGAATGGAGACATGCCAGGTGGATTACTGGAAGGCGAAGAAGCTGAAGTCGTTGCACAGTGGCTTTCAGAAAAGAAATAGCCCCGCCAAATTAATAGAGTCATTTGCCGTAACTGGCAAATGACTCTAATTTTTGTTTCACACAAATGTAACACTCTAAACATTAACGATAAAGTTAGAAGGATATAATATTGATGTAGTAAAAATTTTAGCGTATCCACCGTATTTTTACACAAGTATTTACACTTAATAACAACGTAAGGTAAGAAAACGTTCGAAACCAAATATTTAAAGGAAGAGGTATGTAGAATGAAGAAAGTGTTGATGGGGCTTTTATTCAGTTTGTCATTATTTTTGGTCGCATGCGGGGGAGGGGACGGCGCTAGCGATTCAGGATCGTCTGCTGATCAAATGGATCCGGAGAAACTTTATGTGGGAAAATGCTCGAGTTGCCATGGAGGAAACCTTGAAGGATCGAGTGCACCTCCATTAAGTGACATTGGAGCGCGTCTATCATACGAGGAAATTCTTGATGTATTAGAAAATGGGCAAGGAAGAATGCCAGGTGGAATGATCAAAGGTGAAGAAGCTGAAGGCGTTGCACAGTGGCTTTCAGAGAAGAATTAGCACGGTAAATTAAAAGAGTCCTTGGGCAATAATAGCCAATGACTCTTTTTTACATTTCAACATTGAAACACAACTGTAATAAAAAAAACCTTAATGAAAATGTTTAGAGTGTTATAATACGGATGTAGAAAAATTCGAGTGTATCCACTGTATTTTGACAATAGGTAGTTTCATCTATTCAACAATGTTTTTAATGGGGAAAAACACTTGTCGAAATACCTTTGAGAAAAGTTAAATCAAAATAATGATTAGGTGATTAAACAGATGATTCAAATGAAAGAAGTGTACAAGAAATATCCAAATGGAATCATGGCTGCGAACGGCTTTGATGTTTGTATTAAGCAAGGTGAGTTTGTTTATGTCGTTGGACCAAGTGGTGCTGGTAAATCAACCTTCATTAAAATGATGTACCGTGAAGAAAAGCCAACAACAGGAGAAATTCTTGCTAATGGGGTTGACATTACTAGACTAAAAGATAAACGTGTACCATATTTACGTCGAAACATAGGTGTCGTTTTTCAAGACTTTAAATTATTAAATAGGTTAACAGTTTATGAAAATATTGCATTTGCTCTAGAAGTAATTGAGGAGCAGCCAACGAAAATCAAAAAGAGGGTTATGGAAGTACTTAACCTAGTAGGTTTAAAACATAAAGCCCGCATGATGCCCGATGAGCTTTCCGGAGGAGAACAACAGCGAATATCAATCGCTCGTGCCATCGTTAATAAACCAAAAGTGGTCATTGCCGATGAGCCAACAGGGAATCTTGATCCGGAAACGTCATGGGAGATTATGACTCTATTTGAAGAAATAAATGCTATTGGCACAACGATCGTAATGGCTACACATAACCGAGAAATTGTCAACACGATTCGTCAAAGGGTTATCGCTATTGAAAACGGCGTAATCGTAAGAGACGAACAGCGGGGGGAATACGGTTATGAAAGCTAGAACGATGAGACGGCACGTTAGAGAAAGTCTAAAAAGCCTTGTACGAAACGGCTGGATGACTTTTGCATCTGTCAGCGCAGTCACTGTCACACTTCTTCTTGTCGGCGTGTTCACAGCACTCATGCTTAACATGAACAAAGCGGCAATAGATATTGAACAAGACGTTGAAATGAATGTCTACATTGAACTAGAAGCGACAGACGAGGCAATCACTGGGCTCGAAGAACAAATAGATGAGTTATCCGGTGTTGAATCTAGTACTTACTCAACTAAAGAACAAGAACTTTCAGACTTGATTGAAAGCGTTGGTGAAGAAATGGAATTGTTTGAACAAAACAATCCACTTCGCAACAAATTTATTGTAAAAGCTACAGATCCAAAACAAACTGAAAGACTTGCAACCGAAATCGGGGATTTTGAATTAGTATCATCAGTCGAATATGGTGAAGGTAAAATCGAGCAACTATTCAAAGTTCTAGACATTAGTCGTAACGTCGGAGTAGTTTTGATCTTAGGTCTTCTTTTCACAGCTATGTTCTTAATTTCAAACACGATTAAGATCACAATTGTTGCTAGAAGAAGAGAAATTGAGATTATGAAACTTGTTGGTGCATCTAACTGGTTTATCCGAATTCCATTCATCTTTGAAGGAATTTGGTTAGGGATTATTGGTTCTATATTACCTATTACCCTAGTTTCGATCCTTTATTACAATGTTTATGAATTTATGAGACCAAGACTCGAAACTTCATTTATTCAAATGCTAGAATTTACACCATTTATTTATCAAATCAATGCTCTTATTCTATTGATGGGTGTAGTCATTGGTGTATGGGGAAGTTTTATGTCAGTTCGAAAGTTTTTAAAAGTCTAAACCATTTATAGAGGAAAAAATAGTAGATTGTGGGGAGAATAAATCGTGAAAAAGTCATTTTGGAGCTTGTCACTTACAACAGCATTAATTATCAGTAGTGTTCCAGCATTCTCAGGCTCAGCTTCTGCAGAATCAATGGACAACTTAAACAGTGAGCAAAAAGAAATTCAACAACAGCGTGAAGAGATTAGTGGGGAAATCGATACCAAAAATTCGGACATTACAAAAGTTGTTGATCAACAAGAAGAATTTACAGCGCAAATTAAAGTTTTAGATCAACAAATTGAAACAACAAATGCTGAAATTACAGCTATATCAGACAAAATTGATGAAACGAATGCTAACATTGAAGAGCTTAAAGTTGAAATTGAAGAACTAAAGAAGAAAATTGAAGAGCGTACTGCACTTTTAGAAGAACGTGCTCGCGCACTTCAATTAACAGGTGGCTCTGTTAGTTACATAGACGTTCTACTTGGAGCGGAAAGCTTCGGAGACTTCATTGATCGTTTTTCAGCTGTCAACACACTTGTAACAGCTGACCGCGAAATCATGGAAGAACAACAAAAAGATCAAGAAATGCTCGAAGAAAAAGAAAGTGAAGTTCAAAGTGAATTAGAGGAACAAGAAGCTCAAAAAGAAGAGTTAGATGGATTACTTGAAAACTTAGATCAACAAAAAAATGAAAAAAATGCGCTGATAGCCAATCTAGAGAAACAACAATCAGAGATAGAAGAACAAAAAGAGGAGCTTGAGCAAAGAGATTCAGAACTTTATGAATTAGAAGCATCCCTTGAAAATCAAATATTAGCAGAGCAAGAGCGATTAGCAGAGTTAGCACGTCAACGAGAGAAGGAAAAACAAGAAGAACAGCGTAAAGCGGATGAAGCTGCTAAAAGTTCAAACAGCAGTTCTAACTCATCTACACCTCCTGCTACGTCAAACCCACCTGCGTCGCCAGTTAGTCCAGGAACATGGACGAGGCCAGCTGCCGGAACTATTACAACTTATTTTGGCAGCGATACTTTAAACGGGGAATCACGTTATCACTATGGTATGGATATCTCAGGAGCACCTGGAACAACGATTTCAGCTGCAGCGAGTGGGTATGTTACAACAGCTACAACGAGCAGTTCTTATGGTAACTTTGTTATGATTACTCATAGTATTAACGGTCAAACGATTACAACGCTATATGCTCATATGAATAGTCTTAGTGTTAGCCAGGGGCAATATGTTGAAAAAGGACAAAAAATTGGTGGAATGGGGAACACTGGATATTCATTTGGTACTCATCTTCATTTTGAGCTTCATGAGGGCGGCTGGAATGGAGCAAAGTCTAACGCTGTAGACCCAAGAAAATATGTTTCATTTTAATTAGTAGTTATACAACAAAGTCTAAAATGAATAAATACGATAAAAAACACAACTTGTCTAAGGTAATAATGACAAGTTGTGTTTTTTTATACGTAGGAGAGGAGAAAGTTGGTGGCACGACGATTTAATTACATTTGGGGTGAAAAGAGAATCGAGGGTGAATGAAATGAATATGGAAGTTTACGTGACATTGCCTTTAATAATTGGCGGGGGAATAACCAATTCTGTTTGACACAAATAGAATATTTTTTTATAATATAATCACAATATATGAACACATTATCATATATTCAAATAGAATAGGAGTGGAAGCATGGGAAACAATAATGAAGAGAACAAATTTGTGGAACAGAATAGAGAAAGTCAAGTTCCTAATGATGAAAATTGCGTTGAAATTGATGAAGAAACGTTATTTATCGTAACCCAGACATTTAAAGCTTTATCAGAACCAACTAGGGTTAAAATATTGCACTTACTTGCTCAAAAAGAGCATTCTGTTAATGACATAGCTGAAACTTTATCACTTCTTCAAACGACTGTTTCTCACCAATTACGCTTCCTGAAGAATTTACGATTAGTAAAATATAGACGGGAGGGAACGACTCTTTATTATTCTACTGATGATGACCATGTTCTAAACATGCTACAGCAAACCATTCATCATGCCAGGCATCACTAGTAATGAGAGGAATGAAAATATGAATAAATATAAGCTTCAGGGTCTCTCGTGCGGAAACTGTGCAAGGGAAATGGAGGAAGAAATAAATAAGTTAGAGAATGGAGAAGGTTCAAGAATTCTCTACAATAGTAGTAAGCTCATTTTAAAGGATGGAGTCGATTTGCAAAAGGTTGAAAAGATTCTATCTTCAGATGGTGCAACTATTGTAAAAAAAAGCAACTCTGAGAGTACTGTGCATGGAAATGACGAACATGACCACGATCATTCCCATGCTAATAATGATCGTATGAAAATCTTGCTTGGCATTTCAACAGTCATATTTCTAGCCGCGATTTATGTTGACACTCAACTTGATAATATTGTTCCTGTGATCATGTATTTGGTAGCTGCCGCTTCTAGTGGATATCCAACCTTTATAAAAGGCGCTAAAAACCTTTTTAAGCTAAAATTTAATATCGATACACTAATGACGATTGCCCTAATAGGTGCTTTCTCAATAGGGGAGTGGAAAGAAGGGACCTTAGTAGCGATCTTATTTGGAGTGAATGAACTACTAGAAGGTTTAGGCATGGAAAAGGCAAGAAAATCTATGGAGGAGTTATTAAAGGTAGCTCCTAAAGAAGCGATATTGATTGAAAATGATCAAGAACGAGTAGTACCCATTGATACGCTTAAGGAAGGGGATTTAGTCCTTGTTAAGTCAGGGCAGAAGATTCCTTCAGATGGAGTTGTGTCAGCAGGGAAAAGTTCGGTGAATGAAGCAGCCATTACCGGAGAAGCTATGCCAGTTGAAAAAGAAATAGATGAAAAAGTGTTCGGTGGAAGTATCAATAACGAAGGTGTGCTAAAGATCAGAATCAATAAAGAATACAAAGATTCTTCCCTGGCTAAGATCCTTCATTTAGTAGAAGAAGCTCAAGAAACAAAAACGCCTACAGAGCAATTTATTAACCGATTTGCACGCTATTACACACCGATTATTATGGTGGTTTCAGTATTAGTGATGTTAGTTCCACCACTATTATTTGATGGTGATTGGGGTTCTTGGTTTTATCAAGGATTAGCTGTTCTCATTGTAGGTTGTCCATGTGCTTTAATTCTATCTTCACCTATTGCAATTGTTTCTGGGATAGCCCGCAATGCAAAGAACGGAATCCTTGTGAAGGGAGGCGTTTTTCTTGAACAACTTGGAAAAATTGATACGATTGCCTTCGATAAAACAGGGACTTTAACAAAAGGTCATCCTTATGTAGAAAAAATGGTTGTATATGATGAAGAAAGCTTTTACCATATTGCAGGGTCAATTGAAAAGTCTTCTTCTCATCCGATAGCAAAAGCCGTTATGGAAAAAGTCAGTGAACGTGATATTTCTTATACAGAACCTGAAGAAATTAATACGATTTCCGGTCAAGGTGTTTCAGCTGTCATAAAAGGGAATGAGTATAAAGTAGGCAATGAGAAAAGTATTAATTTCATTCTACCTACCGAGGTATCAGAAAATATTAATACACTCAAAAATGAGGGCTATACATTGGTTATTGTTTCAGATACAGAAAAAGTATTAGGGTTATTTGGAATAACAGATGAAATTAGACAAGAAAGTAAGGGCATTATAGGAGAGCTGCATTTAGCAGGAGTAAAAAATACGGTTATGTTAACAGGCGACCATAGCAAGACTGCGGAAAAAGTGGCAAACCAAGTTGATCTAACCGAGTACTATGCTGGTCTTTTACCTGATGAGAAAGTTTCTAAAGTAAAAGAGCTTACTAAAAGTGGCAAAGTTGCCATGGTAGGAGACGGTATTAATGATGCTCCAGCCTTAGCAACAGCAGATCTAGGTATCGCCATGGGTAAAGGAACAGATAGTGCGATTGAAACGGCTGATATTGTGCTAATGCAAGACCATTTAGGAAAATTACCCACTGCTGTGAGAATTTCTAAAAAAGTCAATAAAATTATCAAGTTAAATCTCTCACTAGCCTTAGGTTTAAAGCTTATTGCTTTACTTCTGACGATTCCAGGCTTGCTTACACTATGGGTTGCCATTCTATCAGACATGGGCGCAACGATATTAGTTACTCTCATCAGTCTAACGATTATGATTGGAGAGAAAAACAAAACAATTGAATCCTAATGAGAAGAGAGTAGATGCAGATGCGTATCTCCTCCCTTAACACTGAAACGTAACCTATTTAATAATTTAAGAACTTTTTGTAGAGGGGCAATTAGTTGAGAGACCGCCAGTTTGGTGGTCTCTTATTTTTAAAGTTTTCGTTTCAAAGCAATCTTCTACAGATTTTTATCAATTTGCTATTTTTCTGCAAATCCTGACACACTTGGCGCCAATTATACGCCGCCTCACTATTTATCCACTATGCTCACATTTTCCACATCTATTTTCACGACCAACAACGTATACTTTATCAACGGACTTTCAAGATGGAAAGGAGTCACGCGTGTGAAGCGATTGATTCAGTCTGGGACGTGGGCGCTAGTTGTGGGGGTATTTGGATTTTATTTACTGATGACAAATCCAAATGGGGGGACGTTTGATGAGCCAAGACTTGAGGGGGATACTGCGGTCACGACTCAACCGGTTGCGACAGCAGACATTGCGAAGGCAGCACCTGATTTCGCGCTACAAAATTTACAGGGTGAGACGATCAAGCTATCTGACTTCAGAGGAAAAAAGGTTGTAATCAATTTTTGGACAACGTGGTGTCCTCCTTGTCAAGATGAAATTCCTGAGTTGCAAGCGTTTTATGATGAATTCATTAGGGATCATCCGAATGTTGTGCTTATCGGCCTTAATTTATCAAAAGAAGACTATGGGGAAACACATATCAATCAATTTATTAAAGACATCGACATGACCTTTCCAATTGTACTCGATTCCGATGGAGATGCTCAGAAAAAATATGGCATTATGACCATTCCGACTACTTTTATCGTGGACGAGCAGGGGAAGGTCCTACAAAAAATACTGGGTCCAGTTACGAAAGAACGCTTAATTGAGGAAGTTGCTCGTTAGCAGCTTGTCCTTCTACCTTGATCGATTCCGTCATACATTCAGTTGTAGTGATTTTTTGAAAGGGGAGGAACACGCTTGATAAATATGAAAAGGCTGCTCTTAATGGTCACGTGCGCGCTGGTTGGGGCTGCTTTATTTTTCGGAGTAGAGCGGGTGTTCTTTAAAGAAGATCAAGCCAATACGGAAGTGTCTGAAACACTTGTTAAATTACAAAAAGCGCAGGATTTAATTACAGAAAGCTATGTTGAACAAGTGGATTCGAACGAGCTTTTAGATGGCGCAATTCAAGGGATGGTGAATTCTCTTGGAGATCCTTATTCTGTTTACATGGATGAGGAAACTTCCAAACAATTTGAGCAATCGTTGGATTCTTCATTTTCGGGGATTGGGGCTGAGCTGACAAAAGAGAATGAAGACTTCGTTGTGGTATCACCTTTTAAAGGGTCGCCAGCAGAAAAAGCGGGGTTGAAACCGAATGATATTGTTAAATCGGTGGACGGAGAAAGTGTTCAATCGTTGACGCTGTATCAAGTAACGGCGAAAATTCGTGGTCCAAAAGGAAGTAAAGTGCAAATTGGAGTAGAGCGGGGCGATAGTGCAAAAGAGTTAATGATTAACGTTGTTCGTGATGATATTCCAAATGAGACGGTGCATAGTGATTTGATCGAAACAAATGATGGTAACATTGGTTATTTGGAAATTTCGACGTTTGCTGAAGGAACAGCGGATGATGTAAAAGAATCACTTGAAAAGCTTGAAGCAGAAGACATTGATGGCCTGATTCTCGATGTTCGTGGCAATCCAGGTGGGCTGCTTTCAAGTGTAGAAGAGATTATGTATCAATTTGTTACAGATAAGAAACCGTTTATGCATATTGAGGAGAGAAATGGTGATAGTGAAGCTTTATCTTCGCCTTTAAAAGAACGTAAAGATTATCCAATTGCCACGTTAATCAATGGAGGAAGTGCTTCTGCTGCAGAAATTTTAGCAGCTGGAATGCAAGAAGTGGAAGGGTATGCGTTGATAGGGAATACAACATTTGGCAAAGGAACGGTGCAACAATCGGTTGATCTTGGGGATGGTAGTCAAATGAAGCTAACGATGTTTAAGTGGCTCACGCCTAACGAGCGCTGGATACATAGTAAAGGGATTGAACCAACGCTACAAGTTGAGCAGCCACCTGTTTATGACCTTGTTCCGCTTCAATCTGCAGTCGTCTTGAAAAAAGGAATGAATGATGAAAAAATTGCGGTGCTACAAAATATGCTTAAGGGACTTGATTATGAAGTGGACCGAACGGATGGTTACTTCAGCACGAGCACTGAAAAAGCAGTTCAAACTTTTCAAAAATCTGTTGGGCTAAAAGCGAACGGTGAAGCCAATACAGCGACGTTAACAGAACTGGACAAGGCAATTCAGACATTTAAAGATAACCCTGAGAATGATCACCAGCTTCAATCAGCGATTGAGTACTTACAGGAGGAGTAAAAATTCTCATGCACGAGTGGGGTTGGGTTTGATACAATAAAGATATTAGAATCTTCCTTTCAAAAGGACCATTTGATGCTAAATGGTCCTTTTACATTTTAGGGCTACGTTTAATGCAAAGTAATATTCGTAATTCGAAAGGTGGTTTTCCCGTTGATTAACCAATGGATCATTGAAATTGGATCGGGTGCGATTGGTGCGCTTTTGAACCCTCTTTTATTTGTAGCAATTATTGCAAGCGTTGTTGCTGGAATTGTACGCGTGAAACGAGAGCGGAAGGACATACGAGTTAGGATCCAAACGAGGGGAGTTGAATTAAAAAGTTTAGTAGGCATGGGTTTGCTCATTGGTCTCGTTCTTTCAATTGTAATCGTGGCAATTGGTATTCAAGTTCCCTTACTGTGGATTTACCTGGTCAGTGTCTTAATGTTGATGGCGATCGTTACATGGCAATTCCGTGTTTTATCAGCGGCACTTCTTGCACCTCTTGCAGCTGGAATTTTATTTTTATTACCAATGGTTCCATGGGACATGCCATCTTGGATACCAAGTGAATCACTCGACCTTGCAGCAATTGGTGTCACGAGTGTGATTATGGGTGTATTGCTTTTAGCGGAAGGGTTGTTAATGAAATGGAATGCCGGTAAAGGTACCTCGCCACGGTTTATTCGAACACCTCGCGGAATGAAAGCAGGGGCATTTTTCACGAAGCGTTTGTGGTTTGTTCCGTTATTTTTACTTGTACCTACAGGTAATCTTGGTGAAATGGCAGGTTGGTGGCCTGTGATGACAGTTGGTTCAACATCCTGGTCGTTGTTATTAGTGCCGTTTGTACTTGGATTTCAACTTACAATTGTGCACGATTTACCCACGCCAATTATTCGTCAAGCATCACAACAAGTGATATGGCTTAGTACACTTGTCACGATGCTTGCTGTAGCGGGTTGGTGGGCGCCATATATGTGGCTAGCTGCATTTGCTGTGGCATTCGGTGGACGGATTTATTTGATCATTAAAACAAGAGAGCTATGTCGTCATTCAGGTTATCATTTTATTAACCGTAATCAAGGTATCATGGTGGTTGATATTATCCCAAATACACCAGCACATAAAATGGGGTTGAGCCGAGGAGAAATAGTACAAAAGGTCAACGGAATAAAAGTCAAAGATGAAAGCGAGCTATACGGTGCGCTTCAAAAAAACCGTGCACATTGTAAGCTTGAAGTGCTCGGTCAAAACGGAGAAATTCGCTTTGTTCAGCGTGCATTGCATGATGGGCAACATCATCAACTTGGGATCATCATGGTGGAAGATCGCATGCGCCAATATGCACCGGATAGCGCATGATTACATAATTAGCTGTGCATTAGGGGTAGCTATTTGAAGTAGTAGATGCTTTTATCATTTATGGAATTTTATAAAAAACAATCGAAGAGAACGAACTTTTCGGTTGTTTTTTTGTAAATACATGGTCTTTTCTTGTCGCCACGCTTCCTTGGTGCTAAGATAAGCTAAATCTACAATAGGGTCAGGAGAGGGTTATATGGGAATCCATCACTATTTTAAAAGCTTATCAGACATGGAAAAACTGTATCGGTGTCCTGGGAAATTTAAATACAATGAACATACTGTTGCTGCACACTCATTTAAAGTGACAAAGATTGCGCAATTTCTTGGGACGGTGGAAGAATACCATGGGAAAACGCTTGATTGGAAGTCACTTTATGAAAAAGCGCTCAATCATGATTACCCTGAAATCTTCACGGGGGATATTAAAACGCCAGTAAAGTACGCATCATCAGAGTTAAACCGCTTGTTCAGCCAAGTGGAAGAAGAGATGGCGCATAAGTTTGTGACAGCTGAATTCCCAGCTGAATTTCAAGAAGTTTATTTGGACCGATTTAAAGAAGGAAAAGATGATACGCTTGAAGGGAATATCTTATCTGTCGCAGATAAAATCGATTTGTTGTATGAATCATTTGGAGAAATTCAAAAAGGGAATCCTGAGCCGATTTTTTTGGAAATATACCAAGAAGCGCTCACAACCATTGTGAAATTTAATGATATGGACAGTGTACAATTCTTTTTAAGCAATGTGTTACCTGATATGCTCGCAGAAAAGTTCATTCCACACAGCGAATTGAGTAAAATCACCAAAAACCTTATTGCAGATGGTGATTGAGTTGTGTAAGATGGTTCAAGGATAGAGGTGATTTGATGGGCACAAAATTGATCCTAGCCACTTTTGCACCTGCACTACTCGTTGTACTTTTTACACGTGTCACGTACAGTCGTTGGATTGCAATGATCTTAACCATTGCCCTTATCGCAGCATCTTCATACAAAGGCTATGTAGGAAGCTGGCTCATTATCATCGTTGACGCCGCCTCTCTCACTATTGGTCTTTGGTTTGCTAACAGTTATATGAAACAACATAAAGACAAAAATACATGACGTCCATAGGCGTTGTGTTTTTTTGTAGTTGCTTTAGTTTGTTGAAGGAGACTAAAGCACTGTTTCCCCCCACACAGTCCTCCTCGAGATGTTTCGTTCTCTGAATTTAAGTTCCATTGTATAAAAACAAAAATGCGAATATATGTTCTTTTTTCTGTCTTTTTCAGAATATGTTGTGATAAAATAGAAGAAAGTTTAATTAAGGCGTTAATTTTGATGCTCTCACTTGTTTCAATCGAGGATTAAGGGTATGAATATAGAAGAGAGTTTAGAGTGACTAATGGGAGGTTTTTTCATGGTTCAACAGTTTGATCTTCAATCTTACTACAACCCAGCAGGTGATCAACCAGCGGCGATCAAAAAAATTGTTCAAGGAGTCAATAATGGCACCACGCACCAAACGTTGCTAGGTGCGACGGGAACAGGTAAAACCTTTACCATTTCAAACGTGATCCAAGAAGTGAAGAAACCTACCCTTGTAATTGCACATAATAAGACGTTAGCTGGTCAATTATATAGTGAATTTAAAGAGTTTTTTCCGAATAATGCGGTTGAATATTTTGTCAGCTACTATGACTACTACCAGCCAGAAGCCTATGTGCCGCAAACCGATACGTTCATTGAAAAAGATGCCAGCATCAATGATGAAATTGATAAATTGCGTCACTCGGCAACATCATCTCTTTTCGAACGCGATGATGTGATTATTATTTCAAGTGTTTCGTGTATCTATGGGCTCGGTTCGCCTGAAGAATACAGCGAGCTTGTGGTTTCTTTAAGGACTGGAATGGAAATTGAACGGAACCAACTTCTTAGAAAAATGGTAGACATTCAATATGAACGAAACGACATTGCGTTTCAACGTGGTACATTCCGTGTGCGTGGAGACGTCGTTGAAATCTTTCCAGCAAAAAATGATGAGCACTGTATTCGTGTTGAATTTTTTGGTGATGAAATTGACCGCATCCGAATGGTTGATGCACTGACTGGAGAAATTTTAGGTGAGCGGAACCACGTGGCAATTTTCCCAGCATCCCACTTCGTTACCCGTGAAGAAAAAATGAAGAAAGCCATTGTAAATATAGAGGAAGAGCTTGAAGAACAGTTAAAAATTTTAAAAGAAGAGGACAAACTCCTCGAAGCACAGCGTCTAGAGCAACGTACTCGCTATGACCTTGAAATGATGAATGAAGTGGGTTTTTGCTCAGGAATCGAAAACTATTCAAGGCATTTAACCTTGCGCGAAGCAGGTGCAACGCCATACACGCTTATTGATTATTTCCCAAAAGATTTTTTACTTGTTATTGACGAATCGCATGTGACATTACCACAGGTGAGAGGAATGTACAACGGAGACCAAGCGCGTAAAAAAATGCTCGTCGATCATGGTTTCCGTTTGCCATCAGCATTGGATAATCGACCATTAAGATTTGAGGAATTTGAACAACATGTGAACCAGGCTGTCTACGTTTCAGCAACGCCTGGTCCGTATGAAATTGATCATACAAAAGAAATGATCGAGCAAATTATTCGACCAACTGGACTCCTTGATCCAACGATTGAAGTGCGCCCAATAGAAGGTCAAATTGATGACCTAATAAGCGAGATCCAGGAGCGTATTAAGAGTAACGAACGTACGTTGATTACAACCTTAACCAAAAAAATGTCTGAGGATCTTACCGATTATTTAAAAGAAATCGGTATCAAGGTACAGTATTTGCACTCTGAAATTAAAACCTTGGAACGTATTGAAATTATTCGAGACTTACGTTTAGGTAAATACGATGTGCTCGTCGGAATTAACTTACTTAGAGAGGGTCTTGATATCCCTGAAGTGTCTTTGATTACTATATTAGACGCTGATAAAGAAGGCTTCTTGCGCTCAGATCGTGCACTCATTCAGACGATTGGTCGTGCAGCCCGTAACTCCAATGGTCATGTTATTATGTACGCGAACAAAGTTACGGATTCGATGCAACGGGCACTTGATGAAACAGCTAGAAGACGTGAAATACAAATTTCCTATAACGAAAAACATGGCATTACACCAGTTACCATCGATAAGAAAATCCGTGATGTGATTCGTGCAACACATGTAGCAGAAGAATCGGAAGAATACGTTTCGCCATCTAGTCAATTCAAGAAAATGTCTAAACCAGAGCGAGCAAAAGTCATTGAGTCAATGGAGATTGAAATGAAAGAAGCGGCTAGAGCGCTTGATTTTGAACGTGCAGCGGAGCTTCGAGATTTGGTTCTAGAGTTAAAAGCGGAAGGATGACCCTTTAATGGTAAAAGATCAAATTATTATCCAGGGTGCAAGAGCCCACAATTTAAAAAATATTGATGTAACCATTCCACGAGATAAGCTTGTTGTTATGACAGGTTTGTCTGGTTCTGGAAAATCTTCATTAGCATTCGATACGATCTATGCAGAGGGACAGCGACGATACGTGGAGTCTTTGTCTGCTTATGCAAGACAGTTTCTTGGTCAAATGGATAAACCAGATGTGGATGCAATAGAAGGACTTTCTCCTGCCATTTCCATTGACCAAAAAACAACGAGCCGTAATCCGCGTTCAACAGTTGGAACGGTTACGGAAATTCACGATTACTTGCGCCTTATGTTCGCGCGTGTTGGACGACCAATCTGTCCGAAGCATGGCATTGAAATCACATCTCAAACGATTGAACAAATGGTGGATCGTATATATGAATTTCCAGAGCGTACACGCCTCCAAGTTTTAGCGCCGATCGTATCAGGTCGAAAAGGAACACATGCGAAAGTGTTTGACGACATAAAAAAACAAGGATACGTACGACTTCGTGTGAACCAGGAAATGGTGGATATTGGTGATGACATTGAGCTTGATAAAAATAAAAAGCATTCCATTGAAGTTGTTGTGGATCGTATCGTCGTTAAAGAGGGTGCAGAATCAAGATTAGCGGATTCTCTTGAAAGTGCCCTACGTTTGGCTGAAGGTAACGTCATTATAGATGTTATTGATCATGAGGAAATTAAATTTAATGAGCATCATGCTTGTCCAGTATGCGGTTTTTCGATTGATAAGCTAGAACCAAGAATGTTTTCGTTCAACAGCCCGTTTGGAGCTTGTGGAGAATGCGATGGTCTTGGTACGAAGTTGGAAGTGGATTTGGATCTTATCATTCCAGATTGGAACCGTACATTAGAGGATCATGCACTCGCACCATGGGAACCTTCACAATACTATTCGCTAATGCTTAAAGCGGTATGTGATCATTATGACATTGATATGAACATTCCAGTTAAAGATATTCCTAAAAGTCAAATGGATAAAATTCTTCATGGATCAGGAAAAGATAAAGTCTATTTTCGTTATGAAAATGATTTTGGTCAAATACGAGAAAATCATATTGAGTTTGAAGGAGTGGTTCGCAACGTTGCACGTCGTTATCGTGAAACGAGCTCAGACTATATACGCGAGCAAATGCAAAAGTATATGGGACAGCAGGATTGTCCAACGTGTAAAGGTCACCGTTTAAAAAAAGAAAGTCTAGCTGTTAAAATTAACGATCTTCATATTGGTGAAGTAACAGCGCTCTCTATTGAGGAAGCGAAACAATTTTTTAATCAAGTCACACTAACAGAAAAAGAAATGCAGATTGCTCGTTTAATTTTGCGTGAGATTCATGAGCGGTTAAGTTTCTTAGTTAACGTCGGTTTGGATTATTTAACATTGAACCGTGCTGCTGGAACACTGTCAGGTGGAGAAGCACAGCGTATTCGACTTGCAACACAGATTGGTTCTCAGCTGTCAGGTGTGCTGTATATCTTAGATGAACCTTCGATAGGACTTCACCAGCGTGACAACGACCGGTTAATTGAAACGCTGAAAAACATGCGCGATATTGGTAACACATTAATCGTAGTCGAGCATGATGAAGATACCATGATGGCAGCTGATTATTTAATCGATGTCGGTCCTGGAGCAGGTGTTCATGGTGGTGAAATCGTTGCTGCAGGTACTCCAAAACAAGTAATGAAAAACCATAAATCCCTGACAGGTCAATATTTATCTGGGAAAAAATTTATTCCACTTCCTCATCAAAGAAGAAAAGGGGACGGCAGAAAGCTTGAAATTTCTGGAGCAAAGGAAAATAATTTAAAAAATGTAAAAGTCAATATTCCACTTGGGATCTTTATTTCTGTAACGGGTGTTTCAGGTTCAGGAAAAAGCACGTTGATTAACAGTATTCTTCATAAAACACTTGCTCAAAAGCTCCATAAGGCGAAAACAAAGCCAGGTGAACACAAGTCAATCAAAGGGATAGAACAGCTCGAAAAAGTAATCGATATTAACCAGTCGCCGATCGGACGAACACCACGTTCAAATCCTGCGACGTACACTGGTGTATTCGATGATGTTCGTGATGTTTATGCCACGACCAATGAAGCTAAAGTGCGCGGATATAAAAAAGGACGTTTCAGTTTTAATGTGAAAGGTGGTCGCTGTGAAGCCTGTCGTGGTGACGGAATTATTAAAATTGAAATGCATTTTTTACCCGACGTATATGTTCCATGTGAAGTTTGTCATGGTAAGCGTTATAATCGTGAAACACTTGAAGTAAAGTATAAAGGGAGAAACATTTCAGATGTGCTTGAGATGACCGTTGAAGATGGCTTGGCTTTTTTTGAGAACATTCCAAAAATCAGAAGGAAACTTCAAACAATTGTGGACGTTGGACTTGGTTATATCCGTTTAGGACAGCCTGCAACAACTTTGTCAGGGGGGGAAGCTCAGCGCGTTAAGTTAGCCTCAGAGCTACACAAACGTTCAAATGGTCGATCGTTGTATATTTTAGATGAACCAACAACGGGTCTCCATGTAGATGATATTTCACGCTTACTTGTAGTACTTCAACGCCTTGTCGATAATGGCGATACCGTACTTGTGATTGAACATAATTTAGATGTTATTAAAACATCTGATTATATTATTGATCTTGGACCTGAAGGTGGTGATCGCGGTGGAACCATCGTTGCAACAGGAAAGCCAGAGGACATCGTTAAAGTAGAAGAATCTTACACAGGGAAATATTTGAAACCAGTTCTAGAACGTGAGAGTGAACGGATGGCTGAGCGGATGGCTGCGCGAACGGGAGAAGCTATAACGACTTCTTAAAGTGGAATAGAAGAAACTAATTCTCAAACATTTAATTTGGTATGATGGCGTAGGCAACTATGGTTAGTCCTTATGGGAAGGTATCTCTCATGTAACCTTGATGACATTTCAACTCTTAGATTCGCACCTCTTTGTTCCGCATCCCTTTTTAAAAAATCAGCCTTGAGGCGGGTGTCTTGATGTACTTCATCTGTCATTCTATAAAAGAAGAAAGCATGAAACTTTTTCGAACGACAGACGTATACAAGAAAGGAACGTTAAAAAAATTGGAACTTGAATTTCAACATAAGGAGCGTGTCGTTTAAATGGGAAACGAACGTAAACGAATTTTGAGTATGGTTGAAAATGGGAAGATCACGACCAAGGAAGCTTTAACACTGCTTGAATCATTGGAGAAAGAACCAATACAAAACCAATCCGATTCTGGTACTTTAGAAACGTATTCATCTACTCAGCCAAGTTCATCAGGTCACTCTTCTACTCCTTTTTCAAATGAAAAGCGTTCGAAAAATGAATTTCCATTTAATTTTGATGAAATTTTCCAGCAAAAATCGTCAAATAAAAACCCAAAATCGGGCGGTAATTCAACCGACCGTATCATGGACTTTTTTCAAAATGCATTTGAAAAAGTGAAAGATATAGACATCGAGTTTAATATGAGCCCTTCTCTTGAATTCACACATACATTCCAAGCACAAGCAACTGAACTTTTAGATGTTGAGGTCAATGTGGCTAACGGTAATGTCACGATTTATCCATGGGATGAGGATTATGTAAAAGCAGAGTGTAACGTAAAAGTGTATCGCTCAGATGATGAGACGAAAGCTCGCCATCAGCTTCTGGAATCGGTTATATTTGATACGCAATTTAAAAAGCTACGTTTTATCTCTGACTTGAAGATGACAAAACTAGATACTGTTCTATATGTACCAAAAGGAAGTTATGAACGTTGGGACATTCGATTGTTTAGTGGGAAGTTCCAAAGTGAATCAGCTAATGTGGACAAAGTAAAAGTAAAAACAGCTATTGGCAAAATTGAACTTTCGAACATGTTGATTGAAAGAGGAGAACTTGAAGCAGCTAATGGTGGAATCGACGTATCTAATACACGTGCAGATTCAATTGATGCTGAATCAGTGAATGGCAAGATTTCAGTTGAAGGTGCGATTGATGAGATGGAAGTGCAGTCGGTTAGCGGCAATATCAAATGTTCGACTTCAAGCTCGTCTGCTCGTAAGATTGAAGCGAAAACAATTGCAGGGTCTATTTCCATTTTTGTTCCTGATAGTGCAGGACTTGACGGCATATTGAAATCAAACTTTGGACGCTTCGATTTGAACCACCGTGATATGGATCATGTTGAAGAACGTGAAGAACTAATGCAGCGTAGGATACGATTCACGCGTAAAAGACCTAAAGGCACGAAGTTGTTTTTATTGGCTGATGCTAAAACGGGTGCAGTCAGTGTGAAGCCTTTAGAGTCAAAAAAAGAATCGCCAACACAAGACGACACACAAGAACAATAAGTGCATGTTCTACACTAAAAATAAATGATGACCGGAAATCACAAAAAACAGGATAGCGAAATTGGGACCCCATCCTATTTCGTTATCCTGTTTTTTTAGAGTAAAAAGGTTTTACCGATGCTATGGAATGGTATAGTCATACATAAGAGAATCTTTATCGAGTAAACTAAAAGTGAGTAGGTGAATAAATGGAGAAGTTTATCGATCGTGCAACGTGGTTTGGATTGAGTGCTATTGGATCAGTTTTTTTAGGGATTAGCGTACTATTTTCTATACTAGGTATTTATGTACTTGGTGTCGAAATGATGGCTTTGTTTAAATGGGTTTTGATCATTTTCTTATTGGGGACAGGAATCATTAGTGGGCTAATCTCTTTAGGTGCATTAGGATTTGGGTTAAAAATGAGGTTTTCTTCTCATAAGGCATCAGCTCAGGAATAACTTTATGTAATACGTGAAAGCGACTAGGGAGAAGTCTCCCTAGTCGTTTTTGATATGTAAGAAAGGCACTGTAGGACTATTCGATTATCTAATATAGTGAATCATATTCCAAAGTGTTATAATAAAGCGTATGTCAATAGCATGTTTGATCGATGTAGGGGGGACAATGGTGGTTAAGGTTACGACAAAAGATATTATTGAGCAGTTTAAATTAGAGCTAATTAGCGGAGAAGAGGGGATTCATCGTCCAATTACGACGAGTGATATTTCACGCCCAGGCATAGAGATGGCAGGTTACTTTAGTTATTATCCTGCAGAGCGTATCCAACTTCTTGGTCGTACGGAGATGTCTTTTTATGAGTTGTTGCCGTCGCAGGATCGGATTGATCGCATGTCTCAACTTTGTACGGATGATACGCCTGGTATTATTTTATCAAGGGGGATTGAAGTTCCCGCTGAGCTGATTAACGCATCTGAACGTAGCCAAGTGCCAGTAATGAAAACACCCGTTAAAACAACGCGTTTTTCTAGTCATTTAACGAATTATTTGGAAAGTAAGCTTGCTCCAACTACAGCCCTTCATGGAGTGCTGGTGGATATTTATGGTGTTGGCGTATTGATTACAGGAAAAAGTGGTGTTGGTAAAAGTGAGACAGCACTTGAACTTATGAAGCGTGGACATCGATTGGTAGCAGATGATAGTGTGGAGATTCGTCAAGATGATACGGATACGTTAATTGGAACTTCTCCTCCATTGATTGAGCATTTGCTTGAAATTCGAGGTCTAGGCATTATCAATGTGATGACGCTATTTGGTGCGGGGGCTGTTCTTAATCATAAGCGAGTGACGCTTGTCATTGATTTAGAGATTTGGGATAAAAATAAACAGTATGATCGACTTGGGCTTGATGAAGAAAAAATGAAAATTATTGATTCTGAGATTACGAAAATCACATTGCCGGTTCGCCCTGGTCGAAATTTAGCAGTCATTATAGAAGTAGCAGCAATGAATTTCCGTTTGAAACGAATGGGAGTAAATGCGGCTGAACAGTTTTCAAATCGTTTAGCAGATTCGATTATAGAAGGAGATCATGAAGACATTTAATTTATATACGATAATAGATGGAAAACTCTGTAATTGCGTAATTCGTCATCTAGCTCCGTGTGGCAAGTCTTAAAGAGTCTATTTGTTTAGATCGCCTTATGCTTGTCAGGGCGAATGAGCCGCTTGCGCTTGTATATAGAGATTTTGAAAGGGGAGAGAGTATGCTTGCATCAATTCAACCTATTGATCCGGTTGCGATCAGTTTTGGTCCGATCAATGTTGCTTGGTACGGACTGATTATTGGAACAGGAATTATTTTAGGATACATATTGGCTAATCGTGAAGCGAATCGTTTAGGTTTGCCAAAAGATACGTTTGCCGATTTACTTATTTGGGCTGTGCCGATTGCAATTATTTCAGCTCGTATTTATTATGTGATTTTTCAGTGGGAATATTATTCAGGAAATCCAGGGGCTATTATTCAAATTTGGAACGGTGGAATTGCGATCCATGGTGCGCTTATAGGTGCGGTTGCGACGGTAATAATTTTTGCAAAGCGGAAAGGACTATCGTTTTGGAAGATCGTTGATATTGCAGCACCGAGTATTATTTTAGGCCAAATGCTTGGTCGCTGGGGGAATTTCACCAATCAAGAAGCTCATGGCGGGGAAGTGTCACGTTCGTTTTTAGAGGGATTGTATCTTCCGGATTGGATTATTAACCAAATGTATATCGAGGTAAATGGTTCATTTTCTTACTATCATCCTACATTTTTGTATGAATCGTTATGGAGTCTAGTGGGACTTATTTTATTGCTGGTATTGCGAAAAGTGAATCCACTCCGTGGTGAGATTTTCTTATCGTATGTGATTTGGTACTCCATCGGTCGTGCATTTATTGAAGGATTGCGAACAGATAGCTTAATGCTGACAGATACAATACGTGTGGCGCAGCTTTTATCGTTCCTTTTGATTGCAGGTGCGATTGCGATTATGGCATATCGCCGAAAGACAGGCGTAACGACTCGCTATACGGATAAACGAAACAAGTAGAACAAAGGGTGGGGCCGATTAATGAAACCAACATTTAAAGCCGGATTAAAAGCTGGTCTACAAACCACATGGACTCTTGGGAAAATTATCTTTCCCGTCACGTTTATTGTTGTATTGTTACAATATACTCCTGTTTTACCTTGGATTACAAAACAGATTGAACCGTTTATGGGCCTTTTTGGATTAAGTGGGGAGGCAGCAGTTCCGCTTGTTTTAGGAAATTTTTTAAATCTGTATGCGGGAATTGCAGGAATTTTATCCTTAGAAATGACGGTAAAAGAAGTGTTCATCATTGCGGTGATGCTGTCATTTTCACATAATTTATTAATCGAGACAAGTGTTGCATTAAAGGTAGGCGTGAAACTTTGGGTAGTGCTCGTTGTACGACTCGGTTTGGCGTTTGTTTCAGCAATGATCATTAACCTTGTATGGCACGGTGGACAAGAAGTGGCTCAATACGGCATGGTGCCACCACAACAGGGCGATGTGTCTGGTTGGGGTGCGATCATTTTGATGGCATTTGAAAAAGCAGCATTTGGTGTTTTACAGCTAGCACTCATTGTTATTCCGTTAATGGTTATCATACAAATTATGAGAGATTTAAAGTGGCTCGATCATTTCACAAAATGGATCGCACCTTTTACAAGAGGGCTTGGGATGAAAGAAAATGCTTCGATGACACTCGTTGCGGGCTTGACGATTGGTCTTGCATATGGTGCAGGCGTAATGATTAAAGCGGTACAGGAAGACGGCGTAAGTAAAAAAGATGCAACACTCGCATTTATTTTCTTGGTCGCTTGTCATGCTGTTGTCGAGGATACCCTAATCTTTATTCCACTCGGGATACCTATACTGCCATTATTCCTAATCAGACTAATTACTGCAGTCGTACTAACGATGGTCATTGCGTATGTGTGGAAGCGAAATGAATTGTCGAAAGAAAGGAAATTAGAATATGAACAAACCCATTGATACGGTCCTTTTTGATCTAGACGGCACGTTAATCGATACGAATGAATTGATTATCTCCTCTTTTTTGCACGTGATGGAGCATTATTTCCCTGGCCAGTATGGACGTAAAGAAGTTTTGCAATTCATGGGACCACCGCTAGTTGAATCGTTTGAGCGCGTAAACCCTGACCAAGTGGATGAAATGGTAGCATATTATCGTGAATTTAATTTAGAGCAACATGATTCGCTCGCCACTGGTTTTAAAGGCGTTGAAGAAACAATCAAAGCGCTAGATGATCGAGGTATTAAGATGGCGATTGTGTCGACAAAGCGCAATGATGGAGTGATTAAAGGGTTAAAGTTGATGAAACTTGATCACTATTTTGATGTGGTTATTGGACTTGATGACGTTAAGAATGCAAAACCTAATCCAGAGCCGTTACATCTAGCAATGAAAAAACTAGATTCTGAACCTGAAACAAGTCTAATGGTTGGAGACAATCATCATGACGTGTTAGGTGGTAAAAACGCTGGAACTAGAACCGCTGGAGTCTCTTGGACCGCGAAGGGGCGAGAGTACCTAGCTAGTTATGAACCAGATTTCATGCTTGAAACGATGGAAGATTTGTTGACGATTGTGCAGAATAACGGAAAATGAGAAGAACAGAACGCCATAAAGTAGAAGGTTCCAATTCACTTTGGCACGTGTATAAAACCGTTCCTTTTTGGAAGGTAATGCGCAATTTTATTGTGATTCAAATGGCTCGGTACACACCATTTTTAAGGATGAAAAACTGGTTGTACCGCACATTCTTAGGTGTGAAGGTTGGCGATCAAACATCCTTTGCACTTATGGTGATGCTTGACGTTATGTTTCCTGAAAAAATTTCTGTCGGCAAAAATAGTGTCATTGGTTACAATACGACTATTCTTGCACATGAATATTTAATTCATGAGTATCGTATTGGTATGGTTGAAATAGGCGACGAAGTGTTGATTGGTGCAAATACGACAATTTTGCCAGGTGTTCGGATTGGTGACGGAGCCATTGTATCTGCGAGCACGCTTGTCCATAAAGACGTGCCAGCAGGGGCATTCGTTGGTGGGAACCCGATGCAAGTGATTCGGTTAAAAGATGAATAAACAATAATTTGTGGAGCGTCTCTCTTTAATGGGGAGGCGTTTTTGTGTGGCTAATATTCACGATTTTTACAATGATTAGTAAACTATATTTTGAAATTATAGCGTTGAAATGTAGAAGATTTGCTTAAATCAAAAAAACAGTCAAGAACCACTAGCTGGTTCTTAACTGGTAGCATACGTTTAAACAGCTCGTTGATCCTGAGGTACTCTTTGTGAGCGTGTTTCAGGAAATGCTTGAAGTACTTTGTATGAAACGGTTGCTGCAACGAATGTGAGCACAATGTCTTTTGGTAATGGCGGAAGCATCCAAATCCATGCCATTGTATAGGTAAAGCCATCTGGTGCTGAAAACCATAGCTTATAGGCTATGTACATCCAGTTGGTTCCAATGCCGTAGTTGATTACAGTTCCAATCAATGAGGCAATTAAAAGGATCATAAATGTTTTTTTCTTTTCAGTAATCAAACCTGTTACCCAAGCAACAACGATGTAGGAGAGCAAAAATCCAAACGTTGGACTTATGATGGTTCCAACTCCACCTGACATCTGTGCAAATACAGGCATACCAGCAAGTCCGACCATAAGGTAGATGATCATAGCGATTGGTCCCCATTTTTTTCCTAATAAAATTCCTGCAAGCAAGCATACTACTGTTTGGAGGGTGATGGGTACGTTACCGATCACAAGAATTGGGACAATCGATGTTATGTTTGCACCGATCGCCATTAACGCAGCAAATAAGGAAGCTAAAATCATACCATGAAGAGGTGATTTAACCATAAGTGACATTCTCCTTTAATTTTATCTGATATGATTATACGAGGAAAAACATTTTTAAGTCAACATAATAATTATTTTAGTTTACTTAAATTATTATTGTAATAAACTTATGTTTGCATGTAACAAAATAACAAGATGCTCGTCTACTTAGTAGTTACCTTGTTTATCAAGTGATAAATTGGGTTATTTTATGTCTTGGAGGGTTATCGGTTTATCTTTTCGTGAATGTCCTTTACAATGCGTACTAGGATAAAGAATTACAGATCTGAAAGGGGTTATTATTGTATGAAACTTAAGAAATTTTTACTTCCGTTTGCAGCAGGTGCGCTAGCATTAGGTTTAGCAGCTTGTAGCGAAAAAGATGAAGAGGCACCAGAAGGCCTAACTGAAGAAGAGCAAGCAGCTGCTCTTGAAGAAATGGAAGCTAAGCTAGCTGAGCAACAAGTTGACGAGGACGAGATCGTTGCTGTTGTGAATGATGAAGAAATTACAGGCGTTGATTACAATATTGCATTGACTTCAATCCAATATGAAATGCAGCAACGGGGACAAGATCCTACAAGTGAAGAGGGTATTGAGCAAACGAAAGAACAGGCATTAGATAGACTTGTGATTCAAACATTAGTTCTTCAAAAAGCAAAAGAAGCGAATATGACAGCATCTGAAGAAGAAATCGATGAAGAATATGCATTAGTTGGAGAACAATACGGTGGAGAAGAAATAATACAAGAATTGCTCGAAGCCCAAGACATAGAGATAGAAACGTTCAAAGAACAAATTGCTGAATCAATTCAATACGCAAAATATATGGATGAAGCTGCTCCAATAACAGAAGAAGAGATTCAGGCTTATTATGATGAAGTGGCAGCTGAATATGAAGAAGGTGAAGCTGAAACTGAAGAGGAATTTCCAGCATATGAAGACGTAAGCGAAGACATTAAGGTAACACTGCAAAACGAACCGTTTGCTCAACATGTTGATGAGCTGAAAGAAGAAGCAGAGATTGAGATATTGATTTAAAAATTAGATCAGCAAAGAGGCACTTTCCATTGAGGGAGGTGCTTTTTTGGTTCAAAAAGTAGTATTGTGGGTGGAGTGTATGGCGGACAATCGCTTTCTCACGGCATTGAGTTACATCTTTCTCGACGATTTGCCCATTGATCCCTAAACGAGAAAACCATTATGTTCTCTAAAAAAGACCATTTCACCACAAACGAGCGGCTTCCGTTAGAGGTCCTTATTATGCTATCATTGATAGGTTAATACGATGTTCGGAGGATATACATGAAAAACGGATCGAAGCGAACAGAAATGACGGGTAAGGTGCTACCGTTTAACCTATCTGGAGAAAGTTACTACCGCAAAGGGATGACCATGTATCATCGTGGTCAATTAGATAAAGCGCTCAAGTACTTGACACGCGCACAGGATTTGGAGCCAGAGGAACCGATGATTCGGTTGCAAATGGCCATTATTGAAACAGAAATCGGTGAATTTAAACAATCAAATGAACGTTTAAAGGAAATCATGGATACCATCGATCCGTCTATGATTGAAGCGCATTATCTTATGGCGAATAATTTTGCTCATTTGGGCTTGTTTGGAGAAGCGTATAAGCATGCGACTGCTTATTTAGATCGGCATGGAGATGGCGAGTTTGTGGAGGATGCAGAAGATCTACTTGAGCTGTTGTCACTTGAAGAGGAAAATGAATTTGATCGTGATCTAGAGCAAGATGAACTTATTATGCATCAAGAAAAAGCAAATCAACATTTAGCAGATGGAGAATTTAAAGAAGCGATTGAATTACTTGAAGAAGTGATTGAACGTTTTCCTGATTACTGGACTGCATACAATAATTTAGCGCTTGCGTATTTTTATTTTGGGGAAAAGGAGCAAGCAACTGCGCTGTTAACGGAAGTGCTTAATCGTAATCCTGGAAATTTACATGCGCTTTGTAATTTAGCGGTGTTTTATTATTACCAAGAGCGAACGGATGAATTGGAAAATTTAATGGATGCATTAGAGCAAGTCCGTCCATTTTTACTTGAACATCGTTTTAAATTAGGGGCAACGTTCTCACTAGTTGGTCGTCATAAGCAAGCGTATGGATGGTTGAAAAGTCTTGTGAAACGAGGCTTTGAGGGCGATGCAGGATTTTATTTTTGGCTTTCGCAGTCAGCATGGCAAACTGGACATGAAAAAGTTGCAAAAGAAGCGTGGAAACGCGTATTAATCGATCAGCCTGATAAAGAAGGAATGGAGCCTTGGAACGGGCAAATGACTGAACGAAACGACGTGCTTTCTGAATCAATGTATCCAGAAGAGCGGTTGTTTGTTTTTTTCAAAGAAGCACAAACCGATCCATCGTTTTTGAAGGTGGGAGCACCTTCGTATTTAACAGAAACTGAACATGCTTATTTCGCTGTGCTTGGGCAAGTGCACAATATTTTGTCTGACACGAATGCGGTTGGTCCGAAAGTTGATGCTTTAAAACGTGCGCATGATGTTGCCTGTAAGCTAAGTCATACTTTTAATCTTACGCAACAATCACATCAAGGGTTGTTTTATATGTGGTTTCATATTGTGTATTATGGATCAGAGGATGGTTATTCGTTCAAAAATGTAGCGGCATTATCAGCAGCAGTTGAATATTTGTGGAAAAAGGTGCGAGGCGAAAAAGTATCGCAGAGAGAAATGGCTGAAAAGTATTCTACAAGTACTTCGTCCATGCGAGCATATATGGATGATTTAAACGAATACTTACCATAGGCAAAAAAGTGGACGTAATGTTGCTCATCCTTTACGATAAATGAGGGTGAAGTGGAAACCACTTTTAAGAGGATAAAGGAGTGTATTTTCATGACGGAAGAAAAAATTTATGATGTGATTATTATTGGCGCTGGTCCTGCAGGGATGACAGCTGCTGTTTATACGTCACGTGGTAATTTGTCAACGCTTATGTTAGAGCGTGGCGTACCTGGCGGACAAATGGCAAATACAGAAGATGTTGAAAACTACCCAGGATTTGACCATATTTTAGGACCAGATCTTTCAAATAAAATGTTCGATCACGCAAAAAAATTCGGTGCGGAATATGCGTACGGTGATGTGAAAAGTATTGTTGACGGAAAAGAATTTAAAACGATTAAAGCGGGTTCAAAAGAGTATAAGACTCGTTCGATCATTTTGACCACTGGTGCAGAGTACAAAAAGCTTGGGGTTCCAGGTGAAAAAGAGCTTGGTGGACGTGGCGTATCATATTGCGCAGTTTGTGATGGTGCATTTTTTAAAGGCAAAGACCTTGTTGTTGTAGGTGGAGGAGACTCTGCTGTTGAAGAAGGTGTATATCTAACTCGTTTTGCCAACAAAGTGACAATCATACACCGCCGTGATAAGCTTCGTGCACAACAAATTTTGCAACAGCGTGCATTTGACAACGATAAAATTGATTTTATTTGGAATAACACGATCAAAGAAATCAATGAAGAGAATGGAAAAGTAGGTTCAGTTACACTCGTCTCTACAGAAGATGGCACCGAAAGTAAATTCGCTGCGGATGGTGCATTTATTTATATCGGAATGGTACCATTGACAAAGCCTTTTGAATCACTTGGAATTTTAAACGATCAAGGCTATATCGAGACTGATAGCATGATGCAAACGAACGTACCAGGGATTTTTGCTGCTGGAGATGTGAGGGACAAAACGCTTCGTCAAATCGTCACTGCAACAGGTGATGGAAGCATCGCGGCACAATCCGTTCAACATTACGTAGAAGAATTGATGGAATCATTAAAAGTTAGTCGTCAATGACTATGAGTAATGAGGTAGAGTATAGATAAAAAAATTTATGCAATCGTTACTCAGTTGTAACAGTGATGCAACAATAAAAAGGTATAGTAGATATTATAAGTAATTGACCCCCTTTAGAATACATTACTTGGTGGCATGGACTGACTCGGATGTGGTTATTTACCAACCCACTGATGTCCATACCTAACAAACGCTTATACACCAACGTGTATAGGCGTCTTTTTTTTGTTATCATTCCCGACACAACAAAAGCACCCCACAGGATACTAAGAGTGATCAATTACAAATCCCGACTGGGGGGTTACTAGTATCACATTTATTCCCTTTGAAATTGTTGGTATCTTGATCGTTGATATCAGTAAAACCACCCCCGTCCCCATTATCAAGCGCACGATTAAAGAAAACATCATTTTCTTCAGAATCTGCAGAGAAGGTAATACCATCCCCATCATGATCATTAGCGGTATTTCCTCTAATTATGTTGTTGTTAGAGAGTTGGATTAATTGTATACCATCATCCACATTCTCATTAGCGACATTCCCTATGATCATGTTGCTAACTGAACGGATTAAGAGAATACAATCAGTATTATTCTCATTAAACTTATTCCCTTTCATCACGTTACTATCTGAACCTTCTAATAAAATGCCATTACCACTAAATTTTTGAATTCTAAAATTATGCACCACTACGCCGGAAGTGTTATCAATCGTTATACCATTACCTCCCACCACAGTCTCTCCATCTAGTACCCATCTTTCGGTTTAATAAATCGGCAACTACTTTCTGAAGATTCTACAAAACCAAAAAATGGAACATCAGCAGTTTTATCACGAACCGCTGTATTACATTTATCTGTAGCATATTCGATATTTTTACGAATAAATCTTTCTACAAATAATTTTCCTCTTGTTACAAATCGTAAGCTTTTTTTTCGTCCTCCTGAAATTCTACAGATACAAGTTTACATTGCGTTAGGAATATATCTTTTCCCACTCGTTTAATTTCGAATGCGGGTGGCTCAAGTGGAATATCTGCTTCGACAACGATTTGAATTTCGGCCTGTGTTAATTTAATTGGAAATTCAAAAGCCGACTGTTGAATTGTAATCATCTTATCAGTATGTCCAAGCTTTAGAGATTACTAGCATGGAACTTAATGTTTTTGCACCAGAACCTTATCGAGTAATGTTCATAAAATAATGATAAAGGAGATGAAGGTTTTGACTGTTTTTATAGTGAAGAATGGAGAATCTATCCAAAACGCTATTAATGGGGCTAAGGTTCCTGACACGATTAGGATTGAAGCTGGCACGTTTGCGGGATTTGTGGTTGCTAACACGACAGGGGAAGAACCTATACCTATTCCTCGTTTGAAAATTATAGGTGCCGGGATAGGGAAAACGATTATCGACGGAGTAGGATCAACGACGGATGGGATTGCCCTTCCTTCAGGGTCTGATCAAACGACGATTGAATGCTTGACGGTACAGAATTTTAGTGCTGGAAATGGCCTTGTGAGTGTATCTAACGCTAACATCATTCGTCAGGTGGAGGCGAAAGGTAATGGGGGAAGTGGTGGTTTTAACATTGAGGGGGAACGAAATTTAGTACTTAAGTGTGTCGCTAGTGGGAATCAGGATGATGGATTTGCTATCGATGGAAATAACAACTATCTCATTGAATGTCGAGCGATTGACAACATGGACGAGGGGTTTGAAAGTGACGAAGGTGGAACTCATACGTTATATTTTAATTGCCTAGCCAAAGGCAATGGAAGTGATGGATTTGAAGTTGGAGACTTCGATTTACTGCTGTGTAATAAAACTATCAATAATGGGACCGAGGGTATTGAACTTGATGAAGATGGAGCACTAGTATTTGACAATGTCGTTTGTGAGAACAAGGATAATGGCATCCTAGTAGAGGAGTGTGATGGCATTATCTACGGAAATCACGTTTGTGACAATGGTACAGGGCCAGGGATTAGATTAGAATCCTTTGCTAACAGAAACAATGTTGTCAACAACTGCGTTCAACGAAATAAAATAGACGGGATTCGGTTAGAGTCAGATCCAGCTACGAGGAGTTTATTACCAAGGGTACGCAATAAGTTAAACCTTATCACTCTGGGAACTGGAGCTTCAAACAATCTTATCGACAACAACATTGTTAAAGAAAACGAGGGTGACGGCATCTTATTACAATCCGACACAACCGGCAACTGCGTGCGCTCCAACTGTGCATTTGGTAATGCGTGCAGTGATATCCAAGCGAATCCACCGGCGAATGTGAATAATACCTTTGATGAAAATAAATGTGGGTACAGTGATCCAGATAATCTGTGTGAGGACTGTTGCGAAGTTAAGTCGGTTATTACAGTAAAACCAGGAGAATCTATTCAATGTGCCATTAACGCGGCTGAACCTTGTGACACGATTAGAATTGAGACTGGGACGTTTGCGGGGTTTGTGGTTGCTAACACGACGGACCCAATGAATCCTATACCGATCCCTCGTTTAAGGATTATTGGTGCAGGGATAGGAAAGACGATTATCGACGGAGTGGCAACGTTTACGGATGGTATTGTTATTCCTTTGGGATCTGATCAAACGACGATTGAATGCCTGACGGTACAAAAGTTCGGTAGTGACGGCATACGTATTGAGTCTGATGCCAACATCATTCGTCAAGTGGAGTCAAAGGATAATCAGTCTGATGGTTTTTTTGTAACTGAGGATGGTCACCGCAATTTCATATTGAAGTGCGTTGCAAGTGGCAATCAGGATCAGGGTGTTCAAATCAACGGCAATAACAACTATCTCATCAAATGTCAGGCTGTTGAAAACGTATCCGATGGTCTCGCTAGCGCTGGGGGGAGTCATACGCTATATTTTAAATGCCTAGCTGAGGGGAATGGGTTTGGTATTTTCCCAGGAGACTTTGATGTGCTTTTGCATAATCTAGTTATCAAGAATGGCGAAGAGGGTATCGATGGTTCTGGTATTGGGAATCTAACATTTGAAAATACGATTTGTGAAACTATGGGTAAGGGTATCGATGTAGTTGGCGAGACTACCCTTTATGGGAATAAAGTTTTCAAAAATGGTGTAGGAATTGAATTAGATCTTGATGATAATGGAAACAATATCATCAATAACTTGGTTGAAGGCAATAAAACAGGAGGGATTCGATTAGAATCAGGTGAGGAAGAAGGAGCTTCCAACAACTTGATCGACAATAACATCGTTAAAGACAACGAGAACGTGGGTATTTGGTTAGAGCCCAACACAACAGATAACTGTGTCCGTTCCAACTGCGCGTTTAATAATGCGGGTAATGATATCCAAGCGAATCCACCTGCGGATGATAACAATACGTTCGATGAAAATAAATGTGGAACCAGTGATCCAGATGGTTTGTGTGAGGACTGTTAGGTCAACGAGGTGGGGCGTTATTCGTTTATATCCCTGAGGAGATTAGAGATGGCCAATTACGCACTTTAATATATGAGCCAGATAACCTAACTGTAGACATAAAAAAGGAATCCTATGAATTTAAAAATTATAGGGCCCGTGTAAATCAGACGTACGTATCCACTCCTTAAATTCCTTCTGCTACTGCTCTAGTCAGCATTTACTCTGGATACGTATCCCAATCTACTTAAAGAAGGGTCTGTGTAGCAATGGAACTAAAAAGAAAGGATTGAAAATTGAATGACCGATCATCATTTTGAAGTACCGAAACAACTTTGTTCTTGTTTCTTTGGTGAAACTGAGATAACTTCACATTCTGAATGTGCTCCTATTCTTTGTGACCGAGGTGCGCTTTCCAATTAAGATGGTGACACCAGTGTCAACGATAAGTTTAGACTTAATAGCGGTTTTACTTTAACTCAAGTGTTTGATTTTGAAAAATGTTTAAGTATAAGATGTTCTAGGTCTAAGGGGGAACCTTGTGACTGTAAGAAGAAAGATCATGATGATCAAAAATGGTATATGAAAAGATCCTTCCAGTTCAATTAGTGATTACAGAATTACAGAATTTAATCGAAATCAGAAGCGTAAAGAGAAAATCAGCCAGGGAGAGGAAGAAGGATTTTTTGAGTGGCTTTTCTAAGATTTTTATAGCCTTTTTTATTAATTGAGTACTATTTTCAAGTAAAACAACTACTCAATTTTTTCTTTGGTTGCATAATCTAATAGAGGGATTTCACAAAAAAAGAATTAACAATAATAAAAAAAGGAGTGAAAATTGTTGACTAAAAAATTGAATGACCATTTTGGGGAATTTTGTGACTGTTTCTTTGGTGAAACTGAGATAACTTCACACTCTGAATGTACACCTATTCCTTGTGACAGCATTCGCGAGGATGTCATCATTGGAGACGATAAGTTTAGACTTAATAGCGGTTTTGCTTTAACTCAAATGTTTGATTTTGAAAAATGTTTAAGTATAAGATGTTCTAAGGAACTTTGCCACTGTGAAAAAGACCATGATGATCAAAAATGGTATATAGAGAAGATCCTTCCAGTTCAAGTCGTGATTGCAGAATTTAGAAAAGATAAAATACTGCCACCACCATGTAGGTAATCAAATTGTTGCAAATTTAAAAACGTTTGAAGGTTTTTGAAACAAGTCTATATGAAGCATAATGAAATCCCTAAGTAAAAAGACAGTCTAAACACTGTCTTCTTTTTAGTGAGAAGATTTTTTTATATTTCTGTGAAAATTCAATAAACTTATTACATATACTTTTATTGTGTGATTACATTTATTGAGGAGGATTTCAATTATGACTAAAGAATATTCTATTAATATCAAAGAGGTCAATGTCAATAACCATATTGAAACTACACAGATTCCGAAGTCTTCAGGTGTAAATGGTGGAGTATTATTAACAGGATTTATCGTAGTTGATAATATCGTAGTTACAAGTGAAAATGATGAAAAAAAACTACTTGTTGAAAGTAATTTACCATTCCAAATTATGGTTATTGACTTAGACACATCAGATGATAATGTTGAAACGTAAGTTAACGATTTCACCTTTATGAAACGAGTAGGATATAAAGATTTTTAAAAATTTTCATACGTCATGTTTTTCGAGACATACGAAAAATATCAAACTGAGAGTAGATTTCCCCTCTTAGTTTCGCATGTTTCATTGTCTTCCTTCACTTCTTATAAGATAGCAGCATGTACAGTAAACCCAATTTAGTAACTCCTCGTACATTTGTCAAACCTTGCATTGGGAAAATGCGTTAACAATCTTCAGATAGACCATCCGGATCATTATTTCCATATTCATTTCATCTCGAAAAGATATAGAACAGCCAGAAATGGTAATGAAGCGAGCGTTAGAATATACAAATAAGAGTTAATTGCTAGCCTTAATTGTTCGAGACAGACCGAAAGTTGCTTTCGCTGATGCCGTGAATGTTTCTCACCTGTATCTTGATGGAGAGTTAGCCAAAACAAAATGATACAACACAGGAAGAAAAGATTGTTCAAGGAATGGTGAGACGGAGGATATTTGATCAACGCAAGGATCAAATTACAACAGTCCGACTCAACGAGCGATGGAATTGAAATTTTTTGAAGTTAAGGAAACAGCAATTACTCACTTTGACGGTCACGTAAGTACAAACAACGAAAGTCACTGGAAAAGGTCAACAGTTTCTTAGGTAAGTGGTGTGATCCATAGTGGGAAAATAGCTGGTTTCATCAACCATTTATTTATCTTCTTCAAAATCACGGTTTCCAGCCCAACATGAAAAATACGAAAAAAAATAACCTGAGCCCTTATGACTCTAGAACTCAGGCTACTTACTTTTCTTTTTAATTCCTGCCCACTTGAGAGGGTCACTACAGGGCAGCTAATGTTTAGTTACGTTGCTCATCCTATTTTTGTGGTATACCCGGGTATACCACAAAAAGTCCAAGGAAGAGATTAATATCAACGGTTTCAGACACTTTTACAAATATCTCTCTATTATCACTATCAATGAATACTAGACTCTCCTTTGTTTTGCAATACCTATTTTATTTATTTTCGTTAGCTGCCTGAAGTCAACCAAACCAGTAGGGGTGGTTACGTATTTGTGACTAAAGAAAAATGGTAGAAATGTTGGTCAGGTTTAGTCCCAACAACTAACCATTACGTTCAGCGTTTTTATTTCAAGAGCCTGATCTATCTCTTTCTAATTGCAAGAGATGACTGGCTTTTCCGTTGTCTAAAACCTATCGAAGAGAAGATTACCCTACGGGGCGAGCTTTTTTTATGTGTTTCAATAGATTATGTTTCGTTTCATCTTTTATTGATAAAATAACACTAGTGTTGCATAAATTTTAATAGAATAATCAGAAAATATATTTTCCGGTATTTTGGCCAAAAAGACAAGACCTGAATAAAGGTGCATTTTCCACTTGGTTTTTATTTACAATTATACTTTAGGGACAGGGAGAAGTTAATTTTTACGGAATGGTTTGTTTCTGCAACCTTCTTAGCCAAAAACTTATACAAACGCTTTTATAACAGGCTTAATGTTGTATACTAATTGAGAACAGTAAGAATACAGACAGACTTGGTCCATGCCATTTTTTTGTTAAGAACCTCACATATTATTCATGAAGTCCAATCAATGAGAATAAAAATACAACTATATTCAGTCTCTCTCTATTTGTTCGCTGGAAAAAAAGCATGTATAATAAAGTAAATGAGCGAAATAGAGTAGGTGATAAGATGCAACGCATAACGAATTGCGTATATATAAAGGACCAGCAAGCATTATTACTCCAAAAGCCACGTCGTGATTGGTGGGTAGCACCTGGTGGCAAAATGGAGCCAGGAGAATCCGTTCGAGATGCATGTATTCGTGAATACCGTGAAGAAACAGGAATTTATGTTAAAAACCCTGAGATCAAAGGGATTTTCACATTTATTATTAAAGATGGAAATGAAGTTGTGTCAGAATGGATGATGTTCACTTTTTTAGCTACAGATGCTGATGGTGTAGAAATGGAAGAATCACCTGAAGGGATTTTAAAATGGCAGCCAGTAGAAGCAATTCCGTCGCTAGAAATGGCAGAAGGTGACCGGCACATTTTAGAGTATGTTGTTCATGGACAAGGTGTAATGTATGGAACATTTACATATACACCTGATTTTGACTTGTTATCGTATCGATTGGATCCAAGTTAATCACTGTTACAAGGGGGATTTATTCATGACGACAGTTAACGATGTTGAATTAGTTATCATCACTGGCATGTCGGGAGCGGGAAAAACCGTTGCTGTACAGAGCTTTGAAGATCTTGGTTTTTTCTGTGTGGACAACCTGCCGCCAACGTTAATGCCAAAGTTTTTGGAATTGATGAAGGAATCTAGTAATAAAATGAATCGAGTTGCGCTTGTGATGGATTTAAGAGGACGCGAGTTTTTCGATTTTCTTTTCAAAGCACTTGATCAGTTTGAATCAGATCATGTGACACCTCGCATTCTTTATTTAGATGCAGATGATGAAGCGCTCGTTCGTCGCTATAAGGAAACACGCCGCTCCCATCCACTTGCTCCAGCAGGTTTACCGCTTGATGGCATAAAACAGGAACGCTTGTTGCTCGAGGAGTTAAAAGGACGTTCACAAACCATTTACAATACCTCAAAATTGAAGCCGCGTGAGCTTCGCGAAAAAATTCTAGCTGAATTCTCAGCGAATAAACAGTCCTTATTCACAGTAAATGTAATGTCATTTGGCTTTAAACATGGGATTCCGATTGATGCAGATTTAGTTTTTGATGTCCGATTTCTGCCAAACCCTCATTACATTGAGCATATGAGACCCCAAACAGGTTTGGATGAAGAAGTGTCAACGTATGTGATGAAATGGACGGAAACACAAAAGTTTTTAGAGAAAACATTGGACTTACTTGCGTTTATGCTACCCCAATACAAACGTGAGGGGAAAAGCCAACTTGTGGTAGCGATCGGTTGTACAGGTGGCCAACACCGATCAGTAGCCCTAACAGAGGAAATTGCCCGTTCCTTTGCAAAAGACTATCAAACACGGGTGACACACCGTGATATTGAGAAGCGAAAAGGAAAGACGAGTTGACCACTAAGTACGACACCAAAGGAAAAGTGGTTGTGATCGGAGGCGGGACAGGTTTATCTGTCCTTCTAAGAGGTTTAAAAAATCATCCTCTTGACTTAACCGCCGTTGTGACAGTAGCAGATGACGGAGGAAGTTCTGGGCGCATTCGAGAGGATTTGAACATTCCACCACCGGGCGACATTCGAAACGTGCTTGCTGCCTTATCGGATGTGGAGCCGCTTATTGAAGAAATGTTTCAGTACCGTTTTGCCAGTAAAAATGAATTGAGTGGTCATGCACTAGGAAATCTAATTATCGCGGCGATGACGTCCATTACGGGAGATTTTGCTCATGGCGTACAGGAAATGAGCAAGGTATTAAATGTTCGCGGAGAAGTACTACCATCCGCGAATCAAAGCCTTTTTTTATCAGCTGAAATGGAAGATGGAACAATTATTAAAGGGGAATCGAAAATCCCGTTCTCGGGGAAAAAGATCAGTCGAGTGTTCCTGTCACCTAAACACGTGAAGGCGTTGCCTCAAGCAGTCGAAGCCATACAAGAAGCGGACATGATTATCATCGGACCTGGTTCCCTTTACACGAGTATTTTACCGAATTTACTCGTAAAAGAAATCGGTCAAGCTGTGTTAAACAGCAAGTCACCTAAAGTGTATATTTGCAACTTGATGACACAAGCAGGTGAAACGCTCCATTACACGGCTGCTGATCATATTGATGCCTTATACGATCATATGGGGGAACGATTTGTTGATTATGTATTAGTGAACAATGAAGAAATTCCAGTGGAGTTAAAATCCATTTATGATAGAGAAATGGCTGAACCTGTACAATTTGATGTCGATCGTCTTCAGGGGCTCGGCCTTCAAGTTGTATATGATAAAATTATCTCTTACCACAATGGCCTCATCCGACACGATACAGATCGCGTGGCAAAAATCATCACTAAGCTAATGGCAGAAAAACGATTTTAACTCGTTTAATATAGAAAGTTTTAGGAAAGGTTGGTGTGAGAGATGTCATTTGCATCAGAGACCAAAAAAGAGCTGACACAAATTGAATCAAATGCCTGCTGTGCAAAAGCAGAGCTGTCAGCCCTTATCCGAATGAATGGATCTCTTTCCTTCTCTAATCGCCTGCTTGTCGTCAATATCCAAACCGAAAACGCAGCGATCGCAAGAAGAATTTACACACTTGTTAAAAAAAATTACAACATACAAGTTGAGCTTCTCGTTCGAAAAAAAATGAGATTGAAGAAAAATAACGTCTATATTGTACGTGTCGTAGAGCGTGCAAGAGAAATTCTTGAAGATTTAAAAATTTTAGGTGAAGGCTTCTCTCTAAACCATGAGATTGCCCCATCTGTCTTAGGGAAAAAATGTTGTCAACGCGCTTATTTACGTGGAGCATTTTTAGCAGGTGGCTCTGTTAACAACCCTGAAACATCTTCTTATCATTTGGAGATTTTCACGATGTATGAAGAACACAACGAATCTCTTTCAAAGCTTATGAATACATTCAACTTAAACAGTAAAACGCTCGAACGTAAAAAAGGCTTCATTGCTTATTTAAAAGAAGCTGAAAAAATTACGAGTTTTTTCAGTTTGATCGGTGCACATCAAGCGTTACTGCGGTTTGAAGATGTCCGGATCGTGCGAGACATGCGAAATTCAGTGAACCGACTTGTCAACTGTGAAACTGCCAATTTAAATAAAACCATTGGTGCCGCACTTCGTCAGGTAGAGAACATCCGTTTTATTGAACGACATGCTGGATTGAGCATTCTGCCAGAGAAACTTCGTGAAATCGCTGAGTTACGTGTTGCGTACCAAGATGTCACGTTAAAAGAACTTGGCGAAATGGTGTCAGGAAGCAACATTAGTAAATCGGGTATCAATCATCGCCTACGTAAAATTGATCAAATCGCTGAAAAACTACGAAAAGGGGAAATGATCGAGAATTAAGTCACTCCAACCAAAATAAAAATGCGAATTAATGTATAAAATAAATATAGCTAGTCTATTTGAAAAAGGGGGATGTTAGATGAAACAACAAAATGTACAAATTAACTTGAAGACGGGATTGCAGGCACGACCTGCTGCCCTATTTGTACAAGAAGCAACACGTTTCCAATCAGACGTATTTATCGAAAAAGACGGTAAAAAGGTAAACGCAAAAAGTATCATGGGCTTAATGAGTTTAGCGCTCGGAGCAGGTACGACTTTCACATTGATTACAGAGGGAAATGACGAAGAAACCGCTTTGCAATCGCTTGTATCGTTTGTAGAGGCGAACTGATTTAGATGACAGTAGGGAAACCCGTCAATCTTGGCGGGTTTTGTTATGTAGTAAGAGGGAGATATAGTGGTTTTTTGGTTAGGGTGGAGGCTCGATCATCTTGTAAGTTTTTCGAAACTAGTCGCACCCACTCTAATCAATAGTCATCGTCCGAACCGCCTGTTGAAAAAACAAAAGCCCCGTCAATTTGACGAGGCTTCTTAATAGGAACATTATTATTTTTCTGTGATGTCGTGACGTGTCATAATTTGGTCAATTAGCCCATAATCTTTCGCACGCTCAGATGTCATGAAGTTATCTCGCTCTGTATCGTGTTCGATTGTTTTGAAATCTTGACCAGTACGTTCAGCAAGAATTTGATTTAGTTTCTCGCGAAGGAAAAGGATACGTTTTGCAGCGATATCAATTTCCGTTGCTTGACCTTGTGCGCCGCCAAGTGGTTGGTGAATCATTACTTCAGCATTTGGTAGTGCGTAGCGGTGACCTTTTTCACCAGCAGCAAGTAGGAATGCTCCCATTGATGCAGCCATACCGATACAAATTGTATGTACTTTTGGCTTAATGAATTGCATTGTATCGTAAATCGCCATACCGGCTGTGATGCTTCCACCTGGACTGTTGATATACAGGTAAATATCTTTTTCCGGGTTTTCAGCTTCTAGGAAAAGAAGTTGAGATACGATTGAGTTAGAGACATTGTCATCAATTCCGCTTCCAAGCATAATGATGCGGTCTTTAAGAAGACGAGAGTAGATGTCATACGCGCGTTCGCCACGGTTCGTTTGTTCAATAACAGTTGGGATTAAATTCATGTGTAGTTCCTCCTTTGTCTCTCTTAAAATAGTGACTTATGTATTGTATGATACAACGAAGGTCAAGAAAGATCAAAATATATGATTGCTTAACCCTTTCTTGAACCTGTTAGTACCATCATACCCATTCATCTATATGTTTAACAAGTAGGAGCCATTACAAATTACTTCAATAATCAAGGTTGCATAAGAGGTTGTCCTCTATTATAATATTTAAGTGTGTTGCGTGAGTAGAGACGTCATCAGTTGAATAGTTAATGACTGACTGTATTATAAAAATAATCGAAAATAGTTCTTAATGAAGTATAAACGACTGCCCGCCATACATAAACGCTCTCTGCAAGCTCGTTCGTTGAAGGAAACCACACGTTCAACTATTTAACAATCGAGCCCTCGTGGTGTAATGGATAACACGTAAGATTCCGGTTCTTGAAATGGGGGTTCGATCCCCTCCGAGGGCGTATGACAAAACCTTCACTGCATACGCAGCTGAAGGTTTTCTTTCTATACAAGTATGTGTTCTTTTATCAGGTGATCGTAAGAGCATCTAAACAAGGAGGTTGAAGCGAGATGGAAGTAGTGTTTTACACGCGTTTAAATTGTTCGTTATGTGATGAAGCAAAGCGTATACTTACTCTTGTTCAGGAGGATATTCCATTTACCATAGATGAACGAAATATTGACGATCGAGATGACTGGACTGAGAAGTATGGACTGATGATTCCAGTGGTAGAGATTGATGGTGAAGTCGTCCAATATGGAAAAGTAGAGTATGTGACATTAAGTAAGCGATTGCAAAAAAAGCTTGACTTTATTTCTTGAAACCACTATAAAATACTGCTATTATAAAAAACGAAGCAGGTGTATTTTTTTCGTCTGGATGGGACATAATTTGTCTATGAGGGACGTAATTAGTCCAATGGATTCATTTAGCTCACAATCTTATCAAAGGTAGTCCATTCATTTGCGAATACCACCATAGTAAAGGAGCTTTTTCATGCCAACATTTATTGACATCCAAAAGCGACTGGTGCCGAACCTGCTCGATGATTTACAGCGGAAATATCACATTCTCCGGTCCGTTCGTTTTTTGCAACCTGTGGGAAGAAGGAGTCTGGCTCTATCATTGGGCATGACAGAGCGTATACTAAGAAGTGAGGTTGAGTTTCTAAAGTCACAGGATTTGCTCCATATCGATACGTCTGGCATGAGTCTTACAAGTGAAGGACTTGAATTATTATTACCCCTTGAAGGTATGATGAATGAGGTTACGGGTATAAACGTAATGGAGCAGTCTCTTAAGGAAAAGCTTCAAGTTAAACGTGTGATGATCGTGCCTGGCAATAGTGACGATTTTCCTTGGGTGAAAGAAGAACTAGGTCGTGCAACGATTCAAGGCATGAAGGAATGCTTGGTTGAACATACTATTATCGCTGTAACAGGCGGCACGACGATGGCAGCTGTAGCCGGAATACTCACACCCGATTTTGCTTCGAAAGACACATTGTTTGTGCCAGCAAGAGGTGGAATTGGAGAAGATGTTCACAATCAGGCGAACACAATTTGTGCCACAATGGCACAAAAGTCAGGCGCAAAGCATCGTGTATTATATGTACCTGATCAGGTGAGCCGAGAAGTGTACGATTCTATTATGAAGGAGCCATCCATTAAAGAGGTCATGGCGCTTATCACATCTGCAAACCTCGTTCTTCACGGAATTGGAGACGCAGCCACCATGGCCAAGCGACGCAATACGAGTGAAGAAGACCTTCAAAAGATTATAGAAGGTCAGGCTGTAGGAGAAGCGTTTGGCTATTATTTTGATGTGCATGGAAAAATCGTTCACAAAGTGAAAACGGTTGGTCTTCAATTAAAAGATTTGGCATCAACTCCGAATGTATTTGCCGTCGCGGGGGGAGCATCCAAGGCGAATGCCATACAAGCATATCTTAAAGGCGCACCACATTCTTCTTCGACACTTATCACGGACGAAGGAGCAGCAAAAGAGCTTTTGAAAGGGACACCCTTTTAAAATAAATTTTTTTCCATCCCCAAACAATCTTAAGGAGGAACTTATTCATGACAGTTAAAATTGGTATTAACGGATTTGGACGTATTGGACGTAATGTTTATCGTGCAGCACTAAACAACCCAGAGGTAGAGGTAGTAGCAGTAAACGACCTTACTGATGCAAATATGCTTGCTCATCTTCTTAAATATGATACTGTTCACGGCACGCTAAATGGTGAAGTAACAGTTGACGGCGAAGATATCGTTGTTGATGGGAAGAAGATCAAAGTTCTAGCTGAGCGCGATCCTGCTCAACTTCCATGGGGAGAGCTAGGTGTACAAGTTGTTATTGAGTCTACAGGTATTTTCACTGGCCGTGCAGACGCTGCGAAACACCTTGAAGGCGGAGCGAAGAAAGTCATTATTTCTGCACCAGCTTCTGGTGAAGATATCACTCTTGTAATGGGTGTTAATGAAGATAAATACGATGCAGCTAATCACCATGTTGTATCAAATGCATCTTGTACAACAAACTGTTTAGCTCCATATGCTAAAGTTCTTAACGATAATTTTGGTCTTAAACGCGGTATGATGACAACAATTCACTCATACACAAATGACCAACAAATTCTTGACCTGCCACACAAAGATTACCGTCGTGCTCGTGCAGCTGCTGAAAACATCATTCCAACATCAACTGGTGCTGCGAAAGCTGTTTCTCTAGTACTTCCAGAGCTTGAAGGTAAATTGAATGGTATGGCAATGCGTGTACCAACACCTAACGTATCTCTAGTTGACCTTGTTGCTGAATTTGATCAAGAAGTTACGGCTGATCAAGTAAATGCTGCACTTAAAGAGGCTGCGGAAGGCGATCTTAAAGGAATTCTTCAATATAGCGATGAGCCACTTGTATCTTCTGACTACAATGGTAACACTTCTTCATCAATCGTTGATGGTCTTTCAACAATGGTTCTTGAAGGAAATATGGTCAAAGTACTTTCATGGTATGACAATGAAACTGGTTACTCTAACCGCTGCGTAGATTTAGCTGCTTTCATGTCTAAAAAAGGACTATAATCCAACCCGAATTAAATGATAGAATGTTTGGTTTTTAATCAGTACATCATCTATAATTAGAGGGGAAAAAGGGGAGAGGGGAACAGATCCCCCCTCCCTTTTTTCAAAGTAACCCTTAACTACCATGAGGAGGCCTTTTCAATGAACAAAAAAAGCATGAAAGACATTGAACTACAAGGGAAACGCGTTTTTTGCCGTGTTGACTTTAACGTTCCAATGAAGGATGGCACTGTGTCGGATGATACCCGAATTCGCGCAGCTTTACCAACGATCCAACACCTTGTAAATGCGGGTGCAAAAGTCATTTTGGCAAGTCATCTTGGCCGTCCAAAAGGAGAAGTGGTTGAAGAGCTGCGTTTAACTCCAGTTGCCAATCATTTAGCGGAGCTTTTAGGCAAAGATGTGAAAAAGGTTGATGAAGCACATGGTGACAAAGCGCGCGCAGCCGTTGCTGAACTAAATGAAGGCGATGTACTGGTTCTTGAAAATGTTCGTTTTTACCCTGGTGAAGAAAAAAATGATCCAGAGTTAGCAAAAGCATTTGCAGAACTGGCTGATGTGTATGTCAATGATGCTTTTGGCGCTGCTCACCGTGCACATGCATCTACTACAGGCATTGCAGAATATGTACCAGCTGTATCAGGCTTGTTGATGGAAAAAGAGCTTGATGTACTAGGAAAAGCTTTGTCTAATCCTGAACGTCCATTTACAGCGATTATTGGTGGGGCAAAGGTGAAAGACAAAATTGGTGTCATCGACAATTTACTTGATAATGTTGATAACCTCATTATAGGTGGTGGGCTTGCGTACACATTCCTTAAAGCGCAAGGCTATGAAGTAGGTAAATCTCTTCTAGAAGAAGATAAAATTGATTTAGCTAAGCAATTTATGAAAAAAGCAGAAGATAAAGGCGTAAAATTCTACATGCCAGTTGATGTCGTTGTAGCAGATGATTTCTCTGAAAGTGCCAACACACAAATGGTAGAGATCGACAGTATCCCTGCTGATTGGGAAGCACTGGATATCGGAACAAAAACGAGAGAAGTATATAGCGACGTAATTAAGCACTCCAAGCTAGTGATTTGGAATGGACCTATGGGTGTATTCGAATTAGAAATTTTCTCGGGTGGAACAAAGGCAGTAGGACAAGCCTTAGCAGATGCAGAGGATACATATTCTGTCATCGGTGGAGGCGACTCAGCAGCTGCAGTCGAAAAATTCGGTTTAGCAGATAAAATGAGTCACATCTCAACAGGTGGCGGTGCCTCTCTTGAGTTCATGGAAGGCAAAGAGCTTCCGGGTGTTGTTGCGTTAAGTGATAAGGAATAGGTAGATTGTTGAGAAATTCTTTACAATCATGGTTTTATTCCACATGCAATTTGGGGGAGAACCCGAAGTTGGTTTGGGCGACCATTTATTCAGGGTGATGAGTAGTTTAAAAACCCTCGAATCCAATTTTAATCTTGTCGATCATTTTACTACATGATCAAGAAAGGATGTAGAACATGCGTAAACCAATTATTGCTGGTAACTGGAAAATGAATAAAACAGCTTCAGAGGCGAGAGCATTTACTGAAGAAGTTGCTTCAAAAGTACCATCGAAAGAAAAGATCGAATCTGTGATTTGTTCTCCATCTTTATTTTTAGAAAGTCTTGTAAACTTATCGGCTGATTCAGACGTTTCAATCGGTGCTCAAACAATGCACTTTGAAGATAATGGTGCATTTACTGGCGAAGTAAGCCCTGTTGCACTTAACGATCTAGGTGTTGACTATGTTATTTTAGGTCACTCAGAGCGCCGTGAATTATTTAACGAAACGGATGAAGCAGTGAATAAAAAAACACACGCAGCATTTAACCACGGTTTGGTGCCAATCGTATGTGTAGGTGAAACGCTAGAGCAACGTGAAAACAACGAAACAAAAGATTTTGTTGAAGGACAAGTAAAAGCAGCTCTTAGTGGATTGTCAGATGATCAAGCAAAACAAACGGTCATTGCTTATGAACCAATTTGGGCAATTGGAACGGGTAAATCATCAACTTCTCAAGATGCAAATGAAGTCTGTGCACATGTACGCTCTGTTGTTGCAGGTCAATTTTCACAGAATGTAGCGGATGCTGTACGCATTCAGTACGGTGGTAGCGTGAAACCAGCCAACATTAAAGAATATATGGCCCAAAGTGATATTGACGGGGCACTAGTTGGTGGTGCAAGCTTAGAAGTGGAGTCATTCCTTCAATTGTTGGAGGCTGGTGCAAATGAGTAAAGCACCTGTTGCCTTAATTATTCTCGACGGGTTCGCCCTTCGTGATGAAGTTCAAGGGAATGCCGTTGCTCAAGCAAATAAACCTAATTTTGATCGCTATTGGACGAACTATCCACACAACTCGTTGCTTGCAAGTGGTGAAGCAGTGGGTCTTCCGGATGGGCAAATGGGTAACTCAGAAGTTGGTCATTTGAACATTGGTGCAGGGCGTCCTGTGTATCAAAATTTAACACGCATTAACATTGCCATTCGTGAAGGAGATTTTTTTACTATCCCGGAATTTCTTCGAGCGATTGACAATGCGAAGCGTCAAAACACAGCATTGCATATTATGGGACTACTTTCAGACGGTGGTGTTCATAGTCATTACAATCATCTTATTGCGCTTTTAAAATTGGCTAAAGAACATGGCTTGACGAAAGTATATGTGCACGGCTTTTTAGATGGACGAGATGTTGGCCCAACAACAGCTTTGGAGTACATCAAAAACACAGAAGCTCAAATGGATGAACTCGGTGTAGGCGAATTTGCGTCAATCTCAGGGCGCTATTATGCGATGGACCGTGACAACCGTTGGGAGCGTGTAGAAAAAACGTATCGCGTTATGGTAGATGGTAGTGGTCCGGCCCATTCCTCTGCTTTAGAAGGTGTTAACGCATCTTATGAAAACGATATACACGATGAATTTGTGGTACCGTTTGTTATCGAAAAAAATGGTGAGCCAGTTGGTCGAATTCAAGATCATGATTCTGTCATTTTCTTTAACTTCCGACCAGACCGTGCGATTCAACTGTCAACTGCTTTTTCAGATCCTACTTTTGATAACTTTGACCTCGGTCAGAACAAGCCAATGGGTGTACAATTAGTTACATTTACGCATTACAGTGTCAAAGTTGATGCAGATGTTGCATTTAAAAGTACGGACTTGAAAAATACAGTTGGGGAAGTGCTTTCTGCCAATGGGTTGACTCAGCTTCGCATTGCAGAAACAGAAAAGTACCCACACGTGACGTTCTTTATGAGCGGTGGACGCGAGGCGAAATTCCCTGGTGAAGAACGGCTTTTAATTGAGTCACCAAAAGTAGCTACCTATGATCTTCAGCCTGAAATGAGTGCGTATGAAGTAACGGACACGTTGCTTCACGAAATTGAACACGATCGTTTTGATGCGATTTTGCTTAATTTTGCGAACCCTGACATGGTTGGTCATAGTGGCATGCTCGAGCCGACAATCAAAGCGATTGAAACGGTGGATGAGTGCTTAGGCAAAATTGTAGATTTAATTCATGAAAAAGGTGGCTACGCGATTATTACAGCGGACCACGGCAATTCCGATGAAGTCACTACAACACAAGGTAATCCAATGACCGCTCACACGACAAATCCCGTGCCTGTGATCGTGACAAAGGATGGCGTTACCCTTCGTGATGGAGGAGCTCTCGCTGATTTAGCACCAACGATGCTTGATTTATTACATGTTAAACAGCCTAAAGAAATGACGGGCGCTTCACTTATTAAAAAATAATCATTTAAAAGGAGACTACTTACATGCCATTTATTACAGATGTTTATGCACGCGAAATCCTTGATTCACGCGGCAATCCAACAATAGAAGTGGAAGTTTACACAGAAAGCGGCGCATTTGGCCGTGCACTTGTTCCATCGGGCGCGTCAACTGGTGAGCACGAAGCAGTTGAACTACGCGACGGAGACAAAGGACGTTATTTAGGTAAAGGCGTTCTTAAAGCAGTCGATAACGTGAACAGCGTGATCGCTCCTGAATTAATCGATAGCTATTCAGTACTTGATCAAGTGTCAGTAGACAAAGCTATGATCACACTTGATGGCACTGACAACAAAGGTAAACTAGGCGCTAACGCTATTCTAGGCGTATCAATGGCTGTTGCGCATGCAGCTGCTGATTATCTTGACCTGCCACTTTATCAATATCTTGGTGGATTCAACTCGAAGCAACTACCGGTTCCAATGATGAACATCGTAAACGGTGGCGAGCACGCTGATAACAATGTTGATATTCAAGAATTCATGGTTATGCCTGTCGGCGCTGAATCATTCCGTGAAGGCTTACGCATGGGCGCAGAAATCTTCCATGCACTTAAATCAGTTCTTCAAGGTAAAGGTCTTAACACAGCAGTAGGCGATGAAGGTGGATTTGCTCCAAACCTTGGTTCAAACGAAGAAGCACTTTCAACAATCATCGAAGCAATCGAAAAAGCTGGCTACAAACCAGGAGAAGAAGTTCTTCTTGCAATGGACGTAGCTGCTTCTGAAATTTACAACAAAGAAGACGGCAATTACCACTTATCAGGCGAAGGCGTTGTGAAAACATCGGCTGAAATGGTTGACTGGTACGCTGAAATGTCTGACAAGTACCCTATCGTATCAATTGAAGACGGTCTTGACGAAAACGACTGGGATGGCTTCAAGCTTTTAACAGAACGTCTTGGTGACCGTGTACAACTTGTTGGTGATGACTTGTTCGTAACAAACACAACAAAACTTTCTCAAGGAATTGAGCAAGGAATCGGTAACTCAATCCTAATCAAAGTAAACCAAATCGGTACATTGACTGAAACATTTGATGCAATCGAAATGGCGAAGCGTGCAGGATACACAGCTGTAATCTCTCACCGTTCTGGTGAAACAGAAGACGCAACAATCGCTGACATCGCAGTTGCAACAAACGCTGGTCAAATCAAAACAGGTGCACCATCACGTACAGACCGTGTAGCTAAATACAACCAGCTTCTTCGCATCGAAGATCAACTTGCTGAAACAGCTGAGTACCTAGGTGCTAAAACATTTTATAACCTACGCTAACACCGTTTGCTTGGCCCGTGCTCAGCAAACACCAAAAACACCGCGACCTGAATGAGGGAGCGGTGTTTTTTCGTTCGCTAAAGGGCTCAGTCAGCGGAAAGTGTTAATCAGTACTCACTGCTCGCTTTGCAGAAATGGCAGAGAATGTGATTGTGATGACACATAGACCTCCAATTACAATGAAACCGAGGATGATGGGCCATGGTTCACCAAAACCGTCGATAAGGATGGTACGCATGGCTTCGAATAAGTAGGTGACAGGGTTAAGAGTTGCCGCAACCTTTAGCCATTGTGCTTCAATTAGTTCATAAGGTACAAATGTTGTACTGAGAAAAATTAAGGGAAAGAAAATAAACGTTCCGGCTTGAGCAGATTGTGCATTTTTTGCTCGCAATGCAATGCCAACTGAATAACCTGCAAATGCTAATCCCCAACCAAGTGTGAGCAATAGGACGATAAAGACGCCGAGTGTTCCACCAGCCACTTCAAGACCCAACAAAAAACCGACAGCGATGATCAACGCGGCTTGAACAACGAGCTGAATCATCCCAGCAATAATGGGACCTAACACGATAGCCAACCGAGAAGTGGGTGTTAAAAGAATACGAGAAAAAAATCCATTATCCAAATCCTTAACGAGTGCTTGCCCGGCTCCACCTGCTCCACCAATGGCAGCAGAAACAATGGAAACAGGTAAAATAAAAGCTAAATAATTTGCCCCTTCAAATGCTGGAAGATTGGCAATACCACTAAGTCCAGCTTCATATACAAACAAAAAAAACATACTGATCGCAAGGTTTGGAATGAAAATCAAAGGATTTCGCAAAATGGTGATAAGACTTCTTTTGGTCATGACGACTGTATCTCCAACAAAAGATCCCTTTTGATCATTCATATGCGACACCTTCCTTTTCTTGTTCTTTCGTTACTTGGATGAACACATCATCAAGTGAAGGTGGCTGTACGTTAAGAGTCGTTGGATAAAGCTGTTGATCACCTAATAAACGGATCAGTTCAACCAATAGTGTCGTCCCATTTTCAGCGAATATGGTCAGCTCATTTTTCACGAGTTCTACATTGCGACCTAAATGATTTGTGGCATAGTGAGCTTTTTGAGCTTGTTCCTCTGTTTCAAATTGGAGGAAAATTGCATCAAAACCGAATGTGCGTTTTAATTCATTAGTCGTTCCAGTGGCAACAATTTCTCCTTTATTGATAATCGAAATGCGATCAGCTAACTGGTCAGCCTCCTCTAAATATTGTGTAGTCAGGAAAATAGTTGTTCCTTCTTCTTTATTAAGCCGTTTAATTTCCTTCCAAATTGTTTGACGGTTTGATGGATCAAGTCCAGTTGTCGGTTCATCTAGAAAAAGTATTTTTGGTTGGTGAACAAGTGTCATCGCTAGATCAAGTCTTCTTCTCATACCACCAGAGTATTTTCCACTCAATCGATCAGCGTCCTCCGTAAGTCCAACTAATTCTAGCAGTTCTTCAGCGCGGATCCGTGCACTCTTTTTAGAAAATCCGAATAAACGTGCTTGAAATTCAAGCAACTCAATTCCTTTTAAATCAGGATCAATTCCTGTTTCCTGAAGGGCAACACCGATTTCTAGTCGTACTTTCTCAGGATCTTTGCGGACATCAAATCCAGCTACCGTAAGCTGTCCTGAAGTCGGTTTGATCAGTGTAGTAAGCATTTGGACAGTGGTTGATTTCCCTGCACCATTTGGACCTAAAAAAGCAAAAAACTCCCCATCTCCTATATCAAACGATACTCCTTTCACAGCTTGTACATTCCCCTTAAATGTCTTTATAACATTTTCAACATGGATGGTTCCGCCCATCAGTCTTCACCTCTTTTGACATAATTGTCAGTCAATTATTAGCTCTATTTTATTACGATTATATTAGTTTGACAATTTTGAGTGTAGTGGACATGTTTGATCGTTAAAAAATACTAATAAACGGTTTGGATCAAAGAGCAGTTTAATTTGAGTCTTACGAAATTGATCATCATCTTTTTATCCTATTCATATGAATAGGATAAAAAGGAGGTTCAAGAGTATGTATTATACAGTTGTTCCAGGTGATACATTATGGGCGATTGCCCAAAGGTTCGGTCTCACATTACAAGAGCTAATCAATATGAACCCTCAAATTACAAATCCGAATGTTCTTTCGCCCGGTATGATGATCATTGTGAAAAAAGTTGTTTATTTAACAGTTGATGACGGTCCTGGTGGAATTAGTACAGAGCTTATGTTATTGTTACTAGAAAAATTTAGAAATCATAACATAAAAGCGACTTTTTTTATGCTTGATGGAAATATGAGAAGTTACCCAGATTTAGTAAGAAGGATGGTGGCGGAAGGTCATTCGGTAGGTCTTCATGGGGTCACTCACGATAATGAAGTGTTTTATGCCTCGAAAGAGTCTGTTCTTGGTGAGATGGATCAGGCTCAAGAAACATTACGTGAGATTACAGGTGTTACATCGTATTTAATTCGAACCCCTTACGGAAGCTCTCCTGGTATGACAGATGAATATAAGCAGGCTGTAGCCGAAAGAGGATATAAAATGTGGGATTGGAATGTCGATACCGAAGATTGGAGATATCAAGATGAAAGGTATGTCAATCATACGATTGAGCAATTAGAGGCACTTGATCCTACTTCAAATGCTGTTGTTTTAATGCATGACTATTTATATACAACTCAATATTTACCTTTATTATTGGATTCTTTAATCTCAAGTGGGTATGAATTTAGAAGACTTACTGAGGATTTGCCTCCACTACAGTTTCCAACTGCATGAGATTTTTTTACTTGTTTTTGGAATGGTTTTGTGAATGAAAGATAGATTAAAAGAAAAAACGGTGGTAAAAGGGAAGTGTTCTTTCGATCAAAGAGAGACACTTTCTTTTAATTTGTTTAACTTTACATCGTTTAAAGTTAGTCTATGAATTGTACAGAAGTCTTAGAAGGAAGTGGCGTTGCTGTGGAATTCCTGAAGGAGAAGATTGACTTCAGCACAACGAGGGTAAGATGTATTAAAGGGAGCACTTTTACCCTAGAATGAATTCTCTATCCTTGTTAGGAATAAACTATATCGTTAAGTTGACAAGTGTTCCCAAGATCAACGATGTACGCAGAGTCGAGGAAAGTTTAGATCTTTATATATTGTGTATGAGCCGGACTATTTTATTTTGAATCATGTGTTTGTGTTTACTTTAGAGAGGGCATGATGGAGGTTGAAAAGGTTAATCGATAAACGCAGAATGAGCGATCTAATTTTCCCGCGTCCTCTCCACTACAACTCGTGCTTTAGTCTTCAAAAAAGAAAGATTGTTTAACCTACGCGGCTATGGTAAAATTGCTTCATTGTGATGTTCGTTGCAGGAGGTGGGACTTATGGAAACTTTATTAACAGTTTTGCTGGTTATTACATGTATCTCGTTGATTGTGGTTGTATTGTTGCAATCCGGTAAAAGTGCTGGTCTTTCAGGAGCGATCTCAGGTGGTGCTGAACAATTGTTTGGCAAACAGAAAGCTCGAGGACTAGACCTAGTGTTGAGCCGTATTACAATCGTACTTTCGGTGTTGTTTTTTGTGTTAACTATTTCGGTTGCTTTCGTTGTAAAATAATAAACACAGGCCCTGATCAAACTAAATTGGTCAGGTTTTTTTGTTGACTGAGCTTGAACGGTAGAAGTATGTTTCAAAAATGCAGAACACTCTCCCCACCGACAATCGAATGTAAATAACTTCACCCTTCAAACAAAAAATAGCATTCCACCCTACTGTCTACTAAGATTAAGATATCATTTGATTATACATACAGGAGTGAATAGAACGATGAAATTAAATTTACCAAAGCCATTTTTCTTTGAAGGTGGCAAGCGAGCGGTTTTGCTCCTACACGGCTTCACGGGGAATTCGTCAGATGTACGTATGCTCGGTCGGTTTTTAGAGAAGAATGGCTATACATCTCATGCCCCTCACTACAAAGGACACGGTGTACCACCCGAAGAACTTGTTAAAACGGGTCCTAAGGATTGGTGGAAAGACGTGATGAAAGGCTATGATCATTTAAAAAGTCAGGGCTATGAAGAAATTGCAGTGGCTGGTCTTTCTATGGGAGGCGTATTTTCACTGAAATTGGGTTACACTGTACCTGTGAAGGGTATTGTATCGATGTGTGCTCCAATGTACATAAAAAGCGAAGAAGTCATGTACAAAGGCGTTTTAGAATATGCACGTGAGTTTAAAAAATACGAAGGTAAAGATGACGATCAAATCGAAAAAGAAATGAAGGATTTTGCCCAAACGCCGATGAATACACTGCAGGCGTTACAAAAATTAATTGGAGACGTGCGCGATTCAGTTGATATGATTTACACGCCAACGTTTGTTGTACAAGGACGACACGATCACATGATCAACACGGACTCGGCGAACATCATTTATGATGGTGTTGAAACCGATCAAAAAAAGTTGAAATGGTATGAAGAATCTGGACATGTCATTACGCTTGATAAAGAAAAAGAACAGCTTCATCAGGACGTGTTGAGATTTTTAGACTCGCTTGACTGGACTGTTGAAAAATAAGAATACAATTGAAAATGTTGTAGAGGAGGGAATACGTCAATGGAAGCACAAATGAAAACGTTAATGGATAACCTGCTATTATTTATGAGGGATGAGGTGTACAAACCTTTAACCATTCAAGAGCTAGAAGAATCTTTTAAAATAGAGGATTCAAATGACTTTAAAGATTTAGTAAAAGCATTGGTGTTACTTGAAGAAAAAGGACATGTCGTGCGAACGAGAAGTAATCGCTATGGATTACCGGAAAAAATGAACCTTGTACGCGGTAAACTTTCTGGTCACGCAAAAGGGTTTGCGTTCTTAATTCCTGAAGATTCGGATATGAATGATGTCTTTATTCCACCAAATGAAACGGGAAATGCAATGCACGGAGATATTGTTCTCGTGCGTGTATCAGAGGAATCATCGGGTGATCGACGGGAAGGGGCCGTCGTTCGAATCATCGAGCGGGGTGTTACGCAAGTAGTCGGCACCTACACAGAAAGTAGAAATTTTGGGTTTGTTATTCCTGATGATAAGAAAATGGCGAGTGACATTTTCATTGCGAAAAAAGAAAGTAAGGGTGCTGTAGAAGGCCATAAAGTAATCGTAGAAATTACATCGTACCCAGAAGGCGGCAAAAGTGCTGAAGGGGAAGTTATTGAAATTCTTGGACATAAAAATGATCCAGGAGTGGATATTTTATCGATTATTCATAAACATGGCATTGAAGTAGAGTTTCCAGATGAAGTGCTTCAACAAGCAAACGACGTACCAGATGAAATTGATCCAGCTAATTTAAAAGATCGACGTGATCTACGTGAAGACATAACGGTCACGATTGATGGTGCAGATGCGAAAGATTTGGATGATGCCATTTCACTGAAAAAATTAGACAATGGCAATTACGTGTTAGGTGTCCATATTGCAGACGTTAGTCACTACGTAGATGAAGGTTCCCCTCTGGATGAAGAAGCGTATGACCGAGGCACGAGTGTTTATTTAGTTGATCGTGTGATTCCTATGATCCCTCATCGTTTATCAAATGGGATTTGTTCATTGAACCCACAAGTCGATCGTTTAACACTATCATGTGAAATGGAAATCGATCAAAACGGTGGCGTTATAAAGCACGATATTTTCCAAAGTGTCATTCGGACAAATGAACGTATGACGTATTCAGACGTGAACGCCATTTTAAAAGAGAATGATGAAGCACTTGTATCAAAATACGAACCGCTTGTGCCAATGTTTAAAGATATGGAAGCTCTCGCTGCGATTTTACGTGGCAAGCGTATGGGACGCGGCTCAATTGATTTTGATTTTAAAGAAGCAAAAGTGTTAGTTGATGAAGAAGGACATCCAACTGATGTTGCTCTTCGCGAACGATCTGTTGGTGAAAAGTTGATCGAAGAATTTATGCTAGCAGCGAATGAAACGATTGCAGAACATTTCCATTGGATGAACATTCCATTTATTTATCGAATTCACGAAGATCCAAAAGAAGCAAAATTACAACGTTTCTTTGAGTTTATTACGAATTTTGGCTTAGTAGTGAAAGGTACCGCAAATGAAATACATCCGCGAGCACTTCAAGAAATCGTGGATGAAGTACAAGGTCGACCAGAAGAAATGGTTGTTTCAACGATGATGCTTCGATCAATGCAGCAAGCTAAATATGATGATTCAAGCCTAGGTCACTTTGGATTGGCGACAGATTTTTATACGCATTTCACATCGCCAATTCGTCGATATCCAGACTTAATTGTTCACCGCTTAATTCGAACGTATTTAATCCAGAAAAAAGTGGACGAACGTACACAGCAAAAATGGGATTCTCGTTTACCTGAAATTGCTGCACATACATCAAGTCGTGAACGACGAGCGGTAGATGCAGAACGTGAAACAGACGAATTGAAAAAAGCGGAGTACATGCTTGATAAAATCGGTGAAGAGTATGATGGTGTTATTAGCTCTGTCACAAACTTTGGAATGTTCGTTGAGCTACCTAATACAATCGAAGGCCTTGTCCATGTTAGCTATATGACGGATGATTATTATCGTTTTGACGACAGAAATATGGCCATGATCGGAGAACGCACAGCAAATGTTTTCCGTATTGGCGATGAAATCGCTGTACGTGTTGTTAATGTAAACAAAGATGAACGAGCGATTGATTTTGAAATTGTTGGTATGAAAGGTTCACCACGTCGTGAAAGTCGTGAGACGGCTAAAGTCATTCAAGGTGGCGGTGGAAGATCACGTTCAGGATCTGGACCAGATAAAAGTAGACGCAAAGGTCGTTCAGGTAGCGAACGTCCAACGGTCGCATCTTCTGAAAAAAAGAAGAAAAAGAAAAAGTTTTATGAAGGAATTCCATCGAGCGCAAAGAATAAGAATACTAAGAATCAAAAAAGCCGCAAGAGAAAGCGGAAGTAAGTAACAAACACGAGCGCGGCAGAATCTACACTCTGCCGCTTTGCTTGCTATAAGGAGGAGTCACTTATGCCAAAGGGATCAGGAAAAGTCGTCGCGCAAAATAAAAAAGCAAACCACGACTATTTTATTGAAGAAACGTATGAAGCGGGAGTCGTACTAAAAGGTACGGAGATCAAATCAATTCGTCAAGGACGCATCAATTTAAAAGATTCATTTGCCCGTATTAGTAATGGGGAAGTTTTTTTAAACAATGCACACATTAATCCATATGAGCAGGGGAATCGCTTCAATCACGATCCATTACGTGAGAGAAAACTATTACTTCACCGTCAGCAGATTAATAAACTAATAGGTGCAACCAAGCAACAAGGTTATTCAATTGTTCCGCTGAAAATGTATTTAAAAGATGGCTATGCAAAAGTGTTAATCGGTTTAGCAAAGGGTAAGAAAAACTACGATAAACGAGAATCACTAAAGAAAAAAGAAGCAAAGCGTGAAATGGCTCGTGCGTTCAAAGATAACCAACGATAGACACTAGGGTTGAAAAATAAGCAGTTTATGTTATACTAGTAAAAGTCATCGCAGTAGACGATGTAGCAACTCAATCCCGAAACGCTGGGATTCCCGTACAAGAAATTGGATCATATCCTTTTTTCTTCCTTATAATAAGGGGACGTTACGGATTCGACAGGGATGTTTCGAGCTTGAGTCGCGAGCCGGAGGGATCGTCTTCGTCATCAACGTCAACACAAATAGTTAACAACAAACAAGATTTCGCTCTAGCTGCCTAATACGCACTTGAGGCCTCACCTGTCTATCGCCCATGTAGACTTGAATGAGGTTCACTTAGAAGTGGGATACGCTGTTCGGCCACCATCTGAGGTCGACTGAAGAGAACAATCAGATTAGCCACTCGGACGCCTGTCGATCGGCATAAGAGCTGGCGAAATGCGAATAGATCGAATACGCTCGTAGACGCTTAAGTGTGGAAGTTTCTGGACGTGGGTTCGACTCCCACCGTCTCCACCAAATACATACTTTTGGTGGTTTTTTCTTGTCTTTGACCTGAACGATCATTTTGCTAAATTCAGCAAGATCAACATATACGTTTAAAAAACTATAGGCACTGTCGCCTATAGTTTTGTTTGTTGTTTAGCACATTTATTGTCATAGCACACTAGCCTATCAATTTTTGCCATTTAATAAGGATTGCTACATGGGTATACTTTATGTAAATCAAATCGAATAAAGGAAAAAGTTCCGAAAAGAGGGTTTCAAATGGAAAAAAAATCTATATATGGATTAACACTAGAACAACTTACAAGTTGGTTAATAGAGCAAGGACAGAAAAAATTTCGTGCCGCACAAATTTGGGATTGGCTATATAAAAAGCGAGTAACGGATTTTTCGCAAATGAAAAATCTTAATCCAGGCTGTATTCAATTATTAGAAGAAAGCTTTTTCATCCAGTCACTAAAAGAAGAAGTCGTGCAAAAATCAGAGGATGGTACGATTAAATTTCTGTTTAAATTAGAAGATGGAAATCTCATTGAAACCGTATTGATGAGGTTTAATTATGGATTGTCTGTTTGTGTTACAACACAAGTAGGGTGTAACATTGGCTGTACATTTTGTGCCAGTGGACTATTGAAAAAAAATCGTGATTTATCCAGTGGAGAAATTGTTGAGCAGATTATGAACGTTCAACATCATTTAGACCAAGTTGGAAAAGATGAGAGAGTCAGTCATATAGTGGTAATGGGAATTGGTGAACCATTCGATAATTATCCGAATATGATGGACTTTTTCCGTGTCATTAATGATCAAAAAGGGTTGTCTATTGGTGCAAGACACATCACTGTTTCAACCAGTGGTCTAGCAAATAAAATTTACGATTTTGCGGATGAAAATCTCCAAATAAACTTAGCTGTGTCATTGCATGCGCCAACGAACGAACTACGCACGCAAATTATGAAGGTTAATAAAGCCTATCCTTTAGAAAAATTAATGCCTGCCATTGATTATTATTTAGAAAAAACAAATCGTAGAATTACGTTTGAATATATCTTGCTAAAAGATGTAAACGATCATAAGGAAGAAGCAATCCAACTTGCTAACTTGCTTAGCAATAAACGACATTTATCCTATGTCAATTTGATTCCTTACAATCCTGTCGATGAACACAATCAGTATGAAAGAAGCACGAAAAAAGCCATTCTTGAGTTTTACGAAACGCTTATGAAACGTGGCATAAATTGTGGTGTTCGAGTAGAGCAAGGATCAGATATTGATGCTGCATGTGGTCAATTAAGAAGCAAACAGATCAAAAAAGATAAAGCTCGTTCATAAAAAACGCTAGTCTAATGTGCTTTAGTGATGATAATTAATAATCTGAACCACCTATATGATAACGCATGGATTTTTTAAAAAGAATCCATGCGTTTTTTTATGTACAAAAAATCCCTGTGCTGCCTGGATGAGCGCGATGAGTTTTTGTCGGAAGAAGAAATCAAAGAGTCGGTTAAATTTAAACAAAGTATATGGGATAACCGGAATGTAAGGGCTTTAATTGATGCAAATATAATTATATTCAGAAAACTTATTGCGGACTGTGTCACATATTAGTATGATATGACATACACAGACTGGATGTAGCTAATTCATCTGACGCAAGAGAAGGATTGGAAAGGATGAGGACAATGGAAACAAAAAATGATTTGCGTATACGAAGTAAGGTAATCAGTGAAGGTGTGAATCGTGTGCCGAACCGGTCCATGCTAAGAGCAGTTGGTTTTAGCGATGAGGATTTTAAAAAGCCTATGATTGGCGTTGCAAGTACATGGAGTGAAGTGACTCCGTGTAACATACATATCAATGAACTAGCGAAGCAGGTAAAAGCGGGTGCAAGAGATGGCGGTGGTGCACCGATGATTTTCAATACGATTACCGTTTCAGATGGTATCGCAATGGGGCATGATGGAATGTTTTACTCGTTGCCAAGCAGAGAAGTTATAGCCGATTCAATTGAAACAGTCACAAATGCTGAACGTCTTGATGGGATAGTTGCAATTGGTGGATGCGATAAAACAACACCAGCCTGTATCATGGCGATTGGACGAATGAATATCCCGTCAGTCTATGTCTATGGAGGTACGATTCAACCAGGGAAATTAGATGGAAAAGACATTGATATTGTGTCTTCTTTTGAAGCGGTTGGACAATATCAGGAAGGAACGATCGATAAAGATCAGCTCTATAAAGTAGAATGCCACGCTTGTCCGGGAGCAGGTGCATGCGGTGGCATGTACACAGCAAATACCATGGCAGCAGCCGTTGAAGCGCTTGGCATGAGTATCCCTGGCTCGTCATCTACACCAGCTGTTAACGATTATAAAGAATCAGAATGCCGTCAAGCAGGTGAACTAGTTGTTGGGTTGCTGGAAAAAGAAATTTACCCACGCGACATTATGACAAAAGAAGCGTTTGAAAATGCAATTACCGTTGTCATGGCGCTTGGCGGATCAACGAATGCATTTTTGCATTTACTTGCGATGGCCCATTCAGCGGAAGTAGATTTAACACTAGATGATTTTGAACGTGTTCGTCAAACTGTTCCTCATTTAGCTGATTTGAAACCGAGCGGCAAGTATGTGATGCAAGATCTTTATGAAGTAGGTGGCGTTCAAGCTGTCATGAAGCTGTTGCATGAAAATGGCTTACTTCACGTTGACTGTTTAACTGTCACAGGAAAAACAATCGCTGAAAACTTGGCGGAAGTCGCTTCATTAAAAGAGGGTCAGGAAGTCATCCGTCCATTTGACCAGCCGTTCAAGCCGAATGGACCGCTCGTGGTTCTACGCGGAAATCTTGCGCCAGATGGAGCTGTAGCGAAAATGTCTGGACAAAAGATCAGCCGTTTCGAAGGACCTGCACGCGTATACGACAGTGAAGCTGAAGCAACTAAAGCGATTGAAGATAATTTGATCCAAGAAGGCGATGTACTTGTTATTCGACATGTTGGGCCAAAAGGCGGTCCAGGTATGCCTGAAATGCTATCTATCACAGCCATGATTGTTGGTCGCGGTCTTGGCGGCAAAGTAGCACTCATGACAGACGGTCGATTCTCTGGCGGATCACACGGCTTTGTGATTGGTCACGTATCACCAGAAGCTCATGTTGGTGGACCGATTAGCTTGTTAAAAGAAGGCGACATCGTCACAATCGATAGTGATAAACAAGAAATTAACATGAATGTGTCCAAAGAAGAACTTGAACAACGAGCAAAAGCATGGAAAAAACCAGCAGCCAAGCATCGCAACGGTATTTTAGCAAAATACGCTCATCTCGTTTCTTCCTCTTCAAAAGGTGCAGTGACAGACCTTAATTTAGATTAATAGTAAGCACAAAAAGAGATAATTGCTCAACTGCTTAAAAACCAGATTTGATTGGTTTTTAGGCAGTTTTTTTGAACGACCAGAAAACTGGATGATATGGATTATCTCAAAAATAGTTCCCGACGGCTTATATTCAATTATGTATGATGGCAAGCAATTTATTCGATTTAATTTCGAATGTGTGATTAGATTAGGAAAAGAAATAGTTACTTTATTTAGACAGGAGAGAACTTCATGAAAGTTGAGATCTGGTCAGATCATGTATGTCCATTTTGTTATATAGGAAAAAGAAAATTTGAAAAAGCGTTAAGCGAATTTGCAGAACGCGATCAAGTCGAAGTCGCCTACCGAAGCTTTGAAATCGATCCACATGCGCCGCTTGATGTGAAAGAGGATATATATGATGCCTTGGCTAAAAAATATGGCATGACGCGCGAACGCACGATTGATATGGCAAATGGTGTTGAGCAACAAGCGAAAGAAGTCGGTCTAGATTACGATTTTGATCGGGTAAAGCGCATCAATACAAGAGACGCTCATCGATTGACCCATTTCGCCACAACACAAGGGAAGATGGCGGAACTTACTGAAAGGCTGTTAAAAGCTTATTTTATCGAGTTCCAACATATTGGTGACCACGAAACGCTAGCAAAGATTGCAGCTGAAGTTGGGCTCGATCACGATGAAGTACTTGCCGTGCTTTCATCTAATGATTATAACGAAAGCGTTCAAAATGATATCAATGAAGCATCAAAACTTGGTGTAAATGGTGTGCCGTTTTTTGTCATTGATCAAAAATACGCTGTTTCTGGTGCACAATCAAGCGATACCTTTAAAGAAGTGCTTGAAAAAGTTTGGGCAGAAAAAAGTGCTTCTCCACTTATTCAAGTTGGAGCTAATCGCGAAAAAGATGAAAATGATCCTGAATGTTCAGACGGATCATGTAAGGTATAAAACATAAACAAATGCCACGCAAATCAGACAATAGCGTGGCGTTTTTGAATTTTTTGGTTAAAAGTTGAATGGATTTAAGCAAACATTTTATGTGCTAAATCAAAAAGACGATACAGTGCTACATTAAAAAAGGGAGAGGAGATTGATAACATGAAAGTCCAAATTTGGTCGGATTATGTTTGTCCATTTTGTTATATTGGAAAAAGGAAATTTGAAAAAGCTTTAAGTGAATTTGCGGGACGTGACGAAGTCGAAGTGGTTTACCGAAGCTTTGAATTGGATCCGCATGCTCCTGTAGATCCAACTAAAAGCATGTATGAATTGCTTGCTGGTAAATACGGTATGACAATCGATCGTGCGAAAGAAATGACGAACGGAATGGTTGAACAAGCGAAAGAAGTTGGTCTAGATTACGATTTTGATAAAATGATTCGTACGAATACACGAGATGCTCACCGCTTAACGCATTTCGCATCTACACAGGGAAAAATGGCAGAGCTTACGGAACGATTATTACAAGCGTATTTTAGTGAATCTCAGCACATTGGGAAACATGAAACACTTGCAAAACTCGCTGCTGAAGTTGGGCTTGATCATGATCAAGTAATGGCGGTTCTTTCTTCGAATGACTTTGAATCAAATGTTCAGCATGATGTTGATGAAGCATCAAGAATTGGCGTTACCGGTGTACCTTTCTTTGTTATCGGCGAAAAATATGCTGTATCAGGGGCGCAACCAAGCGACGTTTTTAAAGAGGTGCTTGATAAAGTTTGGCAGGAAAAGAAAGAACCTCTACTTGTTCATGAAGGAAGTATGAACATGAAAGACGACGATGCAGATTGTTCTGATGGATCGTGTAAGGTGTGAAGAATTAACAAGACCCCCAGCTGACAGAAGAGTCAGCTAGGGGTCTATTTGTGTTTTTTATGAACATTGGACTGGCGAACCGTTAATTTTTTTCAAAATATACTCTGATCAACATTTTATATTTTTCATCTGATAGTTGAAGCTCTTCTGTTCCGGCACGATCGAGTAATTTTTTCGTGTTGGAATCTTCAAAGATAAGGGTTCTTGATAAATACGAATGGAAAACGCTCATCGGCTCGTTGATGATTTCATCTTCTGCTGTTAAGGTGTGTGGTTCGTCCACGATTGCAAGCTGATGAACACCACTAAATTTTTTTATCCATTCAAGAACTTCTTCATTTTTAGGGGTATGGTTGTTGGAAATGTGGTAAATTTTGTTCCGTTCTGAATGAGTAGCACCTGCAGTTAAAACATCGACTACATAGTTCACGGGAACAACATTGCTCGAAGCAGCCCCTTTACTCAATAATTGGATGGTACGATTTTGATCGATTCGTCCTCGTTGGATCATCTTTCTTAATAATGCAACGGCTTTTAAAAGACCATACAAAGCAAATGTTGTATTGGCTTCTCCAGTGTTTGAGTCACCAACAATGATGGCAGGACGGAAGATACTCACGTTCAGCTCATGTCTATGTTCCCAAACGAGGTGTTCTGCATGGCATTTACTTTCTTCATAGTCATTGACGAATTGACGATCTGTTGAGTGCAGAGTTTCCTCTGCATGATTATCTAGACCAACCGTATAAGCTGTGCTCACATGTTTGAAGGACTTCACATGTATTTTTTTTGCAAGATCAAGTGCATGTTGGGTGCCTTCTACATTAACAAAAAACGTCTTTTTACGGTCGGCTGGATCGAATGATAAAAACGCAGCAGTATGATAAAAAACATCGATTTGTTGGTCGAGTTCTTTTTGTGTGGTTGGTGTAATTCCAAGGTCTACTTGCGTAATATCTCCCGCAACCGGATGAACACGCAATGCTTCTTCATCTGACATTGAAGCAAGAAGCTGATCCATTTTTTGCTCGTTTCGAACAATTGGATAGAGGCTATGCCCTTCCTTTAATAAAGATTTCATTAGTTTTGTGCCAACAAATCCTGTGGCTCCAGTGATCATTATATTCATGTTTATCTCCTTCAAAAAAACAATATGACCTTAGTATAGCAGATGGTTTGTAGAAGCTTAAGCGACTTTTGTCAAAATAGATAAGGTGGGGAAGAATAGTGGGGGAAAAAGAGGTATAATGAAGGGAAGAGGTGAATCAAGTGAAAGAATTTGTATCGATGGGTGTATCCCCATTACTTTGTAAAAAATTAGAGGAGCAGATGATTTTATCGCCGACTCCTGTTCAATTAGAGACCATTCCTTTATTGCTAGAAGGAAAAGACGTGCTTGTTCAAGCAAAAACAGGTACTGGTAAGACATTAGCCTTTCTCCTGCCAATGATTCAAAAACTAGACCCAACTTTTGAACAACTTCAAGCACTTATTTTAGCGCCAACACGTGAACTTGCGATTCAATTGACGGCTGAGATCAAAAAGCTGCAAAATGAAGACGGCTATCCAAATGTTTTATCTATTTATGGTGGTCAAGATTTGGACAAGCAAATTAAGCGATTGTCACGTGACGTTCAAATTGTTGTGGCAACACCAGGACGGCTGCTTGATCACGTACGTCGTGAAACGATTGATTTATCAACGATTACAACTTTAGTGTTAGATGAAGCGGATCAAATGCTTCATTTCGGATTTTTAGAAGAAGTAGAACAGGTTATCGAGGAAACACATTCTGTTAAGCAGATGGGACTATTTTCTGCAACGCTGTCAAAAGAAATTCGTAAATTAGCAAAACGTTATATGTCAACTCCTGAAACGGTGCATATTCGTGATGAAACGAATAAGGTTGAAGAAATCGAACATTATGTAATTGAAGTGTCAGATCGAGAAAAGTTAGGTGCACTTTGTAAAACAGTTGATGAAACACGCCCCTTTCTTGGCATTATTTTTTGCAGAACGATCAGGCGCGTAAGTAAGCTGTACGGCGAACTTCGCGGAAGAGGGTATTTGGTTGGTGAGTTGCATGGTGATTTGTCGCAGTCAAAGCGTGAAAATGTGATGAAGAAGTTTAGAACAGCGAAGCTTCAATTGCTTGTTGCAACAGATGTCGCGTCACGTGGAATTGATATTGAAGGGATTACGCATGTTTTTAATTACGATGTCCCAGAAGACGTGGAAAGCTACATTCACCGTATTGGACGAACGGGTCGAGCGGGAGAAGAGGGCGTTGCTTTCACATTATCTGCGCCAAAAGACAAAGAACTGATGCGAAATATTGAGCAAGGCATCCAGTACGCCATTCCTCGAAAAATGATTGAAGTAAATGCATCTGAGTTTGATCGTCATTCAGATGAGGGAAGTTCGAAAAAGGATCGCATGAGTGCAAAAGATCGTCGTGAAGAAAAAATCGAGAAGAATATTAAAAGGCAGCAACGTTATGGTGGTGGCCACACTGCGCCAAAGCCATCTGCAGGAAAAAGAAGCAAAAAACGATAATAATATACCAGCACACAACCTAGATTTGGTTGTGTGCTTTTTAGTGTTGAAGATCGACAGTGGTTTCTGATTGATAAGCTCCCCCAGCTTTCCTGGATATGTCGGGGATGTAGTGACTAATGTTCGATAAAACACTCAATGAATGTGGATTTAACCCTTGCTCTGTCCTTTTTTATAAGGCACTAGAAACGTTTATGTTTAGTTTTATAATTATTGTATTTTTAGTAAATGAGTATAGAAGTAAATGTCGCGCAATCTTCTTATGAATAAGATAGAATAGGTCACTTTAGTGGGGAGGGGGTACGGACCAAGTTGGACGATCGATTAAAAGCTCTATTTGGGTCCTGGGTACAAGCCACTGGCACAACAGTTTCTGCGGTGGGAAATACTCCATCGGTATCTAGTGATAAAGAGTTGCTCTCCAATCTTGCTTTATGGGGAAATGTCTTACAAGCAACAGGGAACGCTTTGATTGCAGACAGTATAGAGCAACCTTCTTTAACTAAACTTGGTAATCAAGTTCAATCTATAGGGAACTTGACCATTATTGTAAAGTTTTTAATAGTGGTAAATGAAGAGATCCAGAATGAGTTAAACATTAAAGGAAATCTACTGCAAGCGGTAGGTGGGGGCGCAAGCCTAGCAGATGCGTTAAATGAAGAAATTACGATAGAATCCTTTTATGACATTTATGGAAACTTGCTTCAAGTCATTGGAAATTCAATGCAAGCGATATCAGGAATAAATAAGAGCAAAGGAGCAGATGATGAACTGACCAATACAATTGGTAGTTGGATACAAGCCATTGGCGCAAATATCTCCGCCTTAGGTGCACTTGAGAATCCCAAGAGCTAAGCCAGTGGGATTCTCAGGTGAATACACTAAAGTGTTTCTGCTGTTGGAGTGTGATCTTATTCTGTATACTGGATTCAAACTGATAATCTACTATGATGTATTTAAGTTAAAACAGTATGGCTCGAAGGGTGGCGACACCTCGCAAGAGAAGAAGGTTTTGCCTTGAACCTCTTTCTATGAAGCATTAGAGCTGTATAATTTGACTTAAGATAACAAATACTAAAAAGACCTAATTCATGTTTGCGAGACATGAATTAGGTGTAAAACAGATTGCTGAACCCAAAGTTCGGCGCAATTTAGGAATTGCCTAAATAGCTCCCTGTATGAGTTTACTGACTAGGGGCTATTTTTCATTTCTAAAAAGCACTATTGCGATGACTAAGGTTAGCAAAGGCAATGGCCGTGTCAATAACTGCTTGCAATAGTAAGTTAAGTGGTTTACCAGGGTTTTTGTTTAAGAAGAATGAATATGTACAACGTGAATATACTTAAAGTTGACTAAGGATTTATTCGACAATACATAGAGAACAAATTAAGCCTGTATCCCCTCTTGATTTGTATCGAACGTACATTCATTTTGCAATATGTACCAAAAATAATGAATCACCATATGTAGTTGTTTGACTTAAAGAAATGTGCCCTTGTTCAACATATTTGCTGGACTTAAATTAATGTTTATTTTCTCAAAAAGGTTGCTATAGACCCACTAACATTTGTTTTGATATCATAATTTAAATCAAGAACAATGGAGTGAAGTATGAATGAATCCAAATCCTTCTAAAATTGCATTTTTATCAGTAATAAGTAATACTTTTGTTGTTATTTTAAAAATAATTGTTGGGATAATTACCGGTTCGGTAGCTGTTTTGTCCGAAGGTATCCATTCTTCATTAGATTTAATGGCTTCTTTAATCGCTTTTTTCTCTGTTCGAATTTCGGGCAAACCAGCTGATAAAGACCACCCGTATGGACATGGGAAAATAGAAAATATATCGGGAACCATTGAAACATTATTAATTTTTGTAGCTGGTATTTGGATTATTTACGAATGCATTCACAAAATCCTGCATCCTGAACCGATCCAACTCCCGTTCCTAGGAATACTAGTGATGTTAATTGGTGCTACCATCAACTTTATCGTGTCAAGAATTGTTGGACGAACAGCCGAGAAAACAAAATCTATGGCCATGAAATCCAACGCGTTACATCTACTTACAGATGTATACACGTCATTAGGTGTAGCAATAAGTTTGTTACTTGTCCTATTAACTGGATGGTATATTTTAGATCCTATTATCGGAATTGTTTTAGCTGTTTATATCATGTTTGAAGCGTTTAAGTTAATGAAAGAATCGTTTCCTCCATTAATGGATGTACGTTTATCTGCAGAAGAGGAAGAGCAACTCTTACAAATTATTGAATCCTATAAAGAAGAATATGTTGAAGTTCACGATTTTCGTACTAGACGTTCAGGTAAAGATGAATACATTGATTTTCACCTAGTTGTTCCATCCCACTATTCCATTGAGACAGTACATGATTTATGTGATCGAATCGAACAAGACATCATTAATTTGTTTGCTAATGCGCAAGTATTGATTCATCCAGAACCTGAGCATGAACGAAAGGATTAAGAATCATGGGTTGTTTCAAGCTGACACCACTTTTCGCATAATTTCAGGTCCAAATTGATGCATCTGAAAGTGAACCTATCGGCGTATGAAGCTCCTAACAATGCAATAAAAGTATAATGAGAAAGCAGGAATCCTTAGAGGTTCCTGCTTTTCTAATTCATACATCACGTCACACTTCATTGAATCACAACATAAGGCCGCATCATTTCATAATCCTCGTGCTCTAAAATGTGACAATGCCAGACGTATAAACCAGTATAAGGGCCAAATGGAACAATAATGCGTGTGATTTCTCCAGGGTCCGCACGTACTGTATCCTTCCATCCTTGTTCATTTGGATCAGGAGTTACTCGAGAACCAGTCGGGACAAGTTTGCTATTTTCTTCATAAATCTCTTGATCAAACGGTTGCCGATCAAGAATTTGAAATCGTACTAGGTGTAAATGAATGGGGTGCGTTGCTTCTGTTAAATTGATGAAGCTCCAAATTTCCACGTTCCAAAGGCGAGGGGATTCGGTAATGGGTTCTGACCATAATTGATTATTTAATAAGTGAATATTACGTTTAAATTCATCAGTCCTCATATTTAGCAAAAGATTTCTAGTTTTGTATTGAGTGCTTTCTTTGAGTTTTGGCACATGTGTTAAAGTGTGAGGCAATTTGCTATGATCTGGACTTGACAGACTTTTGGTCACACGAATTTGCATGACGAATTCTGTTGATTGTGCATCCGGCATTTCGCCTTGTGGAAATGGAGACGCTGCATCGTTTTTTATTGTAATCTCCTCACCAAATGAAGATGAAAAATCCACTAATACATCTGCTCGTTCAGCTGGTGCAAGTAACAGCTCTGTGACATTAACAGGTGCGGATAATAAACCTTGATCGGTACCAATTTGGACAAAAGGGCCTCCATTTGAAAGAGACAGTCGATAAAATCGAGCGTTTGAGCCATTTAAAATTCGGAAGCGATAGCGTCGAGGCTCCACTTCAACATATGGCCACACCTTCCCGTTGACTAAAATTGTATCACCGAAAAAATCAGGAAGGACGGAGGGGTTCACGTCAGCTACAGGCGGATCGGGTTGAGAAGGATATAAGAGCGAACCATCTGAATGGAAGGAGCGGTCTTGAATGAGCAAAGGAATTTCGAATGGACCATTGGGTAATCCAAGTGACTGTTCTTCTGTATCATGGATAATATAAAAACCAGCTAACCCCGCATAAATATTTAAACGAGTGATTCCCATCGCGTGATCATGATACCATAGCGATGTTGCAGGCTGTTTATTCGGATACTCATAGATCTTCAAAGAAAAGTATGGCCCTACTTCTTTAAAGCCATTTGTAAACCATGCCTCTGGATAGCCATCACTCATATCAGGAGTTACACTTCCGTGAAGATGAACGACAGTACGAACTTCTGGCTTATCTTTTTCGGCACCGTGGATCGTTGTATCAATAGGAAGAAAATGTTTCAGTGGTAGCTCATTTTTCCATAAAACGCGAATCATTTGGTTGCGCCATACTCTGAAGATTGGCCCTGGAAAATAGCCATTATATCCCCAGATTTTCGTGGGAGGTAAATCGCGATGAAGCTTTAGCATGCTTTGTCTCATTGACACCTCATAAAAGGGTACTTGGTTAATCCATGCAATAGGTTGAATCGTTTCCATAAGGGGAAGAGGATCTGCAAATTTTTCAAGCACGGTACTCCTCCTTTCACATCTGTTTCTATATACTTATTATTATTTTTTAGAAATATCCTTCTGCGCCATTAACAATGATTTTATAGAAAAAGATGAATTCTCTTTTTCATAAAATCTTAAAATAGGGATGGAGGAATACGAGATTTTATATATCTGCTAAATTTCGTTATCATTGTCCCACGCACCCGTATGTTCTACCATGGCTATTGATATAATAAGTCCTATATAAAAAGGTTAACCAATAAAAACTGGCTACAGATTAGTGAAGAATAATTATTTAGAGGTAATTGAGGCATGTTATATCTCCTCTAAAGGCAGTATGTAGTTTCAATTGAAAATACCATTAGCATTTACACACTAATGGTATCTCTAGTTTAAACTTAATTTTTACGTATCGATTGTTATTCTGATTCAGAAACAAGTGAAAATCGTTCGTTTTTATGTTGAGGATTTTCAATTTCATTCAAAACGGCAATAGCATAGTCAGCATAGCTTAAATAGCTTTCACCTTTTGCATTTAGAATTAAGTTGTCTTTTCCTTTTTGATAAGAGCCTGTTCGTTTACCTTCTGGGTCAAAGAATCCTGCTGGGCTAATATAAGTCCATTGAATTCCACTTATGCTTTGTAATTCCTCAAGATTTTTGCCCATATTTATAGCAGTTGGAAGATAGGCTTCAGGAAATTCTGGCGTTTCCAATACTCTTAGTGATTTCGCTTCATCCACAAATAAACTTCCTGCTCCTCCAACTACAATTAATCTTGTTTGTGAAGCAACTTTAAGCACCTCTATTAAAACTCTACCAGCATCCACATGTAGATGTTCTTGCCCAGGTTTAGCATTAAATGAATTGACAACGACATCAAATTTATTCACATCATCTGCCTTCAAGGCAAATAGGTCTTTTACTAAGACGGCAACATCTTGATTTTGAACTTTAGCTGCATCCCTGACAATAGCTGTAACCTCGTGACCTCTACCTACAGCCTCCTTAAGAATTAAGCTTCCAGCTTTGCCGCCTGCACCAATAATTCCGATCTTCATATTAAAACTCCTCCAATAATCGTTTATTGTGTTTCGTTTAATTGTAACTAAATTGATTACATGTAACAATATAGATTACAGGATGGTGTTTTGTCAATTGATTTTTACCGAAATTTTAAAACAAATAGTAATAATACTAACTTGTAACTGCTTGTATTACATGTGTAATCCTTTATAATAGTAGGAATATAGAAGTTGAAGGAAGGCGAAAAAAGATGTCTATCAGTAGCCGTTTTGCAGTAGGGATCCATATATTATCTCTTTTAGAAATAAATAAAGATGGAGTTAATACATCTGAATATATTGCAGCAAGTGTAAGCACTAATCCAGCTTTAATAAGAAAAATAACAGGAATGCTTAAAAATGCTGGATTAGTAAACGTCCGACCTGGTGTTGCTGGTGCGGGTTTGGCCAAGGAATTATCCGAGATTACATTACTCGACGTATATAAATCTGTTAATGTCGTGCAGGATAAAGAGTTATTTGGGGTCCATGAAAATCCAAATCCAGCTTGCCCAGTAGGAAGAAACATACAAAATACAATTGGACCAATATTTTCTGTTGCTGAACTAGCATTAGAAAAGGCATTAGGAATAGTAACCATCGAGGATGTTGTGAAGGATATTTTAGAAAAAGAAAATAAGTAACAAGTAATTGTTAATCGTTTGAAAGAAAGGTGTTTTTATCTTTTTTAATTTTACTTAAGAAAAGAAACATGCCGAAACCGAAAAACATTATGAGCCATAAACCAATGACAGAACTTTTCCTCTTGCACTGTCTCCCTATACCCATCAAGCTAGGATCTAGGTTACACCCCCAGAATGCAAAAGCCACCGAGCTAACATAAAATCAGCGTCCGTATGTGGAGGTAGTTGTTTTTCCTTTCTTGCTGGTGCTTTGGTCCCTAAAAAGAATTAACTTTTGGACTGAACAAGATGTCACTCATTGGTTACCACAAAAAATAGGCCCAACGTATGTGGGGACTAAAGAGTTGGTATGAGATACTACCTTTATAAGAATTTAATTCAACTTTGACAAGTAGGTATGGTGTTCATAATGTATTCAATATTAGTTTTAGAAGATGATAATGAAATTCGCGAACTGATCAGCGAGTTTTTGTTGACGCAACAGTATAAAGTAGAATTGGCGAGTGATGGACTTGAGGGGTTAACGTTATTTCAAAAAAATGATTTTGACCTCGTTATTACGGATGTAATGATGCCAAACATGGATGGATTCCAGTTAAGCCAGCTTATACGCCAGAACTCAGACATACCAATTATTATGCTTACAGCATTAGAAGATGATTTAGATCAACTAAAGGGCTTTGAAACAGGCGTAGACGACTATATAACAAAACCATTTTCGTTTGATATTCTTATCAAACGAGTCGAAGCAGTACTCAGAAGGAACAATCGAACAAAGGAAAATGTTCAAGGCCAACTTACTTTTGAAAACCTCGTTATGAACGTACCATCTTTCGAAGCATACGAAGATAATCAATTGATTAATTTGACGACGAAGGAGTTTGAGCTGCTACATTATTTAATGGAGAATAAAGGGCAAGTGATTCCAAGAGAAGCGATGATAAATAGGCTGTGGGGATATAACTATTCCGGTGATACAAGGGTTATTGATACACATATTAAGAACCTTCGAAGGAAGTTGAATGGTGATTATATAAAAACGGTAAAAGGCATTGGGTATAAGATCCATGATTAATTTTCCTGTGCATTTAAAACGTAGAGGCATTGTGTTAAAAATTTTCGTTATTACGACTATATTATTAATGTTGGCGTCATTTATTATTTATTTTGCTCTATATTTTCTTCTCCCTGGTTTTTATAAGGATTATAAACTGAGTAGTTTACAGTCTGAATTCGCTCAGTTTAAGGATGAAGTAGAAGGAGAATCCATTAAATATTTTTTAGGTCACAGACGTAATTTCGAATTAGGAAATGATGTTATTGTTGAGGTGGGAACACCTGATGGGAAACCCGTTAGACTGGAATTGGAACATGATTATTACTTTTATGGTTACATAGATATAATTGAACAAATAGATGAAAATACAGTTATCGCTATCAATAGAAGAGTAATGACGCTAAGGGAGGGAATAGAGGAGGAAATAGAAATAGAGGAAATAGAAGAAATAGAAGAAATAGAAGAAAAAGAAATAGAGAAAATAGAAGAAATAGAAGAAAAAGAAATAGAGAAAATAGATAGAAGAGGAAGAGAGGGAACAGAGGGATTATTCATAATGGAACCGATAACTGTAAGGGAAGGAGAGTTCACCCTTAAAGTTTTTCAAACGTTTCAACCTGTTGATGAAGTTCAAAAAGTCATCTTACAATTTTTACCTTATTTAATTGTTGTTATTTTATTCATTTCAATCGTTGGCGCACTTTTTTATGCGAAAATTTTGTCAAGGCCTTTACTTGAATTGAATTCAGTGGCCAAAAAAATGATCAATCTAGATTTTTCACATAAAAGTGAGTATAAGTCCAAAGACGAACTAGGTGAATTGGCTGCAAGTTTAAATAATATGTCCAGTAATTTACAAAGTACAATGAATGAGTTATATAATGCAAACGAAAAATTGAAAGAAGATATAGAACATGAAAGAAAGATGGAGGCAGAGAGAAAGGATTTTTTTGCCACCATCTCCCATGAACTAAAATCACCGATTACGGTCGTGAAAGGTCAATTAGAAGGAATGATCCATCATATTGGCGTTTATAAGGATCGCGATACGTATTTACAACGTTCTCATAAAAATATGGAACAGTTAGAATTTCTTGTGAGGGAAATTTTGCACCTTTCAAGAATTGATCAAGTGGGGTTTAACCCGAAAGTTCGTAAAGTAAATCTATCTAAGATGCTTACAGAAGTCACGGATTCCCTTGAGTACTTTTCTTCTCAAAAGCAATTAGATGTAACAGTAGAAGTCGATCGTGACCTTTGGAGTAATACAGATGAAAAGTTAGTAGAGAAAGCACTTCGTAATATTATTCATAATGCGATGATGTATTCTCCTAATAAAGCTGAAGTTCAAGTTTCTTGTAAAGATGCAAAGGATGCTATTTATATGACCATCTTTAACTCAGGCGTATCAATAGAAGAAGCTCAGTTAGATACGATTTTTGAACCATTTAAGAGATTAGAGAAATCGAGAAATAGACATACAGGTGGAAGTGGTCTTGGACTGTATATTGTGAAACGAATTTTTGATGTTCTTCATATACAATATAAGTTAACGAATGAACGAGATGGGGTTTTGTTTACAGTCCGTATTCCTAAATGAAAATTGTTTGTGGGGAGATTCAAACTCAGAAGGGAACTCGTTCAAGCATAGTTTGAAGAAACGGCGGGGAATCAGGTGGTGAATCCAACACCACCTGGAAAAAAATAATTTTTACAGCATCCCATGCCATGTTGATATAAATCTCCTTATTGTTTCCTTATTTGCGCTACAAAATAAAATCTGTAGTTGGTGTGAAGTTTGTGTGGAGTTCATGTGTAGTTCTAATCATTCTGCATACCCAATTGACGAAATCCGTATCGTTGTCCCATGGTTTATAACTAATCAACAGTCGTATGATCATGAACCCCCTCAACAATTTCAGCAAAGTATCTTTAAAAAATGAAGAAAAACGTAAAATAGTGCAGTAATTTAGTTGTATTAATTGTTTGAATTTTTTTATAATGTAAATTGAAAGCGTTATCAAAATAAGGGGGTTATTGTCGTGAAATTATATGGACTTTCAGTATTATTTGCGCTTGTACTCGTGATGTCTGCGTGTAGCTCTGATTCGTCGGGGGAATCTGATGGTGATTCTAGTGAAGATGGTGGTAGTGCAAGTGGTAAAGTAGAAATCTTCAGCTGGTGGACAGGGGCTGGAGAAGAGGATGGATTGCTCGCATTAATTGATTTATTTGAAGAGGAACATCCAGATATTGAAGTTGACAACGCTGCAGTATCCGGTGGAGCTGGTACGAACGCGAAAGCAGTGTTAACCACAAGAATGCAAGGGGATGATCCACCATCAACGTTCCAAGTGCATGGTGGCGAAGAGCTTAATAAGAGCTGGGTTGCAGCAGATAAAATGGAACCAATCAATGATTTGTATGAAGAAAATGAGTGGATGGATAAATTCCCAGAAGAATTAATTGAGCTGGTAAGTCAAGGTGAAGACATTTATTCTGTACCTGTAAATATTCACCGTGGGAATGTAATTTTCTATAACCTAGAGGTTTTTGAGGAAAATGGTATTGAAGTACCAACAACATTTGATGAGTTTTTCACCGCTGCAGATCAATTACAAGATGCTGGCATTGTTCCACTAGCATTAGGTGACAAAGAGTCATGGACAGCAACACAGATTTTTGAAAATGTACTTTTAGGTGTATTAGGACCAGATGATTATAGTAAACTTTTTGCAGGTGAGATTGACTTTGATGATGAACGAGTGGTTGATGCGGTAGAAAAATTCGGGAAGATGCTTGATTATGTGAATGAGGATCATGCATCCCGTAACTGGCAGGATTCTGCTCAGCTTGTAGCAAATGGTGAAGCCGCAATGATTAATATGGGTGACTGGGCAAAAGGATATTTTGCTAATGATTTAAATCTAGAAGCAAATAAAGACTTTGGGTATGTTGCCTTTCCTGAGACAGACGGCGATTTTGCTGTCATCACAGATACATTTGGGTTGCCAAAAGGAATTGAAAATCCAGATGAAGTGAAAAAGTTCTTAACTGTACTCGGTTCAGTCGAAGGTCAAGATGCATTTAATCCATTAAAAGGTTCCATTCCAGCACGAGTCGATGCCGATTTGTCAAAATATGATGACTATGGTAAAGATACGATGGAAGACTTCAAGACTTCAAGACTCATTCCAAGTCTTGCACATGGTTCAGCAGCATCTGAAGGATTTGTAACGAAAGCTAATCAAGCTGTAAACATCTTTGTTACACAAAGAGAGGCTGATAACCTTATTGAAGCATTACAAAACGCAGCACCTGAAATGTAATAGAAGAAGATTGAAGAGGTTTCCTCATTTAGGAGACCTCTTCTTATTTAGAGGAAGTTCAATAAATCACCGAAATGATAAGCGACGTATCTCTTTGTGTTTAATAAGAATTGTTATTTTTGTTCGGAAGGATACCAAAAAGGTCTCTAAATGCTTTTATCCATAACCCCAAAAAAGGCTAGACCAAAAGTTTATACTTTTGATCCAGCCTTTTTTCTATATTATATCCGGCTACTCTTTATAAGGAGCAAAAATTTTATCTTACGCTCTTTATTTAGGGGTGGTAATCGTTTCAGTATCCCTTTCCTGATCTTCTTCAGTCAGTTTATGAGTAGTTTCCGCTGTAACACGTTTAATAAAGAACGATAAAATCAAGGCAATAACGGCAAAAATCATGGCTACGAAGAATGCATAATTAATTCCTTCAAGCATGGCTTTGCTGATTAGTTCTTGTTCCATTGCCGCTAGTCCTTCTGGAGTTGTTGGGGTGTTCCCGCTCTGGGCAGCATCGGCAGCGAGTTCAGCACCTTTTGTCTCCATTCGTTTATTCATAATGGTAATGAGCAGTGCGGAACCAATCGCGCCCGATATTTGCTGTAAGGTATTATTCATTGCCGTACCATGTGGGTTCGCGGCCATCGGCAATTGGTTCAAGCCGTTTGTCATAACAGGCATCATAACCAATGAAATCCCAAACATACGAATCGTATAAATCATCATGATGTAATAATAACTAGATGACATGTCGAGTGTACTTAAGAAATAAGTGGTAACCACGGTAATTGTAAGACCAATAATCGCCATCCCTCGTGCCCCGTACTTATCAAATAATTTTCCTGTGATTGGAGACATAAGTCCCATCGCAATTGCGCCCGGAAGCATAAGTAAACCTGAATGGAATGGAGAAATTCCTCGTATCGTCTGGACATAGAGCGGTGTAAGAATCATTGCGGAAAACATGGCAATGGATAACAGAATAGATATGGCTGAAGATAAAGCGAACATCGGGTGTTTGTAAATTCTAAACTCCAGCATTGGATCATCCAATCGGAGCTGTCGTAAAATGAATATAACAAGTGCAATGGCACCAACAATGATGGTTCCATAGACAATCGGTGCGTCAAAGCCTTTATCACCTGCTGTACTGAATCCGTAAAGAATTCCACCGAAACCGATGCTAGACAAAATAAGTGAAAGAATGTCTATCTTCATGTCACGATTCGGTGTAATATTTCGCAATTTAAAAATCGCTAAAGTAAGCGTCAATATGGAAAATGGCAAGATAATCTCGAATAGTGTGCGCCAGGTGGAATGTTCGAGTACCCAACCTGACAGTGTCGGGCCAATAGCAGGAGCTGTGATCATAACGAGACCAAAAATCCCCATTGCTGTTCCTCGGCGCTCGACCGGAAAAGCTGCTAACATGACATTCATTAGAAGTGGCATCATCATGGCAGATCCAGAAGCCTGAATCATACGGGCAGCAACTAAAATACCGAAAGAAGGTGCGAGAATGGCGAGAAGTGTTCCCAGTGTAAACAGCGACATCGCCGTGATAAACAATTTTCGGTTTGTATACTTTTGAACAAAAAATGCGCTGGCTGGAATCAATATTCCGTTTACAAGCATATATCCAGTGGTAAGCCATTGCACAACAGAAGCTTGAACGTCGAATTCTTGCATGATCGTCGGCAATGCGACATTTAATAATGTATTGTTTAGTAATGCGACGAATGCCCCTACAAATAGGATGGCAATCATGGCATAAGGGGGTTTTGGGTGCGTTTGTTGACTATCCATTTTAAATCCTCCACTCAAACATTTGGTTGAAAAATTGTGTGAATAATTTTTCACTTTGTGTATTTTATACCCTAGGTTCAAATAAAACAAACATAAATAACTGCTTTACCATAATTAATTATGTAATGAACGTTTCAATTGCACTTGGACCTCAGATGAATGAGATTTTACCTTATGATGCCCTGCTACCCTGCTATAAAACTCGATAAACGGAAGGCGGATTCGCTATACGGAAGATAATTATGAGTATACCTTTTAGTGGTAGAACTGACTCGTTCATTAGTATCACATAAAAAAAGAAAGGTGGAATGATCAATGGATACGGAAAAAATCAATATATTTGACGAAGATAACAAGCAGTTAGGCGTGGCAACACGTGAAGAAGTACATAGAATAGGACATTGGCACGAAACGTTCCATTGTTGGTTTATAAGTACAAAAAACGATAAAAATTACATTCACTTTCAAATACGAAGTGATGATAAGAAGGATTTTCCAAACCTTTTAGACATCACAGCAGCTGGACATATATTAGCCAACGAAACGATTGCTGATGGAATAAGAGAGGTTAAAGAGGAGTTAGGTATCGACGTATCTTTTGGTGATCTATTTTCACTAGGTGTAATAAAAGATCGAATAATCCAAGATGATTTTATTGATAAAGAACTAGGTAACGTATTTCTATATAGAAGTGAAAATACCTTGGATGATGAATATGAATTACAGTCAGAAGAAGTGTCAGGAGTTGTAAAAGCTGAATTTAAATCCTTTTATGAACTGTGTTTAGGGGAAAAAGAAGAAATTAAAATTGAAGGGTTTGAAATAACTAATGCTGGAGAAAAAATTTTAATCAATAAGAGTGTTAGCAAAAAAAGCTTTCTGCCACATGAGAAGACCTATTTTGAACGCGTAATAAAATTAATTAAAGAGGAGTTAGAACGTAAGCATGATAAATCGACTACATTTAATTGACACCTACTTTAAGGTCAAGCACAATTAAGGGAGGGTACTACTACAACAGCTACACCTTAAATTTTTTTAGTTTCGTGTTGACATACCATATTGGGCCTCTTCATACTTTAATCTCTTTACGTCTACTTGAAGATGGGATTTTTAGTTCTTCTCGATACTTGCTAATCGTACGTCTTGATATAGTAATCCCTTTTTCATTATTAAAATAATCAGCTATTTTTTGATCTGAAAACGGTTTGAATTTATTTTCTTTTGCAATAAAAGTCTCTAAGAGAGCCTTCACCCTTGTTTGAGAAATGGAATTACCGTCTGCGGTTTCTAACTTTGACGTAAAGAACATCCGAAGGTTAAATGTGCCTTTAGGTGTTTGGATAACTTTATTCATAGTAGCCCTGCTAACAGTAGATTCATGCATTTCTATTTCTTCTGATACTTCTTTTAATGTTAGGGGTTTAAGTGAGATCAATCCGTCTCTAAAAAAGTTTTCTTGCTTATTGATAATGACCTTTACTATTTTCAATATTGTTTCACGACGCTGTTCTATACTGCTAAGCAACCATTGGTAATTATTATATTGCTTACTAATATACTTTGACGTTTCATCTTTATTATTAATCAAACTAGTATATTCATTATTAAAATGAATTGTAGGCAAATAACTATCATTTAAATAAAAAGAAATACCCGTTTTTTTAACCTCTACAATAATATCGGGGTTCAAATATTGTGTTGAAAAGTCAGCGATGCAGGAACACGGTTTTGGATTAAGAGTTAGAATAAAGTCATAAATATCTTTTACTTTGGTCAATGATATATTCATGAGAGCAGCAATATCATCCCATTTTCTATTTGCTAATAGATCCAAGTAATTCTGAATTAGGCATTCAGCTAATTTTTCTTCCGGAAAATCGTTTGTTATTTGCAATAGTAAACATTCTTTCAAACCTCTTGCGCCTATCCCGGTAGGTCCAACATGTTGAAGAAGCTGAATTCCTCTGTCAATTTCAGCTTCATCAAACTTCCCATAAACAAATGACTCATTTTCATTGAAATATAAATATCCATTATCATCAATATGATGAATGATATATTGGACTAATTTTTGATCTTGGACATCCTTAAATAAGAACATAGCTTGTTGGGATAACTTATTTCTCATACCTAACTCATTACTTGTTATTACTTCCAATGTCAGTTTAGATGGGCTGATTGACTTCGACGTGTCGCTCGTTTTTTTTTCATACAAAGGCTCGTTCTTTTGTTCTTCTAATTCTATTAAGGGATTTTCTAGCTCTTGTTCTTTTATATATTGGTAAAGTTCGTAAGTGGAATATTGTAATAGTTCGATGGCTTGTCTTAACTCGGATGTCATTATTAGATTGAGTTGTTGTCTTTGTTGGAGAACAAGTTCCATAACTTCCCCCTTGTTAAGTTCATTTTTTTTTAAGAACGCTTATTGAACATAGACTCTATTATAATACAGCTTTTAATAATACTCTATAATAAACAACGAATTTTCTGAATTGAAAGTATAATAGAAACGCAGGTAGATGGAGAAAAAGGTAATAAAAAAAGACCTGATTCAGGGATGAAAAGTAGTCTTTATTAAATTTTTGAATTATTAAAAAAATAAATGTAGAATGGTTTAAAAGGAGGGCTTGTTGTGATTCAGATGGATAAAATCACGTTTTTGTGTCTTGAAACGTCTTTAAATGATGAAGTAATTAGTATGAATGAGAGCCTATTATCTGACTTTAAGAAAAGCGTTTTGAATAAACCTGTTAAAGCACTCTTTGACGTATGGCATGAAAAGCAGGGAGGGAAATTAATTCAGTCCCGCTTGAACAATAAAAGGTATATTTTTCTAAAAGAACAATTGACTGAAGATAGAATTTTCTATGTAGGCATTACTTCAAGAGAACTTGAAAACAAGTTGACTGAACTGGAGGAACTGCAACGTTTAAATCGTCATCTTGATGCGGTCATCGAAAATTCTTATGACGGCATCTATATTACGAATAAGGATGGCGTTACATTGCGGACGAATTCAGCAATTGAAAGAATTACGGGAATACCAAAAGAATACTATTTGAATAAGAAGGTAGACGATTTAATTAAGCGGGGAATTCTTGAGAAATCGGTCACGCATAAGGTGTTAGAAAAAAAGAGAAGTATATCTTTTGTTCAACTTAATTATTTAGGAAGGGAAACACTTCTTACCGGCAATCCGGTATTCAATGAACAAGGTGAAGTGGAGAGCGTTGTTACGAATGTTCGTGACTTATCTGATTTAAATAGTTTGCAGACGGCCCTTCGTAGAGCGAACGACTTAAATAAAAGCTACCATAAGGAAATTGAGAGGTTAAAAGGAATTGAGTCCTTCATAGATGGAAAGACCGTTGTGGAGAACGAGCAGATGAGGATCATCTATGATACCGCAAAACGTATCGTTAATGTCTCAGCTACGGTTCTGATTCTTGGAGAAACTGGTGTTGGTAAAGATGTACTGGCTAAATATATTTACAATGAAAGCGAGCGAAGAAGAAGAGGAAAATTTATTAAAGTGAACTGCGGTGCCATTCCCTTGAACCTCCTTGAGTCAGAATTGTTTGGGTATGCGGGTGGTGCTTTTACAGGTGCAAGCAAAAATGGAAAACCAGGAATGTTTGAATTGGCACATAAAGGAGTATTGTTTTTAGATGAAATTGGCGAAATGCCGTTAGACCTTCAAGTAAAATTACTGAGGGTCATTCAAGAAAGAGAAATTCAGCGGGTTGGCGGGACATCGACTAAAAAAATCGATGTGCGGTTGATTGCAGCAACGAATCGGAATTTAAAAGAAATGGTCCAGGAAGGGAAATTTCGTGAAGATTTATATTATCGCTTAAATGTCGTGCCGATTGCTATTCCTCCTTTACGGAAACGTAAAGATGAGATACATTCTTTAATAAAAATATTCTTGAAAAATATTAATAAAAAGTATGAAATGAAAAAAGAGTTGAATGCGGAACTCTCTTCTTTTTTCTATCGATATCACTGGCCGGGAAATATAAGAGAGTTGTCAAATTTACTAGAACAAATTGTGCTACTAAATAGTGCAGACAAGCTTAATCTCGAACATCTTCCAGTTGAATATAAAACAGAAATAAATTTCCCGTCTACTGAAATCAATGAAAAAGTGACATTGAAAAAAGCGGTGGAAACAGCTGAAGAAAATGTATTGAAGCGCGCAGTTGAAAAATATACGACGACATATGAACTGGCAAAGCAACTAGACACGAGTCAAGCTACTATTGTTAGAAAATTAAAAAAATATAACATTGTATTGAAAGGGCGAGGTAGTAATATATGAAAATTGGTATTATGGGCAGCGGTGCTGTCGGTTCTTTTTTTGGAAGTTTTTTAACAGAAGCGGTACACGATGTAAGGTACATTGCACGCGGGGCACACTTAGCTGAAATGAACAAAAATGGATTGTCGATTGTTAGAGAGAATAAAAAAATAACAATCTATCAAACATTCTCTGAAAATGTTGAAGCTCTTGCTGATTGCGAACTCATTTTATTTTGTGTGAAATCCGGAGATACGAAAGAGACGGCAGAAAAGTTGAAAGAAGTGATTCATGAATCAGCGTATGTCATGACGCTGCAAAATGGTGTGAACAACGAAGAAACGCTTGTCGAGGTATTTGGCAAAGATCGGGTACTGTCAGCGGCGGTATATGTGCAGGCATCGGTTGAATCACCAGGCGTTATTAAACAAAGCGGAAGGTATAGACTTGTTATAGGTGCGCTTAGTGATGGCGGGCAAGAAGCCGCAAAAAAAATCTCCGTCTTGTTAAACGAAGCACAAATCCCTGCGGACTGTTCGCAACAAATTATGTTGAGAAAATGGAAGAAATATTTATTTAGCTTAATATTCAATCCATTATCTGCAGCGACGGATAGGACGATTGGGCAAATACTTGAGGATCCTCATTTAAGAGAAATAGCAGCGATGATCGGATCGGAAACAATTGAGATAGCCGCATTGTCTGGCTATCCGCTGGGTGAAGAGGACATCGAAATTGCTTTTCAAAATGCAGAATTTGCAAGAAAGCACACGACATCGATGCTTCAGGACGTTCGAAAGGGAAAAGTAACAGAAGCTGACGAGTTAATCGGTTATTTAATCAACAAAGCATCCGTGTACAAAAAGTCGTTAAACACAGTAAAAACCGTTTATTACCTATTAAAAAGTAGAGAGAAAAACTTGTAAAGCTGTATTTTTACAAGTTTTTTTGTCGTTAATTATTCACAAATGAATCATTGATGCGTTTTTGAATCACTTATGTGAGAGTGATTGAAGTTTATTCGATTCACAAATGAATCGAAGGTTTTGGTTTTAAATGGGTAGGTAGCTCAAGAACAACGGGAATAGGCATGTGGAAGTTTGGCACGTTAGTTGCAAGTATCTTTATATAGATCATTGAGATCGACCATAAAGGGAGGAAACTAACATGACATTCAAATTGTTACCAGAGATTGAGCAAATGACACAAATGGTTCGAAACTATGTAGAGAAAGAAGTAGAACCATACGCACAGCAAATAGAGGAAGAAGATAAAATCCCTCAGCATTTAGTAGAACTGGCAAAAGAGCTTGGATTGTTCGGAATGAGTATTCCAGAAGAGTACGGTGGCATCGGGTTGAATGCAGTTGGTAAGGTAGCTGTCCTTGAACAGCTTGGCCGAACGCATAATGGCTTTGTCAGTTTAATTAGTGCACACACAGGAATAGGAAGCACAGGGCTTGTAAAATTCGCATCTGAAGAGATGAAACGAAAATACTTACCAGAAATGGCTTCAGGAGAAAAAATTGCAGCATTTGCTCTTTCGGAACCGGGAGCCGGATCGGACGCAACTAATTTAGAAACGAGAGCAGAAAAATGTGGGGATAAATGGATCGTGAATGGAACGAAACACTTTATTACAAATGCGCCAGTGGCAGATGTTTTTACTGTTTTTGCTTTAACGGATAAAGAAAAAGGTGCAAAAGGCGGTATTACGGCTTTCTTAATAGAAAAAGATTTTCCAGGTTTCACGATTGGAAAAACGGATAAAAAAATGGGTCTTCGAGGTTCTTACACTGCTCAACTCATTTTTGAAGACTGTGAAGTTCCGGAAGAAAACGTGATCGGAAAAATTGGCATGGGCTATGTGTCTGCTTTGAAAATCCTCGGAGAAGGACGCGTTGGGCTCGCTGCGAGAGCAGTAGGTTCGTGCGATAAATTGATCGAACTATCCGCTTCGTATGCAAATGAAAGAAAGCAATTCGGTAAGCCGATTGCGGATAATCAAGCGATTCAATGGATGATTGCAGACATGGCAACAGAAACAGAAGCGGCCCGAATGCTTACTTTGAAAGCAGCACTTCTAATTGATGAAGGGAAAAGAGTGATTAAAGAAGCGTCTATGGCAAAACTATTCGCTTCTGATGTATTTAATAAAGTAGCAGATAAAGCTGTTCAAATCCATGGTGGCATGGGATACGTTGCTGATTATCCGATAGAGAGATTTTACCGAGACGCTCGCATTACGAAGATTTATGAAGGTACAAATGAGATTCAACGTCTAATTATTGCACGAAAAGTGTTAGAAAGATAAATATCTGAATGGGGGAACAGTAATGACGTCATTATTTGATCTAAGTGGAAAGACCGCTCTTATTACGGGTGGTGGGAGTGGACTTGGTAAATTAATGGCAGAAGTGTATGCGGAGCACGGCGCAAATATCGCCGTCTGCTCCCGTAAATACGATGTCTGTCTGGAAACTGCGCAAGAAATCACCCAAAAATACGGAGTAAAGACAGCGGCCTTTTCCTGTAATGTAAGTGATGAAGAAGATGTAAAGCGAACGATTAAAGAAGTAATTGATACCTTTGATAAAATCGATATTTTAGTTAATAACAGCGGGGCGACATGGGGTGAAAAAGTAGAAGATATGCCGCTTGAAGCATGGAACAAAGTCATAAATGTTAATACCACAGGAACATTTCTGATGTGCCGAGAGGCAGGTCGCCATATGCTGAAGCAAAACAGCGGTAAAATTATAAACATTGGCTCTGTTGCTGGATTAAAAGCGGAACCGAAAGAAGTGCTGAATGCGATTGGTTATAGTACGAGTAAAGCAGCGATTCATCATTTTACAAAAGATTTGGCACGTAAATGGGCCGGAAACAATATTACGATCAATGCGATTGCGCCTGGTTTTTTTGAAACTAAAATGACGAAACATACTCTTGAAGTGAAAGGAGATGCCATTAAATCTAGTCATCCTATGGGGAAAATTGGAGATGAACAGTCTTTAAAAGGCACCGCTCTATTATTAGCAAGTCGTGCGAGCGATTATATTACCGGTCAAATTATTGCAGTAGACGGTGGCAGTTCATTGTAACGTTAAAGATATATGCAAGGGGTGGTTAAGATGACAACAGCAGAAGAACCTGTTCGGAAAATCAACACAATCGTTGAAGAACAGCCGTCTAATGCGGAAATATTATGGCAATCCCGCAAAGAGAAGTGGAACAAAAAACGAGTATTTATGCTCATTATTTCTTTGCTGGCGATTGGAATGGGAGTCTTCCACATTTATACTGCAGGATTTGGCACCCTTGAGTCATGGCAACAGCGTGCAATTCACGTATTGTGGGCACTTTTGCTTATCTTTTTAATTTTTCCGTTTAGAAAAGGAAAAAGCTTTGGGTATATCGATATTCTTTTTATTGGATTAACGATTGTTACTGGTTGGTATATGCTGACAGATGTAGAGGGTATACAAATGCGTCAGGGAAATGTCAGTGATCTAGATATGATATATGGAACGATTTTGTTAGCGCTTGTTCTTGAAGCAACGAGAAGAACAAATGGACTTTTGATGTCTTTAATCGGTTTGTTTTTTCTCGTATACATTTTCTTTGGTAGCTATTTCCCCGGAATTCTCGCCCACCCAGGTGCTCGTTACGGGAAAATGATTGATCAAATGTTTAACAGTACACTGGGCATTTTCAGCACACCTATTTATATCAGTTCGACGATACTCATTTTATTTGTCATTTTTGGTTCATTTTTAATGAAATCGGGCGGCGGACAGTTTTTTACAAACTTTTCTTTTGGAGCACTCGGAAATAAAGCAGGTGGGCCGGCTTTATCTGCAATCGGCGCGAGTGCGCTCGTTTCAACTATTACAGGAAATGGGGCGGCGAACGCTGCGATTACCGGTTCATTCACTATTCCGCTCATGAAAAAAATGGGTTATTCCAAGAAGTTTGCTGCTGCCGTTGAAGCAGTTGCCTCTCAAGGAGGACAAATTATGCCGCCAATTATGGGTGCATCAGTTTTCATCATGGCGGAAGCAACCGGTGTTCCTTTTATTAAATTGGCGCTTTATGCGCTTATTCCAGCGATTGTTTATTTTCTCATTGCTGGATTTATCGTTTATTTTCATTCGAAAAAGCTTGAACTTTCAGGTATTCCGAAAGAATTCCTCCCAAATCCATGGGAATCTTTGATAAAACAAGGATATTTATTTTTACCAATTCCCATCATTATCGGTTTAATGGTTATGGGGTACAGCCCGATGAAAGCTGGCTTTTATGCTATTTTCATTACGATCGCACTCAGTTGGATCAGAAAAGCAACAAGAATGAACCTGCTTCGTATCCTCGGTGCTATTGAAGATGGGGTTAGAGGAGCACTTACTGTTATTGCGGCATGTGCAACTGCGGGAATCATTGTCGGTGCTGTTTCATTAACAGGACTCGGTATGAATTTTTCACGGTTTATGATCGGGGTTGCGGACGGCAAGACATTTTTATTGCTCGTCATGATTGCCATCTCATCTATTATTCTAGGTATGGGTATGCCAACAGTATCTGCTTACGTAATTTTATCTGTCCTCGGTGTTCCAGCATTGGTAGCTGCGGATATTAACTTGATCTCTGCTCACATGTTCGTGTTTTATTTTGGAGTGCTTTCTGGCCTGACGCCACCAGTTGCGATTACAGCGTATACAACAGCAGGGATTGCTGGATCCAATCCAAATGCAACAGCACTTTATGCGATGAAAATTGGAGTAGGTGGATTTTTAGTCCCATTTATATTCGCTTACAACCCCGAACTTCTTTTGCAAAGTGAGAATATAAGTGCGGTTATCTTAGTTATTGTAAGCGCTTTAATAAGCTGTTATATTTTTGCATCAGCAGTAGAAAATTATTTAATCAATCGGCTTAACATCATCCAGCGCCTTCTTTTATTTATCGCTGCGGCCGCTTTAATTATTCCTGGCCTCTTGACGGATCTTGCAGGTATTGTGTTGTTCATTGTCGTTTATATGTGGCAAAAGAAGGAGTTTACAGGAAAAGCTGAAGTGATTCAAAGGGCAGACGCGCAATAAGGTCGAGAATAAAAAGGAGGAATTAAAATGATGAAAAGCGCGTTATTGAAAGCAACATTTGGTATTTTAATGGTTGTACTAGTGGGGTGCGGTAGTGGAGAAGGAGACAACGTGGGAGGAGACAATAGTAAACTGACAGCGCCTGAGAAGTTTTTGCAAATTGGAACAGGGCCTATGGGATCGGGATGGTATCCCATCACAACGGTTATGTCAGATATATACATGGATAACTTTAATGGGTTGAATGCTTCACAAATTGAAGGCGGATCTACAGCAAATTTAAGGTCTCTTGACGTAGGAGATATTCACATAGGTATGAACTACACATCGGATTACTCTGAGGCAATTGCAGGAGAGGGGACTTTTGAAGAAAAACTTGATACTGTCGCAGCGGTAGCCTCACTTACTCCAGTGTATCAAACGATTGCCGTACTTGATAAAAACAACAAAATAAACAAGATTCAGGATATTGAAGATAAGCACATATTCCTCGGTCCAAAAAACGGAGGAGGTGCTGTTGCTTTTTGGAAAATGATGAAAGAATACGGAATCGATGAGGAATCGGTCAAAAATGCTGGCGGGAAAACATCTTATGGCGATTATAATGACGGTGCTGCGATGCTCGTAGATAATTCAGTTGATGTATTCCTCGGAGGTGGCGCTCCTTCAGTGTTAGCTCTACAGGACATAGAGCTGACAAATAAATTGCGGATTCTGCCGATAGATCAAGATAAACTCGACAAAATAGAAGAAAAAGATTACGGGATTTCTGCGGGAGCAATTCCAGCACAATCGTATATAGGTATGGATGAAGAAGTGCTGACGTACACAACCGTTTCGATGTTAACGGCTCGTACCGATCTTGATGAGGAATATGTATACAATTTGACTAAGTTATTTTGGGAAAACATCGATATTTTTGAAGAGCAAATTCCGGAACGTGCCGCTCATTTTACTAAAGATACAATATTTGACGGGATTGATAAAACTACATTGCATCCAGGGGCAAAAAAATATTATGAAGAAGAAGGTATATTCGAATAGAACTGGGGTGCAGACGATGGGAGAAACGGTAAAAAAACCTTGGGAACAATGGTATGGAGAGAGAACTTCATCTATTCTGCTACCGGAAAGCTCAATCTACACACTTTTGATGAATACTGTTAAAAAGTTCCCTGACCATACAGCGATTGTTTTTGAAGACGAACGGATCGATTATACGACTTTAAAGAATCAAGTAGACAAACTAGCTGGGAAATGGAAAGAGATTGGTTTGAAAAAAGGGGATCGGATTGGACTGATGATGGCTAATCACCCTCTTTATATTGTGAGTTACTATGCTGCGCAGGCACTTGGTCTCATTGCTGTTCAAGTGAATCCAATGTATACATCCCGGGAGTTGATGCAGATTGTCGTTGATTCGTGCACGCAATATATAGTGTTCGACAAGAATGCTAAACGTACAGTTGAAAAAATAAAAGAAGTGTATTCGTTCGAACAGTGCTTCTCGATTGAAGACGACAGTGAATTCGTATCGCTTCGAGCACTTATTGAAAATGGCAAGGAAATAAGCGGACCTGAATACATTGATCCTCATGAAGACATCGCTGTTATTCAATACACAGGAGGAACGAGTGGAGAAATTAAAGGAGCGATGCTGACTCATTTCAATCTTACTTCCAACGTCGTTCAAAGCTTTGAAATGTATGGTGAAACGATGAGGCAGGGAGAAGAGGTTATTCTGACAGCGACTCCACTTTACCATGTGTATGCAATGACGAGCGCGATGAATCTCGGCATTCACCTCGGTGCTACGATTCTTTTGTTTCCAAAATTTAAGATTCAAGATGTTCTAGAGAAAGTGAAGAAATATCGGCCGTCATTTTTCCCAGGCGTACCCAAAATGTATAATGCGTTCATCAATTATCCAGCTATCGGAAAATACGATTTAAAGTGCTTAAAACATTGCTCGTCTGGTTCGGCACCACTCCCGATCGAAGTCATTAAGAGCTTTGAAGAATTGACAGGTGCTGTGATCTGTGAAGGATTCGGTATGTCGGAGGCCTCCCCGTCAACACATCGTAATCCGCCATTCGCTAAACGAAAAGTAGGCAGCATCGGCATTCCATTTCCGGGTACAGATTGTATGATTATTGACGAATATGACACAGAACTGGGGCCGAATTGTGTTGGCGAGTTGCTCATTAAAGGGCCTCAAATCATGAAAGGCTATTGGAACAGCGAGGAAGAAACGAGAAAGGCGCTACAAAATGGCTGGCTATATACAGGCGACCTCGCAATGATGGATGAAGAAGGCTATTTTTATATCGTCGGTAGAAAAAAAGAAATGATTATCGTTGGAGGTTTTAATATTTATCCCCAAGAAGTAGAAAGTGTCTTATACGAACATCCTGATATTCAAGAAGCCGCAGTAGCAAGTATACCTTATGGCATGGGGGAAGAAATGATAAAAGCATTTATCGTTCCACAAGAGGATATCACAATCGATATAGACGAAATAAAGGGGTACTGTTATTCAAAGTTAACACCTTACAAAGTACCGAAAGAATTTGAAGTGATAGACGAACTGCCTAGAAATACAGTTGGCAAGCTATTAAAAAGATTGCTCATTAAAGAGGAACTAGAGAAGAGAGAAGTGGAGTTTAATGAGGAAAAGTAAAAATTAATCAAGTAGCTTTTGAAGCGTACATGGATGAAAGAAGAATGATAAAAGAGAGGAATGGATGTTGATGAAAAAAAATGAAATTAATCACGTAGCCGTTGTCGGTTCAGGTACGATGGGTTCACAAATTGCGATGGTTTGTGCGCTTGCTGGTTATCCGGTCACACTGCAAGATATTGAACTAGAAAGTCTTGATAAGGCAAAGGTGTTTCTCAAAGGGCAGATGGATAGGCGTGTTGAAAAAGGGAGATACACGCGTGAAGAGGTAGACAGCGCGTTTGATCGCCTTTCTTTTACGGCAAGCATTGAAGATTTGTCAAATGCAAATATGGTGATTGAAGCGATTGTTGAAAAATTGGATGCGAAACGTGATCTTTTTGCAAAGCTCGATAAAATCGTTGCAGATGATGCGATATTAGCGACGAACAGTTCAACGATTGTTAGTTCAAAAATAGCAGATGTCGTTAGTCATCCAGAAAACGTCTGTAATATCCATTTTTTTAATCCAGTTCTTGTGATGGAAATGGTCGAAGTGGTTAAGGGCCCCCATACATCTGATAAAACAGCTGAGAAGAGCATAGCATTTGTGAAAAACATCCGGAAAACACCGGTTTTACTTAAGAAAGAAATTTCAGGATTCATTGCTAATCGCATTCTCGGTAAATTGATGGATGAAGCTGTATTTTTATATGAAAACGGTTACGCCACGCATGAAGAAATTGATCTTGTCTGTAAAAAAGCACTAAATCACCCGATTGGTCCGTTTGCTTTAATGGATTTGACGGGCATTGATGTAAATTATTTCGTGCGGATGCAACGATACAATGAAAGCGGCGACGAGAAAGATAAACCAGCAAGGATCGTCGCTGAAAAAGTAGAAAAAGGAGAGCTAGGTAAAAAGACAGGAAAAGGTTTTTACGAATATGATGCAAAAGGAACCAGAGTGGGGAATGAAATAAAAGTTTAAATGTTGGTCAAAAAGCATTTGATACGGAAGAGAAAATTTCAATCAACAATGGAGAGGTTCAGGAAGACGGTTCCGTATTCATTATTAATCCATACGGTGAATCCGGCGTAGAAACAGCTTTCGGATCAGAAGTGGACAATCGTGTCTTTATCGTGATGCAAGGATTTTTTAATTTATGAGTAAATGAGAAACCTCAAAGATCCTACAGGGAAATTAATAAAGAATATACATAAGGGGGGAGCGTTATGAGTGAACGAGTAGTTATTGCCGAGGGGGTGCGCACGCCAATTGGAAGGTATGGTGGCGCATTAAAAGAAATTAACTCAGGACTTTTGGTTTCACATGTTATTGAAAAATTACTTGAAAAAGTATCTCTGTCACCAGAAAAAGTAGATGAAGTTATTTTAGGAGAAGTACGGCAGGCGACTGAATCGTCGAATGTCGCTCGCGTCGCAGCAATTCGAGCCGGCATTCCTGTTGAAAAACCAGCATTTACAGTGAATCGCCTCTGTGCTTCCGGTATGCAGGCAATTGCTTCCGGTGCTCAGCAAATTCAATCGAATCAGGCTGATATTGTTGTCGCTGGCGGCACGGAAAGTATGAGCTGTTCGCCGATATACTTGCGTGGAGCTCGTTTTGGGGGAGATAAAACGTATTTAGTCGATTCAAATTTGGAAGCAGGTCAGCAGCCGAAAGAAATGTACGGTGAAGATATGGGCATGGGAATCACTGCTGAAAACGTCGCACAAAAATTTCGAATTTCTAGAGCAGATCAGGATGCGTTTGCGATCGAAAGTCAAAAAAGAGCCGCAGCTGCAATTGAAGAGGGGAAATTCAAAGAGGAAATTGTTCCTTATGAAATAAATACAAGAAAAGGAACGGTTATCTTTGATAAGGACGAGCATCCACGACCTGAAACGACGATTGAAAAACTTGCACAATTAAAACCTGTGTTTAAGAAAGATGGGTCTGTAACCGCTGGCAACGCATGCGGTCGAAATGATGGTGCTTCCGCTGTTCTTCTTATGAGTGAATTCACAGCGAAGACTCAGTCATTGACACCGTTAGCTGCAGTTGTTGACTGGATGGCTGTTGGAGTACCACCAGAAATCATGGGCATCGGTCCTGTTCCCGCGATTCAAAAACTATTAGAAAAAACGAATTTATCGATTGATGAAATTGACTTGTTTGAAATAAATGAAGCATTTGCATCCCAAGCACTCGCTGTACAACGTGAACTCAACATTGATTCAGAAAAATTAAATGTGAACGGTGGGGCGATTGCGCTCGGACATCCTGTTGGTTCTACGGGATCACGGCTTGTCATTACGTTAATGCATGAACTGAAAAAAAGAGGAGGGCGTTACGGGGTTGCATCATTATGCGTTGGAGGTGGACAGGGGATGGCCATTTTAATTGAAAATCTTCAGGTACAGTAAAGATGAAAAGTAGGATGCTAGAACAGTCTACCTTCTCTGATCACCTTGGAATGGTAAGACAAGAGAATGACGATGGAGCAGTTGTGATCTCAATGGAAGTTCAAGAGATCCACAAAGATGAAGTTGGTCACGTTTCCAGTGGACTTTATTACACGCTACTTGATGTAGCTCTCGGTACAGCAGTGTCAGAACAAGAAGGCGGTTTTACGGTAACCATTGATATGCATGTTCAAGTTTTTAAGCAAGAACAGATTAAAAAGCTTGTCTGTAAAGGGGGGCACATCAATATAAATGGGAATGCCGGCAGTGGTAGAGGAGATGTTTTTGACGGAAATGGGGTACTTGTTGCAACTGGCATGGCGACATTTAAAGTAATGAATGAAGCTTAACGAAAGAAGGTGTAATGATGGCACAACCGGTTATTGTATCAGCGGTAAGAACAGCAATCGCCAAAAAAGGCGGGGCACTTGCGGCAGTACCGTACTATGAATATGGAGCAGAAGTGATGAAAGAAGCAGTTAAAAGAGCACATCTTAAAAAAGAAGAAATTGATGATGTTATTTATGGCAACTGCTTAAGCGGTGGAGGCAATGCTGCACGGATGTCATTATTAGAGGCGGATTTTCCTGTTACTTTGCCGGGACTGACAATTGATCGTCAGTGCGGCTCATCGATTAACAGCGTGGCACTCGCCGCGGATTTGATTGTAGCGGGAAGAGGAACGATCTTTTTAGCAGGCGGCGCGGAAAGTATGTCTCTCTCTCCACATATGCTGGCACCAGCGTCGCGTCCGTATGACCGACAACCACCCGCATTTGTGAAAAGAAAGCTTTCCCCAAAAAAGATTGGAGATCCTCCAATGGGGATCACTGCGGAGAACTTAGTTGAAAAGTATGGGATATCGCGTGAAGAACAGGACAAATATGCAGTGGAAAGTCAGAGAAGAATGGCGCAGGCAATGCAAGAAGGGTTTTTTGATGAACAAATCGTTCCAATTAAAGTGAAAGCGGGAAAAGAAATGGTGTTGTTCGATCGAGATGAGCATCCACGGCCGGGAACGACGCAAGAAAAACTGATGAAGCTACGTCCTGTCTTTAAAGAAGACGGCTCAGTCACAGCTGGCAACTCTTCTGGTGTGAACGATGGTGCATCGGCAGTAGTCGTGATGTCTGAAGAAGAAGCTGAAAAACGTGGACTAGAAGTAATGGCACGTATAGTTGATTCTCAAGTGGCAGGAGTAGATCCCAACATCATGGGAATTGGCCCAGTGCCAGCTGTTCAAAAACTGTTGAAACAGAATAATTTAATTATGGAAGATATTGATTTTGTCGAGTTAAATGAAGCGTTTGCCGTGCAGGTACTTGCCTGCAATGTTGAATTAAATATTCCGTACGAAAAACTAAATGTAAATGGTGGAGCGATCGCGCACGGTCATCCGATTGCAGCCACAGGCGGTATGCTCGTTGCAAAGGCGGTTTATGAAATGAAAAGAAGCGGTGCGAAACGGTCTATTGTGACTGCTTGCATTGGCGGGGGACAGGGAATTGCTTTACTACTAGAAAATGAGAGAGGGATGAAGAGATGAACAACTATCAAAATATTTTAGTAGAAAAATCAAATCAGCTTGCCTACATTATTATCAATCTGCCCGAACAACGCAATCCGTTAAGTAAAGAAACACTTGGAGAAATGAAAGACGCGCTGGATAATTTGAAAAATGATACAGAAACGAACTGTATTATTTTTACCGGGCAAGGAGATAAATCATTTGCAGCAGGAGCGGACATCAACCAGCTTAAAAAACGAGGTCCATTAGATGTATTTACAGCTGGTGGCATGCAAGAAATATATGATTATATCGAAGCGTATGACAAACCGACGATTGCGATGATTAACGGTTTTGCGCTTGGCGGCGGATGTGAGCTAGCCATGGCGTGTGACATTCGAATCGCCTCTACAAATGCAAAATTTGGTCTTCCGGAGTTGAATCTTGGTATTATTCCGAGTGCAGGTGGAACCCAACGAATGGCGCGATTGATCGGTAAAGGGAAAGCAATGGACTTAATCTTGACTGGGAAAATTATTACGGCAGAAGAAGCGGAAAAAATTGGTCTCGTTTCAGAATACGTACCGCAGGATCAGCTAAAAGAAGTGGTGGAAAAAACAGCAGCTCAAATACTATCGAAAGGTCCATTAGCTATAAAACTCGCAAAAATGTCGATTCATGCCGGCTTTGATACAGATATGAAGGCGGGTCAAATGATTGAAAAGCTTGCCCAAGCTGTACTTTTTTCAACCAAAGATAAAAATGAGGGAACAAGCGCATTTTTAGAGAAACGTTCTCCCGAATTTATGTCCAAATAAAAGATTTCTTAAAGAGATTAGTGTGGAGGGGAGAAAAGGTGTAGATGATGATTGAGGAAATAAAGAAAGAATTTGAAGAATGTCCCTACCTCCAGCATCTTGGAATAAAAATACTAGCTTTTGAAGAAGAGAACGTGGAGATTAAATTAAGTTTGCAACAGTACCTTTTAAATACAAAAAGAACCCTTCATGGCGGTGTACATGCTTCTATGATGGGTTTCATCCAGAGTATGCATCTGCGCTCAGTTACAAGAACAAGGTGTATTGCAACGAGTTCGACTGTCCATTTCACGGCTCCAGTGAAAACGGGAGATATTTATGCAAAAGCATCAATCATTTCGAGAGGTTATAAGACTGCTTTTGTAGATAGTATTGTCAGAGATGAGGAAGGGGATATTGTCTCAAAAGGTACAGGGACCTATAAAATAATTCGTGAGTAAATTGAAGCGATCATAAACAAGTGGAAAACGCAAATGATGCAGTTCAGATTCATGGGGCGTACGGTTATTGATGAGTATCCTTTCGAGCGTTAGTTACGCAATTCCAAGGCTCCAGTTATTTATGAGGGAATTCGTGAAATTCATACGATAATGCAAGCAGAATACGTATTAAGGTTATCGAGAGGAAAAAACATTAAATAAAATGCTTCCTGCATGGGGAGAGACATTGCAATATAATTGATACTTTAAAGTAGGTGCTCGAACGAAATTAGCCCGCGATTAGTCAGCTCATGTGTTTTTGCACAAGTGAAAAAGCGGTTCTACACTGACCCTAGAACCGCTTTTCCACATGCTTTACTATTGACTATTTTTCAATATCCCCAACCTTCACCAACGCTTTCCCGAGATTCGCACCTTTAAACAGATCTAAAAATGCATCAATGGTATGATCAAAGCCCTCAGTAATGGTTTCTTCATACTTTAGTTTGCCTTCACCCAGCCAACGAGCCAATTCTTTTGCCCCTTCTTCAAATCGAGAAGAGTAGTTTCCAACGGTAAAGCCTTGCATCAATGAGCTGGTCTTGATGAGATGAACTTGAACGCGAGGTCCTAGGTCCGGTTCTTCGTTATTGTAGGATGAGATCGCTCCACATACTGGAATTCGTGCAAATTTGTTTAGGAGCGGGAAGATGGCGTCGGAAATTTTGCCACCTACATTTTCGAAGTAGACGTCAATTCCGTTCGGGCATGCTTCCTTCAGTGCTTCTCCAACCTCTTGCGTTTTGTAGTTGATCGCAGCATCAAAACCTAATTCATCCGTTAAGTAGTTCACTTTCTCATCTGAACCCGCTATCCCAACAACATGGCAGCCTTTGATTTTCGCAATTTGGCCAACAATTGAACCAACAGCTCCTGCAGCGCCGGAAACAACAACCGTTTCACCTTCTTTTGGTTTACCGATATCTAGAAAGCCGAAGTAGGCCGTTAAACCTGTCATACCTAGTACACTTAAATAGGTAGATGCAGGTGCAAGGTTCGGATCAATCGTTTGTACTTCATTTTCATTTGCAATCGAGTATTCTTGCCAACCGAGTGAACCGAGAACGAGGTCACCTTTTGTAAATTGATCTGACTTGGATTCAACGACTTGTCCAATTACACCGCTAGAAATTATACCGTTCAATTCAAATGGTGGAATATAGGATTTGCCTTCATTCATGCGTCCGCGTAGATAAGGATCTACTGAAATATAAACGGTCCGTGTTAGTAACTCTCCTTTAGACGGTTCTCCAATCGGTGCTTCTACTAATTTGAAGTCCGATTTTGTCGGTGTTGCTGCAGGTCGATTGATTAACTTAATTTGTTTTTGCATGTTTGTCACCCTTTCATTTTCAATGAAACCTTTTATTCCTAAGGTACAGTATATTAGAATGTTTTTGAATTATGCAAATATAAATGTTTGGCTTTTCGATTAATGTTTGCGTGCATTTTTTCAAACGTCAGTTTATTATCCATTTAAACTAATGAATATAAAAAAGACATTCATTCTGATACGATGATAAGCAACAAAACAGATATCCTAATTGAAAAACGCACACAAATGGGCGTCCGTTTACGGCTTGATTTTCTTCTCGCTACTGCATAAATACGTGCCAACTCGGAACGGAACAATTTTGCACAAACACCTTTTCGCGTCATTTCCTTTAAGAATCGAGAGGAGGCACGTAATGAACGTCATGACAAATGTAAAGATATGTACAAAAGCCATCTGGGCGAATAATCGTTTTTTCAATTGATCAAAAATCCTATTTAATATTGCAGGACTTTTTCTTATTCCGCAATCGGGCCAGATTGTTGAAGATCTATCGAGAGAAAAGATGCTCTAGATATGTTAAACACATTTCATACAATCACAAAATCATGCTAAATTTTACAATATATGTAATATGTTTTTGAGTATATAATGATAACTGATGAAAGTGGCATCTGGAAAGTTTCTTTTATGCCTATTCTACAATCAGGAGATTTACTGAACAATGGAGAGGTGAAACTACATATGGATAGTATTATTTTTGATTTAGACGGGACCATTTGGGATCCAATCGATACCGTTCTTAATGCGTGGAATAGCCGTATCAAGGAACACAGTCAAATTAAAAGAGAACTAACACGGATTGATTTCGAAGGAACAATGGGACTACAAATGCACGATATCAGTAAAAAGTTGTTTCCTTATTTAAGTGAGGATGTCCGCGTAAAAGTGATTACCGAGTGTTGTGAAACTGAACAGGGGTATTTAAAGAAACAAGGCGGTAATCTGTATCATAACGTGGAGGAGGTACTAAACGTACTTTCGAAGCAATACAAACTTTACATCGTAAGCAACTGTCAAGATGGCTACATTGAATCATTTTATGAGTTTCATAACCTGGAAAAATACTTCTTAGACTATGAAAATCCTGGAAGAACCGGACTTTCAAAAGGAGAAAATATTAACTTAATTATCGAAAGGAATAACCTATCCAATCCTATTTATGTAGGGGACACAGAAGGTGATTTAAATGCATCTAGATATGCTGGAATACCATTTGTTTATGCAAAGTATGGATTCGGACAAGTAAGTGATTATGATGAGGTTATTGAGAAGTTTGATGAACTTGTGAAACTATTTTGATCTTAAGGAAACTGGAGCTTTCCTTGAATACTAGGAAAGCCCTTCCTTCATAGAACAATCTCAGCAAAACCAGTCAGTATAAGCTGGGGAGTTATTCAAGATCAAACTTTATTCCAAACCAACACTTATCAATTGCTTGTATCATCGGTAGCTGTATGTAGTGGAGGCGTATTAAGAGCTGTATTTGAAAAAATGCGTCTAAAGTTTGAAGACATAGAAGTGAATGCGAAGTTCGAGCGAAATGAAGCGATCGCAAACCGCACAGAAAAAATACATGTGTTTTTTTTACAATTAAGGCAGATCAAATAGATGAGAAAAAAGTTGAAAAAGCATTAAATCTAACTAGAAAAAACTGTTCAATGGTTCAATCTGTCATTGGCAGCATTAAGGTGACAGAGACATTTGAAATCATTTCATGATAATACATAAAAACTCGCCTTGAGCTTGTCGCAGCTAAAAGCCCACTTGCGCCTAGGGTGTTGCATCGTTTCACAAAATCCGTTACGATAGTAGCGAGTTTGAAAGGAGCGATACCGATGGGTAATGCAATTCATGATAACGATTCACAAATGCTTTATTTAAAAAAGCGTTTAAATATGTTTTTAGAAGTACTGGAATCAGTAGACCCTGAAAGCACAAATCTTGATGACATTGATCGTATGATCGAAATGGTCGATGATCTTGAAGTAAAGGTTCACCAATTTAAAAAATCGGAATAAAGTTACTTGCGTCAAACCACGCAAAAGAGGTGCCTCAACTGCTGAGCACCTCTTTTTATTTATGACAATAGAAACCGTTTTCAATTCATCTTTTTTTCATCTTAGTAAACAGGTATAATAGAAATGTTGAAATCCTCAGTAAGAAAGTCGCTGAGTGATGAGGAAGGGGCGCATACATAATGAATATAACTACACTTGAAAATAGTTTATACGATTTAATCGTTGAAACATCGACAAATCTACCGAAAGATGTTCGACGCGCAATACAAGAAGCGAAGGCACAAGAAAATGAAGGTACACGAGCTGCGATGAGTCTTGCAACGATCACACAAAACATTCAGATGGCTGATGATAAAGTATCACCGATTTGCCAAGATACTGGCTTACCGACATTTAAAATTAAAACACCAGTTGGAGTCAATCAGATTGAAATAAAAAAGGCGATCCATAAGGCAATGGTACGCGCAACAAACGATGGTAAAATGCGTCCAAACTCAGTTGATTCATTAACGGGCGAAAATAGTGGTGACAATTTAGGACTCGGTTTACCCGTTGTAAAATTTGAACAGTGGGAAAAAGACACGATTGATATTCGTTTAATTCTTAAGGGTGGCGGCTGTGAAAACAAAAACATCCAATATAGTCTCCCGTGTGAACTTGAAGGTCTTGGGCGGGCTGGACGCGACCTTGATGGGATTCGTAAATGTGTGATGCATTCTGTTTATCAAGCACAAGGGCAAGGATGTAGCGCAGGTTTTATTGGTGTAGGAATTGGTGGCGACCGTTCATCAGGCTACGATCTAGCAAAAGAACAACTTTTCCGTTCATCAGATGATGTTAATCCAAATGAAGATCTTCATAAGCTTGAACAGTATGTAATGGAGCATGCGAATGAACTTGGAATTGGTACGATGGGTTTTGGTGGTGAAACGACATTACTTGGATGTAAGGTCGGCGTCATGAACCGAATTCCAGCAAGCTTCTTTGTTTCCGTTGCGTATAACTGTTGGGCATTCCGTCGTCTTGGCATTACGGTCAATGCAGACACAGGAGCAATTGAAGATTGGCAGTATCAAGAAGGAGAAAAAATCAGCTTTGGTGAAGATCAAAAAACGGAACAAACCCCAGATGAAGAGCCACGAGTTGTCACTCTTCATGCACCAATTTCTGAAGAGCAAATTCGCTCATTAAAAGTAGGTGACGTTGTTCAAATTGATGGCATGATGTATACAGGACGTGACGCCATTCACAAATATTTAAGCGACAATGATTCACCTGTCGATTTAAATGGACAAGTTATTTATCACTGTGGTCCTGTTATGTTAAAAGATGATAAAGGAAACTGGCACGTGAAAGCCGCTGGACCGACCACTTCGATTCGTGAAGAACCATATCAAGGAGACATTATGAAACGATTTGGCATTCGAGCAGTTATTGGCAAAGGTGGTATGGGTCCAAAAACACTTAAAGCACTTGAAGAACACGGCGGTGTTTACTTAAATGCAATTGGTGGAGCGGCACAATATTATGCTGACTGTATCCAAAGTGTTGAAGGAGTGGATCTTAAACAATTTGGAATCCCAGAAGCAATGTGGCACTTGAAAGTAAAAGGGTTTACAGCAGTCGTAACAATGGATTCCCACGGTAACAGTTTGCACCGTGATGTTGACCAATCCTCTTTAGAAAAGCTTTCCCGATATAAAGAACCGGTATTCCAATAAAAGCGGAAGATGCTTGTGTAGAACCGGTTATCACCGCTGAAGGAACTTTTTTCCTTCAGCGGTGATTGACTTTGTAACCTTATTATTTCCTTTCCAGAAAGCACTCAAACTAAATCTGAGTGCTTTTTTTCGTTGTATGTTCTTCTTATTTTTGAACACATTAATGATAAGGGAGGAATGAAAGAATGCGTCGAAAAATAGTATCTATTCTTATGGTTTGCTTGCTTTTTTTAGTTGCTCCACTATCCGTCTTTGGAGAAAGTCAGAGTTGGGGTTTTAAACGATCGGTGAATGGTGAACAACCAAATGCTGGTCCTGAATTAGATGAGCTTTTAAAGAAATATGATTCAGCATATAAGGGGAAGTCAGACAAAAAAGTCATTTATATGACGTTTGATAATGGGTACGAAAACGGTCATACGGAAAAGATTTTGGATGTGTTAAAAGAAGAGAAAGTACCAGCTACCTTTTTTTTAACTGGTCATTATTTAACGAGTGCTGGTCCATTAGTTGAAAGAATGGTAAAAGATGGTCACAAAATCGGCAATCATTCGTGGGGACATCCGAACTTCTCCACACTGACGAAAGATCAAATGTTAGAGGAATGGAGCAAGGTAAAAGACAAAACAGAGGAACTAACCGGTCAAAAGGAAATGCTGTATACTCGCCCGCCTGAAGGTGTGTTTAACGAGGAAACATTAAAGGTAGCAAAGGAAGCGGGATATAAGCATGTGTTTTGGTCAGTTGCATTTGTCGATTGGCATGCCGATAAGCCAAGGGGAGCCGATTATGCATACGATGAAATTATGAAACAAATTCATCCTGGTGCAGTGGTTCTTCTTCATACCGTCTCAAAAGACAATGCAGACGCCCTTCAACGAGTAATTCAAGATCTTAAAAAAGATGGATATGAGTTCAAGGACTTAGATCATTTATTTGAAAATCAAGCGTAAAAAGGGACCGTAAGATGACTCTGTGAAGAGTTTTCTTGCGGTTTTTTCTAGAAAATGACTGCCTTTAGCAGTTAATCTCCATGTTTGGTCAGCGTTAAAATCTTAATGGGAGCAGGGGACATCTTCCATTGTTTTCTGCCCGTCCTTAAGCGTTCATATACACTCCAATTATTCTACTCCACGTAAAACCCCATGTTATAATTTATGTAAAAGAAAGTGGGAATAAAATGTGGCAGGAACGAATTACGATTCAAGGACCGTATGCATTTGACCGCGTGTTAGAGCGAATGTCTATCGATCCACTTATCAACGTGGATCGCGAAAACTTAACAGTGAGACTCCCTTATGATGGGCTGAAACGACAAGCATTAATCATTCAAGCCATTGGAACAACAGAAGATCCTACGTTTCTTGTGAGTGGTAGGACAGATAATGATAAAGAAGAGGCAGTAATATTTGTCAGTGATCGTTTTCAATGGGGCAAGTCATTAACACACGTGGGGGAACATTTTTCACAAACCAATCTTTCAAGCATCTTTGAAGAACATAGAGGAACCCCACTTGTCCTCGATTCCTCCATATACAGCGGACTAATTAAAAGCATTATTCATCAACAGTTGAATATGAAATTTGCCAGTGTTCTGACGCAGCGCTTTGTTACCACGTATGGTGAAAAGATAGACGATGTATGGTTTTATCCTTCAGCAGAAAGAGTAGCAGCGATTAAAGTGGAAGAGCTAAGAGAAATGCAATTTAGTCAGCGGAAAGCTGAGTATGTTATTGGGATTGGTGAGAAAATTACGCGTGGTGAATTACATATCGAGAAATTTCCATCCATGAGTGATGAAGAGATTATTACTGAACTGCTTCAAATCCGCGGAGTAGGCCCATGGACCGCGCAAAATGTGCTATTATTTGGACTTGGTCGATTGAATGTTTTTCCGTTTGCTGATATCGGCATTCAAAACGCATTAAAAAAACAATTTAAAATGGAACGAAAGCCCACCATGCAAGAGATGGAGCAGTGGATTGAGTCATGGAAGCCATACTTGAGCTACGCGTCGCTTTATTTATGGAGGAGCATTGAAACAGGGAAGTGAGAGAATGACAGAACATTCAAATAAAATTCAAGAAAAGCAAGAGTTTCCTTTAACAATAAAACGTCTTGGTATCAACGGTGAGGGTGTAGGTTATTTTAAACGACAAGTTGTCTTTGTACAGGGGGCATTGCCTGATGAAGAAGTCGTCGTTGAAGTGACAAAGGTTCACCCGAAATTTGCTGAAGCAAAACTAAAAACGATTCGTAAACCTTCACCACATCGTGTGACTGCACCTTGTTACGTATATGATTCATGTGGTGGTTGTCAACTACAGCATTTAGAATATAGCCAGCAGCTTAATCATAAAAAAGATATTTTAATTCAAGCGCTAGAACGACATGCAAAATTTAACTTAAATGAATTAGATATTCGCCGAACAATTGGTATGGAAGATCCATGGTTTTACCGTAATAAGAGCCAATTTCAGGTTGGCAAAAGAAAAGAAAAAGTCATCGTAGGGCTTTATGGAGCAAATTCTCATGACCTTGTTGATATTAAAGAATGTATCGTCCAACGAAAAGAAACAAATAAAGCCACTCAAGTTGTACGAAAACAATTGGACAAGCTTGGTATTCCCGTATACAACGAACGAAAGAAAAAAGGATGCGTTCGAACAGTTGTTTCACGTGTAGGAGTGAACACAGGAGAAGTTCAAATTGTGATTGTTACTGCTACAGATGATTTACCTCAAAAGGATAAACTCATTCGTGCGCTCGAGAACAAAATGCCTGAAGTCAAATCCATTATGCAAAACGTAAATCCAGCGTCTACTTCAGTCATTTTCGGAAACAAAACCGTGCTTCTTTCGGGCAAAAAAACGATTGAAGATAAGATGGAACAATACACTTATCACCTTTCTGCTAGAGCATTTTTTCAGTTGAACCCTGTTCAAACTGAAAAGCTCTATGATGAGATTAAACGAGCGGCTGATTTAACGGGAAAAGAAAAAATTGTCGATGCTTACTGTGGGTCAGGAACAATCGGTCTTTGGTTGTCACAAGGAGCGAGTGAGATCCGAGGAATGGATGTGATTAAAGAATCGATTCAAGACGCACGAATGAATGCACAAAATCACGGATTGAAAAATTTCAACTATGAAGTTGGAACAGCTGAAGAGTGGATGATGAAGTGGAAAAATGAAGGGTTTAAGCCGGATGTTGTGGTTGTAGATCCGCCACGAACAGGCTGCGATCCATCTCTTTTGAAAACGATATTGTCAGTCAAACCCAAAACATTTATCTATGCGTCATGTAATCCATCCACCCTTGCAAAAGATCTAATGCAACTGTCATCTCACTACACCATTGATTATATTCAACCTATCGACATGTTCCCACAAACAAGTCATGTTGAAAGTGTAACGAAACTTGTCTTAAAATCGTAGCAAACTAAAATAATTTCAACCGTGCAACCGATGATGAGCTCAAGCTTCTATTTGCAACGGCGAAAAACAAACGATGTTTACTTTTTGATGGATTGTAATTTAAAAAACCCTGATTTCTTCCTTACGTAGAAGAAATCAGGGTTTTTCATACTATCTTCGTTTGTTGTGGGTCTCAGCCAACGGGATGCTTTCGGATCCTAACCAGGCCGGTCAAAGTTTGATTTTATATTGGCTAGTGTAAGGGTTTCAACTGGTTGTCCGTACCCTTTATTTACTTTGTTCTGTGCTGATATCTTGTTAGGTTTTATTATTATGTTCCAATGTTATTACTACATTTCCCTTTTTGTGTCCTTTTTCGACATACTTGTGAGCCTCAGCAATTTGTTCCAACGGATAGCGTCTATCAATGACCGATTTTATCTTTCCTGCTTCAATAAGCTCTTTGAAGAAGAGTAGATCTTTAGTCTTTTCGCTTGTTGGCCTCAAACCTGTGGTCGCAAACAATGCTTTTTTGCTACCGATCTTTGAAGTCCAAATCATTTGAGGAATAATTGCCAGAGTGGGTACAGTAGAAAGATAGACCCCTCTTTGATTTAGCGAGCTTTTACAACTTGAAAATGAACTCTTACCTACTGCGTCAAAAATAATATCATAGGTCTGGTCGGTTTTGGTAAAATCCTCTTTAGTGTAATCAATTACCTTATCAGCTCCCAATGATTTCACCAATTCTAAATTCGTGGTACTGCATACCCCGGTAACTTCTGTCCCAAAGTACTTGGCAAGCTGTACCGCAAAAGTACCTACCGATCCAGAAGCGCCATTGATAAGGACTTTTTGTCCGCTCTGAATATTTGCCGTATCTCTAAGGAAAGGCAATGCCGTTAATGCCCCATCACAGACGGAGGCGGCTTCCCCATAGGTCATATTGGTCGGTTTTATTGCCAGCGCGCCTTCTTCAGGCAGACATATGTATTCGGCATAAGTACCAAACGTGGTAGATGCAAAAACTTGGTCACCTTTCTTAAATGATTTTACATCTTTTCCTACTTCTTCAATTTCTCCGGCTAGCTCAAACCCTAGTATAGTATTTTTGGGTCTTATGAGACCAGAGTAAAATCTTGCAATAAATGGGTCACCCTTTCGAAAGGCGCAGTCCGATGGCGATACTACTGTCTCATATACTTTTACCAGTACTTCATTGTCCTTAGGAGTAGGTTTTTCTACCTCTTTGAGCTGAAGAACATCCGGTGATCCGTATTTTGTACATATAATTGCTTTCATAAGTCTTCTCCTCCTTTATTGCTTTTTGATCTGATTCTAAAATCATATGGATTGTCTGAGGCGCAATGCACTTTTACCAATACTTCATCATCTTGAATAGATGCTATTCGATATCCACTATCCTTAGGACTTCAGTGGGACCGTATTTGTGGCTACGATTGTTTGTCATGTCACATAAACACATAACATTCGTTTTTCCTTTCAATTCAATTAATTTGTCTCCTTAATCAGTAAATGAAGGTTCTTCTTCATTAGTTGCTATTGTATTGATGATATTGAATATAGTTGACACAAGAATTTAGTGCGAAGAGTTGTACTTGGATTGACAATTCATCTACTATAATAGTAAGCATGATAAGCCTATAAAAGTTAAAAAAGTTCTACAAAGCACGTGTAAAATAGGAGAAGAATTTATTGTTGAACATGTTCTTAACAAAAGGGGGAAGACCATTGTCTATTCAAACGAAACTTGATGTGGAACATCTTATTCAAAAGCAACGAGAATTTTTCCATAGTGGGATTACACGTAAAATTGATTTTCGTTTAAAACAGTTAAAGAAACTCAAAACAGTAATCGAAGAACATGAGCAAGAAATTCTCGATGCATTAAAAAAAGACTTGGGGAAAAATCCTTTTGAAGCATATGTTTCTGAAATCGGTTTTACACTTAGTAGCATCCGCGACATGATTAAAAATGTGAAACGATGGTCAAAAACTGAAAAAGTGAAAACGCCGATTTATCAAATGCCTTCGAAAAGTTTTATTATCAAGGAGCCTTATGGAAGTGTGTTGATTATTGGGCCATTTAATTATCCATTTCAATTGTTAATAGAGCCATTGATCGGTGCCATAGCAGCCGGAAATTGTGCTGTTATTAAACCATCTGAAAGTACACCACATACTACTAAAGTGATCAATAAAATAATCTCAAATCATTTTGATCCCGCTTATATTAAAGTCGTTGAAGGTGAAAAAGAAGAAACATCGTTACTCATTCATGCACCGTTTGATTATTTGTTTTTCACTGGAAGTATTCCTGTTGGAAAAATCGTAATGGAAGCGGCGGCTAAAAACTTAGTGCCACATACACTTGAACTAGGTGGGAAAAGTCCAACCATTGTGGATGAAACAGCTGACATCAAAAAAGCAGCGCAGCGCATTATATGGGGCAAACTCATGAACGCTGGTCAAACATGTATTGCACCAGATTATATAGTCGTACATCACAAAGTAAAAGATGAATTGATTAAACAAATGAAGATAGCAATTCATGCATTTTATGGTGATCAAATTCAGACGAGTGAAGAGTTTGGCCGTATTGTAAATGAGCGACATTTTGATCGGTTGACCGAGATTTTAGAAAAAGATAAGAGTCATATTGTGGCCGGGGGAGAGCATAATCGAGAAGATAGATTCATTGCTCCAACCATACTAGATCATATTGATTGGTCAAATGCAGCGATGCAGGATGAAATTTTTGGACCGATTTTACCTATATTAACGTATGATCATTTAGATGATGTGATCAATATGATCAACGCTCATCCGAAGCCATTGGCTCTTTATGTGTTTACGGAAAATCAAAAAAACGAATCACAAGTACTACAGCAAATATCTTTTGGCGGTGGCTGTGTAAACGATACGATAAGTCATATATCGAACAGCAATTTGCCTTTTGGTGGCGTTGGACATTCAGGAGTTAATGCCTACCATGGGAAGCATAGCTTTGATCTATTTTCGCACAGAAAAAGTATGCTAAAAAAAAGTACAAGTGTAGAATTGAAGCTCGCTTTTCCACCGTATAAAATGAGTTTAGAGACGATTAAAAGAATACTTAAATAAAGTTGGAATCTGTTTCAGCATTCAATAGCAAAGGGAGTTAAGAAAGGAATAGAAGAAGCACAACGCAGCAAGGAATTTTTAAAAAATGAAAGTCTGGTGTAAATAATGAAATTTTACTTTAAATTGATTCTATTCGTTATATTTATGATTGGAAATACTTACGCGTATTTCTATTCATACAGTACAAAGGCGGCGGGGGTAGCTTTAATTGGTACTTTTATATTGATATCAATATTAAGTATTATCTACTACGTCGTTAATAAAAAAAGGCAACCGGGTAACTAACCTAAGATTATCGGAAGTAAAAACCCCGCCCTTCTCAGTTTACCCGCAAAAAAGGATCTGTCCATGGTAGTTGGACGGATCCTTTTATTAAGAATAAATTTCTTGTAGGGCCTGATGGAGAGTTGAATACTTAAACGTAAATCCTTTTTCCTCTAATACTTTAGGCAATGCTTTTTGACCTTCTAAGACGAGCGCACTTTTATCACCAAGAGCAAGCTTTAAAGCAAATGCTGGGGCTGGAATCCAATGCGGACGGTTCAAAGCCCGACCAAGCGTTTTACCAAACTCTTTCATGCGCATCGGGTTCGGAGCTGTCACGTTAAATGGACCTTCTAGTTCATCATGTTCAATTGCAAACAAGATCGCTCGGGCTACATCTTCATGATGAACCCACGACAGCCACTGTTTCCCGCTCCCGACGGTTCCACCAGCCATCAGTTTATACGGCATCGCCATACTTGGTAGTGCTCCCGCGTCTTTACCGAGAATGATGCCAAAACGTCCATAGGCTACACGCACACCTTCATCTTGTGCGAGCGTTGCTTGTTTCTCCCAATCTACAACGGTTCTTGCTAGAAAATCACTTCCTTTTTCAAGCGATTGTTCTGTATAGATTTTAGTTTCAGACGAAGGATAATAACCAACTGCACTAGCATTGATGAGTACAGATGGCTTCGATTCAAGTGCACGAATGATACGTAAAATTTCATCTGTAGATTCTATGCGACTGTCATATATTCGTTCTTTATGTTCATCATTCCAGCGTCCATTATTGATGGATTCCCCTGCTAAATTAATGACAGCATCAATTTTCATGAGGTTGTTTTCTGGAAAAGCCGTCTCGGTTAACCACTCAACATAATGAACGTATGGTTTATCGTCAAAACGGTCTGAATTTCTTGTTAAAATATAAACCTCATGATTATTTTTTGTGAGTAATTGTGTGATCTTTTGTCCTATAAAGCCCGTTCCTCCGCTTAAAAGGATCTTCATGTGGCATCCCTCCTACTCGTTATTGTGACTATTTCTCCTTTGAGCAGGATAAAACCTTTAATGAATGTGTTAAAGTGAGTATAGAGGTGAGCATTGTGCCAATTATTACGAAAATAACACAACAAAAACGCAGTAATGAACGTTACAATATTTTTTTAGATGGAACATACGCGTTTAGTGTGGATGAAGAAGTACTAGCACGCAATCAGTTAAGTAAAAATAAAGAACTGACAGATTTTGATATAGGTGAAATTCAATATGAAGACGAAATTCGCAAAGGATTCAATAAAGCGCTGGTCTATTTAAGCTACCGAATGCGCTCTGAATATGAAATTGTGTTGCATTTAAGAGAGCATGAAATGGGTGATGCATGCATAGAAGAAATCATGCACAAGCTCAGACAATATGGCTATGTAAATGACGAAGATTATGCAAAAGCCTTTGTAAACACTCAGCTTCGAACGTCAGATAAAGGCCCTCGACACATGGGAAATGGGCTAAAGGAAAAAGGAGTTGCACCACAAATCACCGAAGCAATACTTGAACAAATTAGGGTTGAAGAATGGCAAGAAAGAGCGGAGCAAGTAATTGAAAAAGTGATAAAAAAGAATCCTAAGCAATCCAAAATGCAAATTAAAAAGAAGGGAGAAGATACACTGTCTAGAAAAGGGTATTCAGGATCTGTTGTAAGCAATGTATTAGCTAACTTGACAATTGAACGAGATAAAGATGAGCAGTGGCTAGCGATTTATTCTCAAGCAAAAAAGGCCCACACTAAATACTCAAAGAAATACGAAGGCTATGAATACAAGCAGCGTATGAAGCAAACGCTGTTTCGTAAAGGTTTTGGGATGGAAGAAATTGATCGTGCAATCGATCAATTAGAAGAGGAAGAATAGGGACGACAAGAATGGGTAAGCATTGGAGCGAAGTGTGTTTCATTTTCAGTGATGGAATAACATAAATCAAAAATACTTAATGGTACATAGTAGCCAACAAGTATTTTTTAATTGATTCTATTCAATCCAGTTTGTTTTAACCTGATTTTTTACTATACTGTTAACAGAGTGAGGTGCTTATTGTGTCAACAGAAAAAAGATACAGTACAATGTCAGAATATGAATTAAACCAAGAGATTGCTACGTTAAAAGAAAAAGCTCGAAAAGCAGAGCAATTAGGGATCGTAAATGAATTTGCCGTTCTTGAACGCAAAGCCATTATGGCCCAGTCTTATTTATTAGACCCGAAAAAATTTGAAGCCGGTGCCGTTTACGCTATTAAAAACGACCTGGGCAGCTACTTTAAAATCGATTATTTAAATGGAGTATTTGCATGGGGGTATCGATTGAAAGGTGAAAGAAAGCTTGAAGCATTACCAATATCCATACTTGAAGTTTCATCTGGAGGAGAGCAGTCATGAGCGGTGGTAAAGAACAATTAGTTGCGCTTCTTCTTGAAAAAAACACAGTGTTGTCACGTTCAAAAGCACAAATTCTGGTCGAACTCTTGTGGGAAGATTTTGAAGCAACCTATGCCAAGGCGGGTCACGATTACCAAGGGCAAGAAGTAACTGAGCGCGTCGTCAGACAGTGGATTCAAAATTATGGATCACGTCTCCATGAGGTTGCCGCCATGAATCCAAAATACGCCAAGTTGTTGAGTGATGATGAAGATACAAAACATTAAAAAGGCTGAAGACTGAACTTACCTAGCAATATGAGACACAGATAAAACATTCTTTTAGGCTGCCATTGCCTCCAATTTTTTTGGAGCAATGGCAGCCTGATTTTTCTTGTTTGATTAAAATATGTCTCTCCTAAAAAACAAAAAAACCCCGAATTAAGGGACTTTTTAAAAGTGCCCATCATTCGGGGGATCGTTCAAAACAAACAAACGCTTTATATATATCCGATTAACCTACATAGTCAATCGGTGCGTTTGGTCCAAGTGGTAGACCTGTTAACATCCAAATAATTAACATAACTACCCACACAATGGTGAAAAAGATAGAGTATGGAATCATTGAAGACATCAGTGTACCAATTCCTACTTTTTTATCATACTTTTGCGCAAACGCAATAACGATTGCAAAGTATGGCATTAGTGGAGAAATAATATTCGTTGTAGAGTCAGCGATACGGTATGCTAACTGTGTTAACTCTGGAGAATATCCGAGCCCCATCATCATTGGTACAAATACAGGGGCCATAATTGCCCATTTGGCAGAGGAACTCCCGATAAACAAGTTAATGACGCCTGCAACTATAATGAATATTAATATCAGCATGATGCTCATGAAAAGATTTCCGCTATCAAAGCCAAGACCTTCAATGAATTCAGCTCCATTAACAGCCATTACAATCCCTAAGTTTGTTTCATTAAAGTACGCAATAAATTGTCCGGCTACGAAAGCGAGAACGATATAGGCACCCATCGTTGCCATCGTATCAGACAGTTGGTTTGCCACATCTTTATCATTTTTAATGGACTTTGTAATCATTCCATATACTAAACCAGGAATAAAGAACATAATTAAAATGACAGGAACAAGTGTATGGAAAAATGGCGCTTCAAGAATTGTTCCATCTCCACGTAACGGTCCCCAAGATGGTACGACCAATAAGGATATAACCGCCATTGTAGCGATGAAGGAAAATAGTGCTGCCCATAAGCCTTTTTTCTCTTCTGGCTTTAGGTAACCCGCGTCCCCTTTATACGCCCCTTTATATTCCCCAAGACGCGGCTCGACAATTTTATCTGTAACGAATGTACCTACAATTGTAAGAACAAAAACAGAAATTGCCATAAAGTAATAGTTCATCATATAGTTCATGTTTGCAGCATAATCCGGATTCACCGTCGCTGCCGCTTCTTGAGTTAGACCACCTAATAGCGGATCAAGTGAGGTTAATAATAAATTTGCACTGAACCCTGCTGAAACCCCTGCAAAAGCCGCAGCTAGACCTGCTAAAGGATGCCGTCCTAAGCCAGCAAATATAACGGCACCAAGCGGCACTAATACTACATACCCTGCATCTGCAGCCATAGAGGACATAATTCCTCCAAAAACAAGAGCAGCAGTCATTAGCTGCCTAGGTACAGAAGTAACAAGTCCACGTAATGCTGCACTGATTAGGCCGGATCTCTCTGCGAGACCGATACCAATCATCGTAACTAATACCGTCCCAAGTGGAGCAAAGCTGGTGAAGTTTGTTACGGCACTTTCAAAAATATAGGCAATTCCTTCGGAGCTCCAAAGACTTTTTACTTGAAGAACTTCGCCTTCATTTAATGGATCATCTACTTGTACATCAAGGCTAGCAAATACACCTGAAAAAATAATGATCAATAATGAAAAGATTGCAAACAATGTTACTGGGTGCGGAAGTTTATTACCAGTACGTTCTATTGAATCTAAAGAACGCATTACTAATCCGCGTTTCGTAGGTGTCGATTCCATCGTGTAGTGTAAACCCCTTTCTTAATCTATGAAATTTTCTAAAAATAATAGTAAAAAAAACGGCTTTGGAACAAAAAAAATAGAGAATATAGAGGCTGAATGAATCTTTTTCTTCTGTATCTTGAAGCTATTCCCAATAGTTAATGTATAAACTTTGGACAGACACAGGTGAAGTTTGTCCGAATTGAAGTTACATTCATACATAAATTGATTGGGAGGGCACCACAGACTGTCAATAGAATAGTCCATATAGATTCTACGTTTCTATCAAATGATTTTGCATCCGAATCCTTCCATTCGCTATAGTTAATATAGAAAAAATGAACAAGATGAAAAGAACCAGAATTTTTTACTTTTATCATTCTAACAAAGTTTTGCATGCATCGACAACATTTTTAGAAAAATGTAATAAAATGAATTTTTTTTTCGTTTTTATGCATATGATAGAGTGATTCACATGACTAAATAACTAAATAAATAGAACTTTCTGTATTTATTATCTGACATATGCTTTGCGTTATATATATAAAGAACTATAGTAAATATTCATATAGAACTTTTAAAAGAACAGGAACTTTTTTATGAAGTTGCGGAGGTTGCGCAATGTGTCTCCAATTTTTTAAAAAATAAAGGAGACTATAAAAAGGCACTGGAATATCTGAACATATTTCAGGAATATGACGACAAGTCCAAGCCATTACTCTCGAAGGAGGAACTGGCTTATGAAATTTCTAAAAGATGTCTATCTGTATTGTAGTGATTAGCGGATTAGTCGGTTTAGCGTTCTACAAACTATTGATGATTCTGCAACGGACCATGAAGAGTTAGTGAAAAATGAATCCCGAAGCCTAGTCCCTTAATATCTTGCATAAAACGAAAGGTGTAACGTACTCGTTTAGCTAAGACCAGCTTATAAGCTGGTCTTTTTATTTGCGTGATTGTCAATCTATCCAGGCATCCCTTTGAATTAAACTGATTGGTTATATTCGCAGTCCTACTTCTTCCATTAGCTAAAAAAAGTATTTAAAGACAAGATCTTGAATAAATAAAAATATTAACAACCACATATACCCAAGCTACTGACTATTAAAAGACATACAACTCTCACCCTATTGTTCTTCTTCACTAAAGATTGACTCTAGTTGGTCAAGGCAGATAAAAAAGGACCAGAGATTAGGTCCTTATTCTTTGGGTGAAAATATAGCCTTTAATAGTTCTTTTGAAAGTAAATTATCTACTCAACACGTTGTGTGGAACTTTAATGAGTTTAGTTCTTCATCAAGCGCAAGCGGTTAGTCTTAGAGTCATAAGCCATCTCGCCCAATAGGAAAAAAGCGTCTATCTTGTAGCGCTCTATGTTTGTCTTAGCCAAAAAAGCTGATTCCACTTTTATTCTTTCTTATGAAGAAAACTTAACTTTTTACGTAACTTTTCTTCACTAAAGATCCAACCAGTGTACGAGCTCAATATATTTAAATCAAGATCCATCTGCACAACCGCAACAAATGGGTAATGATCGTTACTACGATATCTTAAATCAATAAACCGTACTTCGTATTGATCGTCTTTTTCTTCAAGTTCCCAACGGTATAGAGGAGAGAATGATAAAAACGCGTTTACATTTTTATCGGTTTGCGCTTTGTTAAAAATAGCGGTATCTGGGACTGGTTTACGATTGAATTTATCAAAAATGGTAATAGATCTACCATAAGCACGCCCCACATAAAAATGCTCTTTAGTTTGTGCAGCAATTCTCCAATGGTAAAAACGCATGGTAGGTGCGATAATGACACTGTCAGCCTTTGGTATGGTACTCTTAATGGAATGCCTGACTGCTGCTTGTAGCAAAACCCGTACGATGTAATATCCGATTATGACCGCATACATAGTTAGAAATGTCAAAACGGGATCTGCACCAAGCCCCCAAATTATTAACCCGATAACGTGCATGCCGAATATAAAAGGATCAAAGGTGTTGATCACACCAAGAGCTACCCACTTAGATGAAAAGGGTCTGAGCGCTTGCGTTCCATATGAATTAAAAATATCAACAAATACATGTAAGAAAATGGATAATAATATCCATAACCATAAATGCAATAAGTTCGCATCAGGATAAAAAGGATATAGGACAGTGAGAATGCCAAGAGGCCAAAGTATTACTGCTGGTATAGAGTGAGTAAACCCACGATGGTGTCGAATATAAACAGCGTTATTTCTTAGCTTTAAAACGGTATCAGCATCTGGGGCTAGGGAGCCAATGATAACACCAATTAACACGCCTTGTGCTGTGGCAGGGTCATTTGCCACAACAGGATCAATGGTAGCTAATCCACCGAGGGCAAACCCCATGACGATATGCGTTCCTGTGTCCAAAATAAACCCTCCTTTTTGTAACAAGTTGATGTACCACTTAAAGGTAGTTTAACATGTGAAAAATATAAGAACTTATGCTTATCAGGGCTGAATTTGTTGTATTTACTAAAACTATGCATACATAAACAAAAGCGCAAGCGGCTGTACAAATAATTCGTTACAAAGATTATGATTGGGTGGATGTCGATCTTTTCTTAGTTTATTCCTATTAGGCAGCCTAGTGTCACACTACGGAGGAACAAAAATGAATAAAAATTTTGACCAGCAACTATTGAAAGTCAATAAATATTCTTTTCAAAAAGATCTTATTGAATGGTTCGAAAACGAAATGCGCGAACTTCCTTGGCGACAAAATCAAGATCCTTATCGTGTATGGGTATCAGAAATTATGCTCCAACAAACAAGAGTTGATACGGTGATTCCTTTCTACAATCGCTTTATGGAACTTTTTCCAACGATTGAAACACTCGCTTATGCACCAGAAGAAAAGGTGTTGAAAGCTTGGGAAGGGCTTGGGTATTATTCAAGAGCTCGAAACTTGCAAAGTGCAGTGAGAGAAGTACATGAACAATATGGTGGGACAGTGCCCAATACACCAAAAGAAATTTCATCATTAAAAGGGGTAGGTCCCTACACTGCAGGAGCGATTTTAAGCATCGCATACGGAATTCCTGAACCAGCAGTCGATGGCAATGTCATGCGTGTATTGTCACGTGTACTTGGAATATGGGATGACATATCAAAAGCATCGTCTAGAAAAATATTTGAAGAAGCTGTCCGTCATTTAATCGCTGAACACAATCCTTCATACTTTAACCAAGCATTGATGGAGCTAGGGGCACTTATATGTTCACCAACGTCCCCTTCGTGCTTATTATGCCCAGTTAATGAACATTGTTTAGCATTTGCGGAAGGAATTCAAAGCGAATTGCCAGTAAAAACGCGTAAAAAATCAACAAAGATGATTGATATTCTGACAGTCATCGTACAAAATCAAGAGGGGGAATGGTTGGTAAATCAACGACCATCTCATGGTTTGCTCGCAAATTTATGGGAATTTCCGAATTTAGAAGATCAGCAAAACGCACCGACTTCTGTTCAAATTCAAGAATTTTTAAAAGTAGATTTTGGACTTGAAGCAATCGTTCAAAAAGAACCGTGGATGAAACAAGATCATGTGTTTTCTCATTTAACTTGGAAAATGCTTGTGTTCACTGCAGACCTTAACACGCAAGAAACAAATTTATACCAGCGCGCAGCTTGGAAAACAGAGCAGGAAATTGAAGAGATCGCTCTACCTGTTTCACACAGGAAAATTTGGAGACAACATCTTTTAAATAAATAAATTGATTGGAGAGAACAGCATGTCAAATAAAGTAGCACTTGTAACAGGGAGTAGTAGAGGAGTCGGAAAAGCGATTGCCCTCTCGTTAGCAGCAAAAGGTTACGATATTGTTGTCAACTATGCAAGAAGCAAACAAGCGGCTCTTGATACAGCGGCAGAGATCGAACAGCTTGGTCAAAAAGCAATCGTTGTTCGGGCAAACGTTGGTGATGTAGAAAAAATCCAAAAAATGTTTCAAGAGGTAAAAGAACATTTCGGTAGGCTAGATATTTTCATCAATAATGCAGCATCAGGCGTTTTAAGACCTGCAATGGAGCTAGAAGAATCTCATTGGAATTGGACAATGAATATTAACAGTAAAGCCCTTTTGTTCTGCGCACAAGAAGCAACGAAGTTAATGCCAGAAGAAGGCGGTAAAATTGTAAGCATTTCTTCATTAGGTTCGATTCGATATTTGGACAACTATACGACGGTGGGTGTGTCAAAAGCAGCACTAGAAGCACTTACGAGATATTTAGCTGTTGAGCTTTCACCGAAGAACATTGTTGTGAATGCTGTGTCGGGCGGTGCTGTCGATACGGATGCACTCAAACACTTTCCAAATCGTGAAGAACTGCTTGAAGACGCACGAAGTAAAACACCTGCTGGGCGAATGGTCGAGATAGAAGACTTGGTTAAAACTGTCCTATTCCTCGTTTCTGAAGATGCATCCATGATTCGTGGCCAGACAATTATTGTTGATGGGGGCCGTTCATTACTCGTTTAAAAAATTTGTATAGAGTCACTTCTAACGGGTTACATTAACTACGTGGAGGTGAGATGATAATGAAAAAACAAACGAACAAAACAACGGCGGGGACGAACATCGAAAAAGTAAAGAATCAAAACACTCAAACTGCCGGTGCGAACAATGAATATAGCACGGAGTTTGCATCTGAAACAAATGCTGCTGAAGTAAAAAGACAAAACAAAAAAGCTGAAGCTAAAAAAGCCAATGCTTCTACAAATGCTAACCAATATAATCAATAACAAATTAATCAGTAATTTATAAGCAAAAGCCGCCCCATGGATTGGAGCGGCTTTTGAACTTTGAAAAACAATGGCTATAGAAGAAAGAAAACTTTGCGCTGTTGAAGAGACAATGCTACATAATTTAGCAATTCCCCAATGAATGTATTAAAAAAGAGAGGAGTGATTACATCCTTTCATTCATAAATAAGTTTTCGTACTCATAAATACAACAAACAATTTTAAAATGAAAGAGCTATCACTGTGTCTCGGTGGCTCTTTTTTGTATAAAAGGGTATAATGGAAAAATACACACACGAGCGGGTCCTAATCAAAACGTTAGGAAAAAATTACTAAGCTGTATAAAGGCAGGCGATGGACATTGACGCTACCGGTTGAAGGGCAACGTATACAAATACATAGCTACAAACATGACGGACTGATCCATCGTGTCTGGCAAGAAACCACGGTCCTTAAAGGAACGCGGAATATTGTCATCGGTGGAAATGATCGCACTGTTGTAACAGAGTCAGATGGCAGAACGTGGCTTACAAGAGAACCAGCCATCTGTTATTTTCATGCGGAGCACTGGTTTAATATTATTTGTATGCTGAGAGAAGATGGCGTTTACTATTATTGTAATTTAAGCTCGCCGTTCGTTTATGATGAAGAAGCACTAAAATACATTGACTATGATTTGGACATTAAAGTCTACCCAGATATGTCGTATACGCTTCTTGATGAAGATGAATACGAAGATCACCGTAAGCAGATGGGGTACCCGAATGTTATTGACCATATTTTACAGCGCAATGTGAACAAATTGATTCGGTGGATTAAGCAACGTAGAGGTCCATTTGCCCCTGATTTTATCGATGTGTGGTATAGTAGATATTTATTTCAAAAAAGATATCGCCAAAAAGAATAATCATTTATTTTTTACCTGTTGGTGAATTTCAACAGGTTTTTTTATGTATTTTATCTTGAAGTTAGCATGATGGCCGAGCCGTTTTTACTGTTACCCAACGCAAACGGGTAATCCCTCGAGGTCATAAGCGATACAACCCGGTAGACGAAAAGTGCTTACTTGTGTTGTGCGTGTTATGATTGTTTGGGGCAAATGAGCCCAGCCGCTTCCGCTTTTAGATGAAAGAGAGATGATTTTGTTTGAACAGTATCAAACGTTATTTGCAATTTGTAAAACCGTATAAATGGTTAATTTTCCTAACTCTAGTGATCGGTATTGTGAAATTTGCGATTCCATTACTTATCCCTGTTCTCGTTCAGTATGTAATTGATAGTATTATTGATGGTCAACAAGCGAACGCAGACAAGATCTCACAACTTTTTTGGATCATTGGGATAGCTGTTGTACTATTTGTCATCGTGCGTCCACCTGTAGAATATTACCGTCAGTATCTTGCTCAATGGACGAGCAATAAGATTTTGTTTGATATTCGAGAGCGTCTATTTTCTCATATGCAAAAGCTAAGTTTTAAATATTATTCAAATACACGAGCGGGAGAAGTCATCTCGCGAGTGATCAATGATGTTGAGCAAACGAAAAACTTTGTTATGACGGGACTAATGAATTTATGGCTTGATTTAGCAACGATTTTAATCGCCATCGGAATTATGCTTACGTATGATGTGAAACTCACACTTGTTGCACTCACAGTGTTCCCGCTCTACGTGTTTTCCGTTCATTACTTTTTTGGTAGACTGCGTATACTTACGAGAAAACGATCGCAGGCTCTTGCAGAAGTTCAAGGTTATTTACATGAACGCGTGCAAGGAATGAGTGTTATCAAAAGTTTTGCTATTGAAGACCATGAACAAAAACAATTTGATAACAAAAATGGTCATTTTTTAACCAAAGCCCTTGATCAAACTAAATGGAACGCGAAAGCATTTGCAGTGGTCAACACGATCACAGATATTGCACCGCTGATTGTCATCGGATATGCAGGGTACAGAGTCATCGGAGGGGATTTATCGGTTGGTGTTATGGTGGCCTTTATCGCTTATGCAGAAAGACTTTACAATCCGCTTCGTAGACTTGTGAGCAGCTCGACAACGCTGGTGCAGTCGATTGCATCGATGGACCGTGTGTTTGAATTAGTCGATGAAAAATATGATGTTGATGATAAAAAAGATGCAAAAGATGTTCAAAATATAAAAGGTGAGATCGTTTTTGATCATGTATCCTTTGCGTATGATGAAAAAGAAAATGATGTGTTAAAAGATGTTCATTTACATGTAAAGCAAGGAGAAACGATTGCTTTCGTAGGGATGAGTGGGGGAGGAAAATCAACGATCGTCAGTTTAATTCCTCGCTTTTATGATGTGACAAAAGGAAAAATTCTTCTTGATGACACAGACATTCGAGATTTTAAAGTGAAAAGTTTGCGCAATCAAATTGGAATGGTGCTACAGGATAATATCCTCTTTAGTGAGTCAGTGATGATGAACATTAAAATGGGTAATCCGCAGGCATCTGATGAAGATGTGTTCGAAGCGGCTAAAGCGGCCAACGCACATGACTTTATTCTAGAATTACCTGAAGGCTATGACACGAAGGTTGGAGAAAGAGGCGTCAAACTATCGGGTGGTCAAAAGCAACGTGTAGCGATTGCTCGAGTGTTTTTAAAAAATCCACCAATTCTCATCTTAGATGAAGCCACCTCAGCTCTTGATTTAGAGAGTGAACATTTGATTCAAGAGTCAATTGAATTTTTAGCGAAAGACCGCACCACATTTATCGTGGCTCATCGATTATCTACGATTACTCATGCTGATCGAATAGTTGTCATTGATCGAGGAAAGATTGCTGAAAGCGGATCACACCAACAGTTAATGAATCATAAAGGACTGTACTATAACTTGTTCCAGGTTCAGCAATTGGATGAATAATGGATGACTGGATTTAAGAAAAACCAGTATGCAGCGGGGAAACCCGAAGCGTACTGGTTTTTTAGTTAGTCGTTATCTCTCTCAGGAATGTCTACATCATGATCGTCATGGTGATAAGAGAGACTCACGATCAATGTATCGAGATGGACGAGATGCTCTTCATATTCAAGCATGGCTGACAAAACATGTATCAAATGATAACCGTTGTTGTCTTCTTCATCACGTGCTTTATTTACTTCAATCATAAAGATATCCGTTACTTCCTTATGATTCATACAGGTGTGATTGATTTGTTCGTTTTCATTTGTTGTTTTTATTTTACCAACGAAACGAAGGAGTAGTTGCTCGTGATAACTCATCAAACAATCAAGCTGTTCTTGAATAATGAGCTGCAGTGAGTCTGGTAGATGATTTAATTCATTTTCAAAACGGTGAAGTCGTTTTAAAATTTCAAAGCTTCTTCTTACACTTGAAATCATTTGGCGGTATACAACGAGCTTTCTCGTTGTTGCCACTGAATTGCGCTTAAAATACCCGCGTTCTTCTTTATACATTAAATACGTTTGATCAATTCTAATTAAACGTTCTTTAAATTTCTCAATATCCTTTTTAAGTAACTGGTGCTCTGTTGCATGGCGTGTACTTAGGCGAATCCATTTCACCATGTCGTCAGTCGTGGTTGAGATTTTATAAAAAAGTTTTGATTCGTATTTAGGTGGTAAGAAAATGAGGTTGACGACAAAGGAAGAAAAAACCCCTAACATAATAGTTGCAAAACGTAATAGGGCAAAGGTAATAAAATCCTCATTATGAACTTCCATGATGGCAATCAGTGTTACCAAGGCTAACCCAATTGTCGTTTCAATTCGTAACTTTAAAATGATCGTGATGACAATAACAGCAGCAAAGCCAATGACCGCTACATCGTTACCAAATAGTAAAACAAATAAGACTGCGACAATGGCACCGATCAAATTTGCTTGAATGTGCTCTAAAATAGACACAAACGAACGATAGATGGTTGGTTGTACGACGAATACTGCGGCAATTCCAGCAAAAATAGGGGCTGATAGCTGAAGTAGTTCAGCGAGATATAAAGCGAGGACGATAGCAATTCCTGTCTTAAGCACTCGGGCTCCGAGCTTCATGAATAGAAAAGATCCTTTCTTGACGTTATAAGTCCACGTTATTCATTGCCCACCTGTAAAAATTGGATAAAAAATAGCTAGGCAATAGTTGTAATATACCTTTCTTATGAAGGGACTGCAAGAGAAAATATGAAGAAGTTTTGTCCAATATCGTCGTGCTAATTATTTGAAAAATCACCCCATTCAAAGATCATCAAGCGCAGTCAGAAAGAAAGCATTTACATGATGTTGGATTAAGTAAAAATAAAAGAACGAAACATTGAGAGCAGTTTCGTTCTTTCCGTGTGATTATAAATTTTTAAATGCGATATCAACCGCTTGAAGTGTTTTTTCAACATCGCTTTCTGTATGGGCTGTCGTTAAAAACCATGCTTCATATTTTGAAGGAGCTAAATTGATGCCTTGCTCAAGCATTAACTTAAAGAATCGAGCAAAGATTTCGCCATCTGTTGCTTCTGCTTGATCATAATTGTACACTTTTTGGTCGGTGAAATAAATGGTTAACGCACCTTTTAGACGGTTAACTGTAATCGTCACATTATGTCTCGCTGCTGCTTCGAGAATTCCTTTTTCAAGGATTCCGCCCAGGCGATCCATTTCTTCATATACACCATCTTGCTTCAATACTTCTAAGCAAGCAATTCCAGTTTGAATAGATGCAGGGTTACCAGCCATTGTTCCAGCTTGATAAGCAGGTCCAAGTGGCGCGATTTTCTCCATAATATCCACACGTCCACCATAAGCTCCGATTGGCAAGCCACCACCGATGATTTTACCCATTGCGGTTAAGTCAGGTTTCACATTTAAGAGATCTTGTGCTCCGCCGTACATGAAACGGAAGGCTGTAATTACTTCATCGTAAATGACAAGGGCGCCGGCATCATGTGCCAGTTTGTTCACTTTTTCTAAAAAGCCAGGAACAGGTTCTACGATGCCAAAGTTCCCTACGATAGGTTCTACAAGTACTCCCGCAATTTCGTGTCCCCATTTAGCAAGAGCTTCTTTAAATGGTTCAATATCATTAAATGGTACTGTGATAACTTCACTTGCAATTTTTTTAGTTACACCCGCAGAATCAGGTGTACCAAGTGTTGCAGGACCAGAACCCGCAGCAACGAGAACTAGATCTGAGTGGCCGTGATAACAACCTGCAAACTTAATGATTTTATCTCGACCGGTATAAGCTCGAGCAACACGGATCGTCGTCATCACAGCTTCTGTCCCTGAGTTTGTGAAACGAACCTTTTCCATAGCTGGCATCGCTTCTTTTAACATTTTAGCAAATGTAACCTCGTGCTTTGTGGGAGTTCCATATAAAATACCAGTTTCAGCTGCGTGCTGAAGAGCTTTTGTTATGTGTGGATGAGCGTGACCAGTAATAATAGGTCCGTAGGCAGCTAGATAATCTATGTAATGGTTGCCATCAACATCCCAAAAATAAGCCCCTGTTGCTCGTTCCATCGCAACAGGTGAACCTCCGCCAACTGCTTTAAATGATCTTGATGGACTATTAACGCCACCTACAATATGTTCCAGCGCTTCTTCATGAAGTCGCTCTGAATGTGAATAATTCATTATGTCTCCTCCCAGTCATTACGTCATAAGTATTGTAATATGATGAACATGAATGCGCAAATGGGGGGATCAGTGATGGGGTGGGCCATTTTATGTTGCGTTGTTTTTATTACGGGTTACGCTGTCAAACGATTGCTGACTACTGCATGGGAAGGACATGCTTTTTCATTAAAAAATTTTTTTCTGCTAACGGTAACGTATTCGGTCCTGTTAACAGGCTTTGCGACTGTTTTTACGGTTTTAACAATGGAAGGGATCGAAGTAATGGTTGTGCAAGAGCAAGTTGATTCTTTTTGGTCACTATTTTTTACAGCCGTTTATTTTAGTACGATGATGCTTTTTTCAGTTGGAAATGGGGAAATTATCCCTGTTGGGTTAGGAAGATGGGTGTCTATATTAGCTATTTTTCTTGGACACGTCCTCCCAGTTACAGTTGTTTGGACGTTGATATATAATCGATCGCCTCGTGAGCGATAACTGTCATTCGTTGAAATTATCTCCTCTGTTCAGTATGCTAATGAAAGACTGAACAACATAAGGAGGCTTTACATATGAAATTTAAAACAGGAGATCAAGCTCCCAATTTTTCATTGCAATCACAAGATAGAGAAACGGTTTCCCTCTCAGATTATAAAGGTAAGAAAAATGTTGTACTGTATTTTTATCCTAAAGATATGACACCAGGTTGTACAACTCAAGCGTGTGATTTCCGAGACCATCACGCATCGTTTGAAGGGATGGATGCCATCGTTTTGGGGGTAAGTCCTGATCCGCAAACTAAACATCAAAAGTTCATCGCTAAGCACGATTTACCATTTGCGTTATTAGTGGATGAAGATCACGCCGTTGCTGAAGAATATGGCGTTTGGAAATTAAAGAAAACGTTCGGAAAGGAATATATGGGGATTGAACGATCTACATTTGCAATCGATAAAGAAGGGCGTATTGCAAAAGAGTGGAGAGGTGTACGTGTTAAAGGGCATGTTGAAGAAACGTTGAAATATGTGGAAGAGAATTTAACTAAATTTTGATTTATTACTCTTGCTCTTAATATGGATCCTTAACCTTAGTAACTACTGATATTCCGCCTCCAGATGCTGATTTAATAGCGAAATTTTTAATGTTTTTTATTTAGCATTATAAAGGGAGGTGGTCAACTCCCTTTATAATGTAAGGAGGAGTATTTTGGAATTACTATACATAGGCTTAACTATATTCATCATTATTTTTGTAATATTTCTCTTTTTTACTTATAGAAGTGAGAGTAGGGGAGAAGAAGAACACCCATTATTAATATCTCTATTTGTTTCAACAGTATTTGGGCTATTGCTTACTGGAGTAGTTCTTTTTTTATTTTAGCTTTTTCTGGGTCTCTAAATATAATAAATGGGTTTCTGAATTTATCATTAAACCAAAAACAAATAGTATTATGGTACATCATTTTTGGTTTCTTTATTGAAGATGCTTTTGTGAAGATCTTTTTGTTATATTTCGGAAAGAAAAAAATATCATATTTTCTGATAGTAAATGTTATAAGGATTTTGCTCTTATTCACTATTGGAGCTTTATTATCTATAGATCAAAACACCACTATTAAAGTTGCTATTAGCTTTACAATTTTTCTCTATTTAATAGATCTATTAACAGAACATTATAAAAAATTCTATTTATACTAAATGATGCTACCAATTAAGTTATGTCATAAATGACAGTATTTTTATTAGTAGTACACATGAAATATACAAGTCTCATTGTCCCTTGACATGGATCCTCTATGGACTATTTGCCACAGCTTTTCATGGTAGCAAGCTTAACTTGTCCATCTCTCCATGTAAAGAGCAGTGGTTTGCAAAAAAATATACTGCCAAAACATACATTTTTTATAGGTAAGAGTTTTGTTGTAGGGAGCAGACCTTATACATAAACTATATATATGAAGAGATCAAGCATTGAAGTGTTTGACAAAATATACATTAGACGAGTACACTATTTATAAAGATTATAAAGTAAGGCTTTTTATAGAAAGAAGGTGCATGGCGGTGTCAGAAGTGCAATTACGAGACGCATTAGACTCACTTAAAGGGACCGGGGTGCGTATCACTCCTCAACGTCATGCGATTTTGGAGTACCTAGTAGGGTCTACGTCACACCCAACTGCGGATGATATATATAAAGCGCTCGAAGGGAAGTTTCCTAACATGAGTGTGGCCACAGTATATAACAACTTACGTGTATTTAGACAAGTTGGTCTTGTGAAAGAATTAACCTATGGGGATTCCTCCAGTCGCTTTGATTTTGTGACGACAGATCATTATCACGCCATTTGTGAGGACTGCGGAAAAATTGTTGATTTTCACTATCCTGGATTAGATGAAGTTGAACAGTTAGCTTCTCATGTCACAGGGTTTAAAGTTAATGGTCATCGTATGGAAGTATATGGGGTATGTCAAGATTGCTCCGTAAAAAAAGAAGCCCACTAAGTGTGAGCTTCTTTTTGCGTTATACATTTATTTTCATGCTTTATTTTGAGTTGTGCTACTTTTTTTATTGTAATTTTCATCAAATTCTTTACCTTCTAAATTAGGGTCAAGCGTTAAAGGTTCGCGGCAATACATACACATATCTACGCGACCCAGAATTTTTGTTGGCTTTTCACAATTAGGACAATTGACCACAACAGCTTTCGTAGACAACATCCCAATCAAAAAATAGACAACCATACTAAACATAAGTGCAAGCATTCCTAAAGAAATGAAGATGAGCATCACAATCGGACTTTCTTTAAAAAAGATTCCTCCATACATAATGATAAATCCTACAAATATAAGAGCAAGCGCGAAAGAACGTATTTTGTTAATTTTATTTGAATATGTTTTAGCCATTATTGTCCCCCCTGAACATTTACTATATCATAGAAACTTGTGAACAAGACAACGATTTGGTGACGAATTATTTAAGAAAAATTACCAGCAGGAAGATGACTGGTTTTGTCGAATGACTAGTAAAAGAACTAAATAGTGAAGGAGTTCATTGATATGGAAGACAAACTGCGGCCTATTTATCAAGAAAGAGCGAGCCAGCCAAATACCCTTGGTATTTTAATCATGCAAAAAAAGGATCATCAAAGTCCGATAACAGATACATTCGATACGATCTTACTTATTATTGTTAAAGAAACTGAAGCCCCTGTCTTTATGAAGCACTATACATATGAGGATCGTAAAGCTGCTATGCACATCGTGAGTGAAGCGCAACTGAAAGAATGGCTTTTACTCGGTAGCAACCGTAAAATCACAGAATGGCTCTTAACTGGGAGAATCGTATTTGACCGAAACGAGTACATTGAGAATATGCGAACGGAGCTTAGAGACTTTCCCTTCTATGGTAGGAAAATTAAAATGGGAATTGAATTTGCTAAACTGATTAGACGTTATTTGGATGGGAAAGCTTTTTTCGAATCCCGTCATTTTTTAGATGCGTATAATCATATTGTGCACTCTCTCCATCACTTAGCTAGATTGGCAGTGATTGAAAATGGTTTTCATCCAGAAGTAACCGTTTGGAACCAAGTAAAGCAAATTGAACCAGAGATTTTCAAGTTATACGAGGAATTAGTAAACAGTGAAGAAACATTAGAGAAACGTTTAAAGTTATTATTTCTAGCAAGTGAGTTTCTTATCCATTCTAGAATAAAAATTGGTTCTTATCATTTAGTAGAAATTTTGAGCGAGAAAGATCAATGGAATTTTCAAGAGCTTCATGCACATAAGGAACTTACGTATTACTCAGTAGACCTAGCGGTTATGATTGAATTTCTAATTGATAAAAACGTGATCTCAACTCGTTCAGTAGAAACTAAAGGTAATGAAATCTACCACAGATACTATTCTGTGAAAAAAGTTTAAAAAACACTTGAACTTTTTTAATGCTATTGTTATGATAATAAACGTCGCTGCTGAGCGGTTGAAACGCTGTAACGCAGCGATAAAAATTATTTGACATACCGTGAAAAGTTATGTTAATATAAGAAAGTCGTCTTGAGTGATTAAGACGCATGCGGAACACCTTGAACCTTGAAAACTAAACAACCTAAAACGTCAACGTTAATTCTTGATTTA
>NZ_JBFMIA010000077.1:0-593 GCF_040801915.1 Jeotgalibacillus marinus | reverse complement strand
TGATGAATGTGCAATTTAAAAAGGGAGTGCTCGAACTATGTGTCCTCTCCTTAACGAATAAGAAAGACTGTTATGGATATGAATTGGTGGAAGACATATCAAAGAAGTTCGAGATCTCTGAAGGAACGATCTATCCATTACTAAGGAGAATGACGAAAGAAGGTTTATTTTCTACGTACCTTAAGGAATCGACTGAAGGACCGCCTAGAAAGTATTACAAGTTAACCTCCAAAGGTGTCCGGTTAAAGGATCAACTTACGATGGAATGGGTTTTGTTCACAAAGGGTGTCAATGAATTAATTGAGGGGGAATAGTACGGTGGAACAAAAAACATATTTATCTGAATTAGCCAGAGAAATAAAGGATCTGCCAAAGGAGGAACAAAAGGAAATATTACTTGATTACGGGGAGCATTTTGACATTGCACTCGCTAAGGGACGTACAGAAAGTGAAATAATAAAAGGGCTTGGCACACCTAAAAAAGTTGGTAAAGCCATTATGGTTCAATACAAAATTACAAAAGCAGATCAAGATCCTACATTTAATAATGTAACAAAAGTGGTGTTTGCAGCAGTAGGACTTGGTATGTTCAA
>NZ_JBFMIA010000076.1:0-614 GCF_040801915.1 Jeotgalibacillus marinus | reverse complement strand
GAAGAGGAAGAAAGAAAAGAGGGGAAGAAAAGAAGAGAGAGGGGGGGAGGAAAGGAGAAAAAAAAAGGGGAGAAGGAAGGGAGAAAAAGAAAAAGAAAGAAAGGGGAGGAGAAAGAAGAGGGAGGGAGAGAAGGGAAAAAAGGGGAGGAAGGGAAGGAGAGAGAGAAGGGAGAAAAAAAAAGAGGAGAGAAAGGAGAGAAGAGAAGAGAGAGAAAGGGGAGAAGGGAAGAGAGAAAAAGGGAAGGGGAAGGGAGGGAAGAAGAGGGAGAAGGGAAAGGGGAAAAAGAAGAGAGGAAGAGAGAAAAAGGAGGGAGGGGAAGAAGAGAGAAAAGGGAAAAAGAGAGAGAGAAAAGAGAAAGAGGAGAAGGAGAAAGGAAAAGAAGAAGGAGAGAGAAAAAAAGAGAAGAGGGAAGAAGGGAAAAAAGGAGAGAAGGAAGGAAAAGAGAGAGGGGGAAGAAAGGGGGGAGAAAGGGGGGAAAAGGGGGGGAGAGGGGAAAAAGGAGGGGGAAGGGAGGGGGAGGGAAGGGGGAGAGGGGGGAAAAGCAAGGGCGACAGGGGCGGGAGGCTATTTGGGCCTTGATTTTACCTCTTTTGATCAACGCTTTTTACATTAT
>NZ_JBFMIA010000075.1:0-659 GCF_040801915.1 Jeotgalibacillus marinus | reverse complement strand
ACGAGAAAAAATTGTACTTGACCTTACTGTAAAAGTATTACAACTACAACAAGTTCAAGTGGGTAAGCGCAAGGATAAATGTTAACCTTTCGGGTGATTCTAGACACGTTTAGTCCACTTCATGCCTTGGAGGCAAAAAGAGACGCCTTTAAGGCGTTTTTTTGTTAGTTACCTAATCTGTAACTATTTTTTGTGGTTGTGAAGGTAAGGCGGTTTTCCTGCGTCACTTATCTAAAGAAATTTATCACGAACGGTAGCGCTGGAGGTTCGCAGAATGTGTACCAAAAAAATGATTAATCTTTTAACCAACAGCTTAAGAAAAGTAGGCATATAGATTACTTCAGAGAATCCATAGAATGGAATCATCATCCCCTGCTATTCAATTCATCGTATAAAGCACAGTCACTAATCACATTGAAAGAATAGAATAATAACAAAGGTTAAAGGAGGTAAATGGATTCAGAGAAATGTAAATCATCAGAGGAATGTTGTGAATGTAAGGCAGCTGCGCGGTATTCATTGTTTCAAGTATTGTTGTTTTAAAATGTATTTGTAACAAAGCCAAGAAATGTTAGATCACATGTAGAGAAAAAAATTAAGAAAGGAGGATAGTTAATGAGTAAAAACCATCATAAAATTGATCCTGTTTGTCCAGTAGA
>NZ_JBFMIA010000074.1:0-680 GCF_040801915.1 Jeotgalibacillus marinus | reverse complement strand
GAGATGAGGCCCTCTTCCAATGCACCAAACCCAGTGGAGTCCCGAGAGGCCCCTCCCACCTCCAGTTTCCCTGGCCTCTCAGAGCCACCATGAGAAGCCCCCTGAGGTCACCTGCACAAGTCGAGGGACCCCAGGGTGTCCTGCCTCAACCCGAGAAAGACCTCGAGAGACCTTCTTCAACACGTCTCGAGGCCAGATTCCCCTACTGCCGTGAGCCGGCATATTGCATATTGAGTGCAGCACTTTCCACAGCATCATCTTTCAGGATCTGGAATAGCTCCACTGGAATTCTATCACTGCTGGGAGCCAGTGAGGAACTCCGCCCATGACAAAGGTCATGAGGAAGGAGGCTCGGCATACGCAAATGCGGGATCTAGCCTCAGGAGTCCACCCGGATATTCTCGAGCATCTCCCCCCCAAAAAAACCAGAGTCTGCCTACTGTATTGCTTTGTGCTCTCACCTCTGATTTCACTGGGGGCTGTCCCCCACCACCATCTCGCTCTCTCTGTCAAAGAGTTCACTTACAGCTCCAATTCCTAAAGTTCCTTGTTATTCTTCCCTTTAACTTCCAGCTGAGTCTCCATCTGGAGCGCGGAACCCACCACGCTTACTAATTATGCCTGGGCTGCTAAGACCCACTCGAGAAGGTGTCTAGGGTGAGGTCCCTTTCGCTATTCGA
>NZ_JBFMIA010000073.1:0-690 GCF_040801915.1 Jeotgalibacillus marinus | reverse complement strand
AGACTTAGGATCTAGTGCCGCAAGGCGTGGGGGTTCAAGTCCCTCCACCCGCACTTGAAAATATTTAAAAAAAGCTTGACCATCAAAAAGTATATTGATATAATAAATCTTGTCGCTGAGATATGCGATTGCGGCAGATGCGCTAGACTTAGAATGCAGTGCTAAGGGGTGTGTGGATTTAAACCACTTCACTCGCACTTGAAATTCTTTTTCAGAAAAGCTTGATCGTTCAAAAGTATATTGATATAATATAACTTGTCGCTGTAATAAGCGGTCGTGGCGGAATGGCAGACGCGCTAGGTTGAGGGCCTAGTGGGAGAAATCCCGTGGAGGTTCGACTCCTCTCGACCGCACCAAATAGAATAATGCGCCCGTAGCTCAATTGGATAGAGCGTCTGACTACGGATCAGGAGGTTAGGGATTCGACTTCTCTCGGGCGCGCCATTATATTATCGGGGAGTAGCTCAGCTTGGTAGAGCACTTGGTTTGGGACCAAGGGGTCGCAGGTTCAAATCCTGTCTTCCCGACCAGCGAGTTTAAAACTTTATATGCGGGTGTAGTTTAGTGGTAAAACCTCAGCCTTCCAAGCTGATGATGTGAGTTCGATTCTCATCACCCGCTCCATATTATATTTTTTGAACCTTGAAAACTAAACAACCTAAAACGTCAACGTTAATTCTTGATTTAAAT
>NZ_JBFMIA010000072.1:0-712 GCF_040801915.1 Jeotgalibacillus marinus | reverse complement strand
AAAGAAAGGAGGATAGTTAATGAGCCAAAAAAATAATTCAACTAATGGAGATTGTCCCATTAAACCTTCTTGTCCGGTAGACTCAACGACACAAGTACCCTTAAACCATGAACCTATATTACCCGATATTGTAATTCAACAGTCGGCTTTTGAATTTCCAATTATACTAGCAGAGCCCAAAATTCAAGTCGTTGTCGAAGCAGATATTCCACTTGATCCACCCGCATTCGAAATTAAGCGAGTGGGAAAAGATATATTCCTAACGCAATGTAAACTTGTACCTGTAGAATTTGTGGAGGAAAGAGGTATACGATTTGTAACAAGAGCAAAATTATTTGTAGAAGGATTTATTCGTAAAAATATTGAATATGCTACAGAGAAATGTAATGAATTCATTCATGATAAAATTGCTGATGTTCCATTTTTTGGTTTTTCAGACCTGAAATTCCCTGATGATTTTTTAAATCCTGCAATTCTAAATGGATCTTCAGAAAGTAGTTCCCGATTTATTAATCCGAAAGATGGGATTACTCCGCGCCAAGATAAATACTTCTTTGAAAATAGTGTTGTTTATAATGAGCAACCATTTTGCAAATTAGTCTCAGCAAAATTCTTTGAACTTGATTTTTCCCCCTGTCCTGTAGATGCGGATAAAACGTTTGATAGACTACGTGAAAAAATCGTCGTTGACCTTACTCTAAGAGTATTACAA
>NZ_JBFMIA010000071.1:0-715 GCF_040801915.1 Jeotgalibacillus marinus | reverse complement strand
ACTTCCGTGTTCGGCATGGGAACGGGTGTGACCTCTTCGCAATCATCACTAGACAGTTTTGTTCTTTTCGACAAGTAATAATATATCATATGTTCCGATAGATTTCAATAAGGAAAAATAGTTTTTAAAAAAACAAGAAAATATTTGATTAACCGAAAAAGAATGGTCTACTATACATCTACTTGCAGAATATGTAAATAATACCTTAGGTGAAAGTGATAATCCAGAAGGTTATAACAAAAGTATAAAGGTAAGTGTGAGTTTCTAAAAGAAGTAGATTCATTAACTTTCTTTTTCAACACAAAAAACCGCCTTCCCACACGGAGTAAGAAAGCGGCTTGGAATACACCCATGTGCCGTGTTGATAAACAAAAAAAGACAATACCTAAATGCCATTTAATGCATTTGATATCATCAAGTAAGGTTTATTTGATACCGATGGCCGGGGTCGAACCGGCACTCCCGAAGGAACACGATTTTGAGTCGTGCGCGTCTGCCAATTCCGCCACATCGGCACGTCTAGTGTCATTAAAAACAAATATAATTAAAACTTTTTTAATCTAAACATTAAAATTTGTTTTGGAGGCGGCAACCGGATTTGAACCGGTGGTGAAGGTTTTGCAGACCTCTGCCTTACCACTTGGCTATGCCGCCAAAAAAATGGAGCGGAAGACGAGATTCGAACTCGCGACCCCCACCTTGGCAAGGTGGTGTT
>NZ_JBFMIA010000070.1:0-749 GCF_040801915.1 Jeotgalibacillus marinus | reverse complement strand
GTGACAATTCCCGCTAGCCCCCATAAAATGTTTAACATCGTGTACATCTCCAATCGTATCTATGTATGGTACTTGTGAAAAGCCTTAACCATTCTACAATGAAAATAAGAGCGTTTCAATAATAGACACAAAAAAGACAAACAAATGTCAGATGTCTGATGACTAAGGGAAGGGTAAATAAGAAATTTAGGGTTCAACAAAGGAACGCAAAGTATTTATTAACGAAAACAAGAAAGAAGAATCAGTTCGTGTCGCCAGTCCATCATTATCATGGTTAACGTATTTTTTATATGATGAATACGGAGAAGAAAATGTAGAAAACAATAACTCTTCGTTAAGACATCGCATTGGAGATAATGAGGCAAGGGAACTTTCCAAAGTATTTGGATAAGAGAGAGCCCGACGACATAATCCTTTATAGGTCAAGGGAATGAAGAGGACCAAACCATCGAAAATACGACTACATAGTGACTGTGAAATAGCGTGAGATGTATTTATTCAAGGTTTTAACACAAAAAGGAGCTATCCTAAAATGGGATAGCTCCTTTTTGTTTGTAATACTACTATATAAACATTCCTGCAATCGCTGCAGAAAGTACAGATGCAAGAGCACCGGCAATGACTGCTCGCATACCGAGGCGTGCTACATCAGGACGACGTTTTGGTGAAAGGTTACCTAATCCACCAAGTAAAATTGCGAGTGATCCAAGGTTTGCAAAGCCACATAATGCAAATGTAATGACGGCAAC
>NZ_JBFMIA010000069.1:0-761 GCF_040801915.1 Jeotgalibacillus marinus | reverse complement strand
CAGCCTATCTCCATATAGGAGCCTCACCTAACGAGGATATTTTGTTTTGTTGTTACTCTTATATTTATACTCAACGAACCATGTAGTGATGGGGAATTGAGATCACTTTCATTGTCACTAATTTTATAAACCTAAGATCCATGTCGCGACGGAGAAGTAAATTAATACACCACAAATGTCTGCGATAGAAGTAATTAATGGTGCACTGGCAGCCGCCGGATCCATTTTTAGTTTGTTAAGAATAAATGGTAACGACATGCCAATTAAACTTCCTAGCATGACGACAAGAACCATTGTTACTGCAACGATTATAGCAATTTCAGTTCCGCCTCTGTAAGCACCTAGAAGGGCTACTCCTGCAGCCATCGTAAGTCCAAGGAAAAATGAAACCGAAATTTCTTTAGTAAACATTTTTAACCAGTCTTTGATTTTAACATCGCCAAGTGCCATCGATCGAATCATTAGCGTAGCTGCCTGAGAACCAGCATTTCCACCACTATCAACGAGCAATGGCAAGAAGAATACAAGTACAATAGAAGCGGCAATTGTATCTTCAAAGGCGGCAATTCCTGCACCTGAAAATACATTCATAAATACAAGAACAAGCAACCATGCAATCCGTTTTCTATAAAGTAAGCCCACACTCGCTTTTTTTAGGCTCGTTCCTAAGGAAACAACAGGGGCCATCTTATGAAAATCTTCTGTGGTTTCTTTTTGTACAACATCTAGAATATCATCCACATGAACCACACCAGCCATAC
>NZ_JBFMIA010000006.1:0-168969 GCF_040801915.1 Jeotgalibacillus marinus | reverse complement strand
TTTAAATCAAGAATTAACGTTGACGTTTTAGGTTGTTTAGTTTTCAAGGTTCAAGCTATTGCGTTCTTGTTACTCTCTCGAGCGACTTTATAATCGTACACCCTTTAAGATATTATGTCAACATTTTTTAAAATGTTTTTCAGCCGTTTGTTTCGTTCAGCTGCCTTAAGGACGAGTAATAATATATCACGGAAAATAACATTACGCAATAGCTATTTTAATTTTTTTTAGAGAGGTGAAATTTTATTTCATTTTCAAGAATTGTTTTGTTCCTGACGATCCCCTTACCTTCTTTCCGTCTAATATAAAAAGCGCTAATCCACCAAGGACGATGCTACCTCCCACAATTTGTGTGAGCTGAACATTCTCCCCTAACACTGTATAAGCTAAAATAGTAGCTAGTACAGGTTCAAATAAGATGGCCATTGAAATAACGGTTGTACTGATCCATTTAAGAGACCAGTTAAATAAGGAATGCCCTAATAATGTTGATAAGACAGCTAAGAGAATAAAGTACATCCATTCTTCTGCTGGTAGCGGTCCTAATGAGTCGCCATTGACAATGACGTACACGAATAAAACAATCGTACTGATACTATACAAAATAAATGTATAGGTGATAATTGATAGTCTTTTTCTCACGTCTTGTCCGAATAATAGATAGGCAGTGATAAGCGCGCAGGCAATTAGAGCGAGAATATCTCCGTACAATGCCATACCACTTATTCTAAAATCCCCCCAGCTTATGATGAAACTACCAATAATAGCTATAACAGCTGCCAGAAGTGATTTGATCGTAAAACGTTCTTGAAAGAAAAAGTATGCTCCGACGAACGCAAAAAGTGGTTGAAGAGTAACAAGAACAGTGGAACTCGCTACTGACGTATACTGAAGCGATTCAAACCATAAGATAAAGTGAAAAGCTAAGAATATACCAGCAATGGTTGAAAATAGCCAATCACGACGGGTAAGCTTTGACACTTCTCTTCTATAGTAGAGAAAAAAGATAGGTGCCATAATGACAACACTAAAAAGCATGCGATAAAAGGCAATCACACTTGGATCAGCATGTGATAATTTCACAAATATAGCTGATAAAGCTACTGTAAAAACGCCTATAACGATTGCTATATAGCCGTTTCGTTTTGGATGATTCATGGCGAACACTCCTTCCAACCGATAGATATAATCGAAATACATATATACATAGATAGCTTGTATTTTACCAGTAAGATCAATGCAATACTATGGGATGTTTTGAAGGGGGAGCAAGTATGATTTTAATCGATAAGATCGTTATTTTGAAATTAGGCTTAACTGCACTTTTAGGTTTAATTATAGGAATTGAACGAGAGTTAAAGCGCAAGCCAGTTGGTTTAAAGACGAGCTTAGTTATTTCGATTGTAAGTTGCTTGTTGACGATTGTCTCTATCGAATCAGCTTATTCGTTTTCAGGAGACACTGAAGCGAATATTACGATGGATCCTTTACGCCTTGCTGCACAGATTGTTTCTGGAATAGGTTTCTTAGGTGCTGGGGTCATTATGCATCGTGGGAATGATACAATTTCTGGATTGACAACAGCTGCGATTATTTGGGGAGCTGCAGGAGTGGGGATTGCAGTCGGAGCAGGATTTTATGCAGAAGCGATACTAGGCGTTATATTACTCATTATTAGTGTGGAAATACTGCCGCTATTGTTGATGTGGATTGGACCTAGGCGGCTAAAGGAAAAAGAATTGTATTTGAAAATCGTTGTTCACCATGCGAATGATGTAAGTCCTGTAGTAGAAAAACTTGGTCAGAACAAAATCAAAGTAGACAAAATGCGATTAAAGGATATGAAAAACGAGCTTCATTTAATTGACTTAAAAACGTCTGTACATCATAAACGTCAAATCACTGAGATTTATACGTTCGTGTCAAAGCTTCCCGGAGTTATGGGTGTGGAGATTGAGAGCAGTTGAACTACTCACCACTTAGCTACGCTTGAAGTGGGAGATTCTTGTTAATACCAGTAACAGTTATTTAGTAGTCTATTCGGGTAGTCCCTACCCTAAAAAAACAAATTTGTACGTTGGACTCGTCACACTTGCTTACTTAGCTTGGTTTTCGCCATTTCGGTATACGTGAGCCCACCTTATTTATTGAGCAACGCCCTCATCATTCAAAAAGAAAAACCCTCTAAGCCTAGAGCTTAGAGGGTTTCACAATATGGAGCTAAGGGGATTCGAACCCCTGACCTCATCGCTGCCAGCGACGCATTCTCCCGCTGAACTATAGCCCCTTGAGTGTATACGTTTTATTATACTGCTAAAACCTGCCATGACAAGAGGTTTGTGAAATTTTATTCTGAAATTGGCAACACTGTTTTTGAGGTGATAAATTTGATGAACTGGGCGTGGGTTTGGCGGGTGCCGAAATGGTTGTATTTAATCATATTGATCGGTTTATTCATAAGTTTTTTTGGATTTGTAATTCATTTGATTGAACCATCAACGTTTCCAACGTACGCAGAAGGAGCGTGGTGGGTATTAATCACTATGTCTACTGTTGGCTATGGTGATTATGCTCCCGCTACCCAAACTGGTCGTTTGTTGACAGTATTCATTATTTTACTTGGGGCTGGTTTGATTTCAAGCTATTTTTTTATGATCGCCTCTTCAGCATTTACAAGGCAACAAGCAATATTAAATGGAACACAGACGCATCATGGGCACAAGCATGTAATTATCGTAGGATGGAATGCTCGCACATTGTGGTTGCTCGAACAAAACGAGAAAACATCCTTTGTGTTGATTGATAATTCTCTAAACCGGCATCCTTTATTCGAATCGTCACTTTGTCAATTTATTAAAGGAAAACCATTTCACTCTGAAACACTTCAAAAGGCTTCAATTCATACTGCTTCAGCAATTATTCTTACAGCGAATCAACATGTCGATGAAGAGACAGCTGATGCCCAAACAATTTTGACACTATTAACAATACGTCGACTTCACCCAACGGTCCCTTGTGTCATTGAACTGTTAACGAATGAACAAGTTGATTCTGCAAAAAAAGCAGGTGCTACGACAATCATTGAATCTCAAGCGACAGTGGGAAGAGCACTGAGTCAATCAATGGATCAATTTTCTTGAATCGCTTGTTCTACTCTTTGAATAATAACTCTACCTTCTTTTTCAAATTCATTTGGGATTTCTGTATCTGGATCTGTTGGTTGTTGGAATTGATTAAACGAAGCAGTCACGGTTCCAACTGTTGCTTCTTCGTCCACACCAGCTTGGTACTGGTGACCAAGTATAAATGGAGTGCCTAGTTCTACAACGACACCTGGTCGGTCAAGCTCTCCTTCTATTGCTGTAAAAGGAATGCGAACATATACATATGAACCCTCTTTTGACAATGGATAGTCAAAATAGCCGTGATCGTATTCCCAATTTCCACCAATCGAAAATCCTAATGGCTTAAGAATTGTTTCAAGCTTATATAAAGTGGTTTTAAAACCTTTTAATGAAGATTTTACTTCTATCATGGTTTGCACGCTCCTTTTATGAAATAGTTTTTCCGATAAATATGGGGTTATTCAGAAAGTTAGAAGTGTAAAATTTTCTGGATATAGAGTTACCGAAGTGACTTGTTACTGACCGAATTCTGCCCTTGAGCTCCAATCTTCTATTTAAAATGAAATTTTCACAAAAAAAATCCATCCAAAAAAGAGTGAACAAGGCCGCAGCTCATGTTCACTCTTTTGTTCATTATTTTAATCGTTTTTCAAGTTCTACCTTTTTGTCTTCAAATCCTGGTTTACCAAGCAATGCAAACATATTCACTTTGTATGCTTCAACGCCCGGTTGGTCAAATGGATTTACACCTAAAAGATAACCGCTCATTGCGCACGCTTTTTCAAAGAAGTACACAAGGTAACCGAATGTATAGGCATCCATTTCTGGAATTTCAACAACAAGATTAGGTACGCCTCCGTCATTATGAGCGAGCAGTGTACCTTGGAATGCTTTGTTATTTACAAAATCAACTGTCTCACCAGCAAGGTAATTCAGTCCATCAAGATCACTCGGTGCTTCCTCAATCGTCAATTCATGACGTGGTTTTCCTACTTTTACAACTGTTTCGAATAGGTCACGACGCCCTTCTTGAACATACTGCCCTAGTGAATGTAGGTCTGTTGAAAAATTAGCCGATGATGGGAAAATGCCTTTTAAATCTTTTCCTTCACTTTCACCAAATAATTGCTTCCACCACTCATTAAAGTATTGAAGGCCCGGTTCATAGTTAATCAGCATTTCAATTGTTTTACCTTTGTTATATAAAACATTTCGAATGGCTGCATATTGGTACGCTTCATTTTCTGCAAGTTCAGATGAGCTGTAAACATCGCGTGCATCACGAGCACCTTTCATCATGGACTCGATGTCAACACCACTCACAGCGATCGGCAGTAAACCTACTGCAGTTAAAACCGAATAACGACCACCAACATCATCAGGAACAACAAACGTTTCAAAGCCTTCTTCCATAGCTAACGTTTTTAGAGCACCTTTTGATTTATCTGTTGTTGCATAAATACGACCTTTTGCTTCTTCCACTCCATATTTTTCTTCCAAAAGTTTACGGAATATGCGGAATGCGATCGCTGGTTCTGTCGTTGTACCTGATTTCGAGATCACGTTGATTGAAAAATCTTTGCCCTCTAACACATCCATTACGTCACGCATATACGTAGAGCTAATATTATTTCCAATAAAAATGACTTGCGGCGTTTTACGCTGTTCTTTCGTTATTGCATTGTAAAAGCTGTGATTTAACATTTCAATCGCTGCACGAGCGCCTAAATAAGAGCCCCCAATTCCGACGACTAAAAGCACATCAGAATCACCTTGAATTTTTTTTGTCGCTTGTTGAATACGTGAAAATTCTTCTTGGTCATAGTTCACTGGAAGGTCAATCCATCCTAAATAATCACTTCCAGCTCCTGTTCCTTCGTGTAAAGAGTGATGAGCTTGTTTTACCGTATCTTGAAGATATGTAAGCTCGTGCTCACCAAAAAAATCAAGTGCATTTGAATAATCAAAACGAATATGCGTCATGTCGTTCCTCCGTTAAATAGATTTCCCTCTTTCACTTTATCGAAAGAACCCATCAGAATCAAGAAAGGTCCTTTGATGAAAGCGAATACATTAAAATATATAGTATTTTTCTACTAAAAAAGCTGATGACCACCCTATGGCCAACAGCTTTTCGTTTGTAAAAAACAAAAATATAATGATATGAGCTTTCTTTGCATTTAATCATTCTTCAGCGTGCAGTATGGCGTTAACACCATACTGCACGCTGAAGAAATCTACAACTACACTTAGAATTTCTCGACAATCAAAATCTAGAGCGATGCGGCCAAAATTTCTACAACATCGTCTTTTCGAAGAGATTTAAAGTTACCAAACTCACCATTGATCATCGCTTTACCTGCCATAACATCGATCTTTTCGTCTGTAATGTCATAATCCGCCAAACGAGATGGTGCTCCAATGCTAGTCCAGAATACACGTAGTTGTTCGATTCCTTCAAGTCCAACTTCTTTATCGGTTTTCCCTTCAGGATCTACGTCAAATATGCGAACAGCCATTTGCTTAAATCGGCCTTCGTTTACTTCTAAATTATGCTTCATCCAGTTCGGGAATAAAATCGCCAACCCGCCGGCGTGTGGGATGTCATAAACGGCAGATACCGCATGCTCAATATTATGAGATGCCCAGTCGCCGCGATAGCCCATTTGCAGCATACCATTCAGCGCTAATGTTCCACTGTATAGGATAGTTTCACGTAATTCGTAGTTTTCAAGGTCCTCAACTAGGTTAGGCGCTGTTTCAATAACCGTACGTAAAACACTTTCAATCAAACGATCTTGTACAGGTGTATTCGATGCATTGTGGAAATACTGCTCGAATAAATGAGACATCATGTCCACGATTCCGTAAATCGTCTGATCTTGAGGAACTGTAAATGTATTTTGTGGATCTAAAATTGAGAATTTAGGGAATGTGACAGGGCTTCCCCATCCATATTTTTCTTGTGTTTCAAGGTTAGTAATAACGGAACCAGCATTCATTTCAGATCCTGTTGCTGCAAGCGTTAAGACCGTACCGAATGGTAGAGCTTCTGAAGCTACCGCTTTTTTCGTTACAAGATCCCAAGCTTCTCCATCATATTTTGCCCCTGCTGCTATTAGCTTCGTGCAGTCAATAACACTTCCTCCACCTACCGCTAAAATAAAATCAATGTTTTCTTTTTTACAAATGTCAATTCCTTTTTCAGCAGTCGTTAATCGAGGGTTGGGTTCAACACCTGATAATTCAGAAACCGTCACATCAATTTCGTTAAGTGTTGCGATTACTTTATCATATAAACCATTCCTTTTAATACTTCCTCCACCGTAAACGACAAGAACATTCTTTCCGTATTGTGGTATTTCTTCTTTTAATTGTTCAAGTTGATCTTTTCCAAAAATTAATTTAGTTGGATTATAAAATGTAAATGTATTCATTCCTTCCGCCTCCTTTAATTTCCATGTTTATTATCAAGTATGTTCTTCTTATTTGCAAAATAGATGCTCATATACGATCTAGTAAGTCGTTCTATCTGAATAAAAAATAAATTGCAAACCATACTAAAACTAATACATTTGAAAAAGGAGAGGAATAATTTGAGTCCTATTCAGCGAATTGCCCTTGCTTTTACTATTATAGGAGCTTTAAATTGGGGTCTTATCGGATTTTTCCAATTCGATTTAGTTGCTTCATTTTTTGGTGGCCAAGATGCCGCATTATCTCGACTTGTGTATGGTCTTGTCGGTATCGCTGGTCTCATTAATCTAGGATTGTTGTTTAAACCATCTGAAGAGGTTGAGCAAGAAGCAGATCCACATCCAGTAAATTAAAAAAGACTGGTGACCCTTTAAATGCGGGTCACCAGTTTTTTAAATTGTAGGTAAAAATTTTCTTAGACCCATCCACGGAAACGTGAAGCCTCCGCAGCTTTTTTAACACCAACCATATAAGCTGCTACGCGCATGTTTACTCGTCTATTTTGTGCTAAATCATACACTTGATTAAACGCATCGATAATTTTTTTCTCAAGCTTTTCGTTTACTTTGTCTTCTGTCCAGTAGTACCCTTGGTTATTTTGAACCCATTCAAAATAAGAAACCGTTACGCCACCTGAACTTGCTAAAACATCTGGTACAAGCAAAACATCGCGTTCGTTTAGCTTTTTCGTTGCTTCCATCGTCGTTGGACCATTAGCTGCTTCAACAATGATGGATGCATTGATTCGATCTACATTTTCAATAGTAATTTGGTTTGAAACTGCCGCCGGTACTAAAATGTCACATTCAATTTCAAGCAATTGACTATTTGTTAATGTATTTTCAAAAAGCGTTGTAACGGTTCCAAAGCTATCTCGTCGATCCAATAAATAATCAATATCAAGTCCGTTTGGATCATGAATCGCACCATGTGCATCTGAAATTGCGATGACCTTCGCACCCGCTTCATGCATAAATTTAGCAAGGAAGCTTCCAGCATTACCGAAACCTTGTACAACCACACGTGCACCTTTCAAGTCAATTCCACGCTTTTTAGCTGCTTCTTTTATACAAATGGTAACACCTTGAGCTGTTGCTTTTTCACGTCCTTGAGAACCCCCAAGAACTATTGGTTTACCTGTAATAAATCCTGGAGAATTAAATTCGTCAATTCGGCTATATTCGTCCATCATCCAAGCCATAATTTGAGAGTTTGTATACACATCAGGTGCCGGAATATCTTTCGTTGGTCCAACAATTTGACTGATTGCACGAACGTACGCACGACTTAAGCGCTCAGCTTCTCCTATTGACATCGTACGTGGATCACAAATAATTCCACCTTTTCCTCCACCATAAGGTAAATCCACAATACCGCATTTTAATGTCATCCACATAGATAAGGCTTTTACTTCCTCCTCATTTACATCAGGATGAAAACGAACGCCCCCTTTTGTAGGTCCAACTGAATCATTGTGCTGAGCACGATACCCAGTAAACACACGAGTGGTCCCATCATCCATCCGAACAGGCATACGAACTGTTAATAAACGCAATGGTTCTTTCATTAGTTCATAAACGCTTTCATCGTAGCCCATTTTTTTTAATGCTTCGTGAATAACCTCTTGTGTGGACGTAAAAAGATTTAAATTTTCTTCCATGATAGATGTTCGCCTCTTTTATTTCGTTAGTATGTATCGGCATGATTGTAACATAGATACATTTTAAAAGAATAGATTTCGCGCGTATTTTAAGACAGAACACGAACGATTCGTTCAATCGCCCAATCAAGCTCCTCTTTAGAGATCACAAGCGGTGGTGCAAATCGAATAACTGTGTCATGTGTCTCTTTGCATAGAAGCCCTTCTCGCTTTAAAGCTTCACAATATTTACGCGCTGGTTCTGTTAATTCCATTCCAATAAATAGTCCACTTCCGCGTACATCCTTAATGATTGGGTTGTTCATTTTCTTTAAAGCACCCATGAAGTATTCACCCATTTCGAGTGAACGTTCCGCTAAATTTTCTTCAGTCAATACGTTTAATGAAGCAATAGAAACTGCACATGCCATTGGGTTTCCACCGAATGTTGATCCGTGTGACCCCGGGTTAAAAACGCCAAGTACCTCCTGATTTGCAACAACACACGATATCGGGAAAACGCCTCCACCAAGTGCTTTTCCTAAAATATACATGTCAGGCTCGACATCGTCCCATTCACATGCAAACATTTTTCCTGAACGGCAAAGACCAGCTTGTATTTCATCTGCAATAAATAATACATTGTTTTCTTTACAAATCTCACCTGCTGCTTTTAAGAATCCTTCAGGTGGAAAAATGATACCGGCTTCCCCTTGAATCGGCTCAACTAGAAATGCTGCGGTGTTTGGAGTAATTGCATTTTTCAACGCGTCTAAATCGCCATAAGGAATTAGCTTTATACCTGGTAGCATTGGTCCAAAACCGCGTTGATATTCATCTTCTGACGAAAGAGAAACAGCTGTCATCGTACGACCATGAAAATTCCCATTACAAGCGATGATTTCTGCTTGGTTATCAGGGATCCCTTTTACTTCATAGCCCCAACGCCTTGCTGTTTTAACTGCCGTTTCAACTGCCTCTGCCCCCGTATTCATTGGCAAAGCCATTTCTTTTCCTGACAGTTCACAAATTAGTTCATACCATGGTGCTAGTTGGTCATTATGAAATGCACGAGAAGTCAGTGTTACACGATCAGCTTGGTCTTTTAATGCTTGAATGATTTTAGGGTGACGATGCCCTTGGTTTACAGCAGAATACGCACTAAGCATATCCATGTAACGGTTGCCTTCAGGATCTTTAACCCAAACTCCTTCAGCCTCAGAAATAACGATTGGCAGTGGGTGATAATTATGTGCTCCAAATTTTTCGGTTTGCTCAATAATGCTTGATGATGATGTCATAAAATCCCTCCGTATTAATGTTCATTTATAAAAAAATACCGACCCGTAAAGATCTCAGTGAACAGAAAAGGCTACAGCATTCGTTTAACCTTTGAATGGGAACTTTTAGGCCCCCCGCTCTATTCATAATCCCCTTTAGGCCGGTATCTCAATTTCTTATGTTGATTAAAGCATTTCAGAAGTTGTTTTCGCTTGCATGTGAAGAGTTAGATAATCTGGTCCACCCGCTTTAGAGTCCGTACCTGACATATCAAATCCACCAAACGGTTGGTAGCCAACAATCGCGCCAGTACAGCCACGGTTGAAATAAAGATTACCCACATGGAAATCTTCACGCGCTTTTTCTTGATTCATACGGTTGTTTGTAATAACAGCTCCTGTTAAGCCATAGTCAGTGTCGTTTGCAACTTCAATTGCGTGATCGAAATCTTTCGCTTTAGTAAAGCCGACAACAGGACCAAAGATTTCTTCTTGCATAAGGCGTGAATTAGGATGTAGGTCAGCAAATACGGTTGGTTTAATGAAATAACCTTTTGAACTATCCCCTTCTCCTCCAGCAACAAGACGACCTTCTTCTTTACCGATCTCGATGTAGCTTGTAATTTTATCAAATGCAGCTTGGTCGATGACTGGACCCATGAATGTTTCTGGTGTTGTCGTTTCCCCAAGTGATAGTTCTTTTGTTAATTCAACCACACGGTCGAGTACTTGATCATATACATTTTCAACTACAACTGCGCGAGAACAAGCTGAACATTTTTGTCCACTGAATCCAAATGCAGATTTCACAATTGATTGAGCAGCTAATTCAAGATCAGCATCTTGATCAACAACCATCGTATCTTTTCCACCCATTTCTGCGATTACACGCTTCAACCAAACTTGACCTGGCTGAACTTTCGCTGCACGCTCATATATGCGTGTACCAACGTCACGTGAACCTGTGAATGAGATGAAACGAGTGCGTTGGTGATCAACAAGATAATCTCCTACTTCTTTACCGCTACCAGGAATATAGTTAAGAACTCCTTTAGGTAGACCCGCTTCTTCCATTACTTCAACAAACTTAGCTGCAACGACTGGTGTTGTTGATGCAGGTTTAAGTAGTACAGTGTTCCCTGCAACTAGAGCAGCAACTGCTGTACCAGCCATAATGGCAAAAGCAAAATTCCATGGTGAGATAACCACTCCAACACCTAGTGGAATGTAATCATAACGATTGTATTCACCAGGGCGACTTTCCACTTTTTTTCCATCTTTCAATGCAAGCATTTCGCGACCATAATATTCTAGGAAATCGATCGCTTCCGCTGTATCAGCATCTGCTTCGTTCCAAGGCTTACCAGCTTCCTTCACAAGCAGAGCAGAAAACTCATGCTTACGACGGCGTACAATTGCGGCTGCACGGAACAAGATGTCAGCACGAATCTCAGGCTTTACTTTTCGCCAAGTTTTAAATGCTTCATCAGCTACCTGCATTGCCTTTTCAGCAATATCTTGATTCGCTTTTGAAACGCGCCCTACTACTTCATTTTTTTTCCCTGGATTATAAGAAACAATTTTTTCTTCAGTTATCACACGTTCTCCGCCGATGATGAGTGGGTAGTCTTGACCCAGATAACTCTCAACGGTTTGTAAACCTTCTTCAAACGCTTTCTTGTTTTCTTTCACAGAAAAATCAGTAAACGGCTCATGCTTGTACGGAATCATAGTAAACCTCCTATATAATGAGTGATGTTTTGGCTGTAATAGCAAAAAAAATTTGCAGTAAGAAAACCCTTACATATATAATAATGCAAAAGATGTTTGTAAATTTCAAGTATTTTTTGTTTTCAGTTTTTAATATATGCAAAGGGAGTTGGCGAAATGAGCGTACCAAGAGGAAATTATCTTGATATTCAATTTGTTGCTCAAGCGCTTGATCACATACAACAAGGGGTTCACGTGGTCGATTTAAACGGACGAACCATCCTATACAACCAAAAAATTCGAGAAATGGAATCTATGGAAGAAACCGATATTTTAGATAAACGATTAGTTGATGTTTTTCAATTTCATCCTGATGAAAGGAGTACATTGCTTCAAGTTCTTGCAACGAAAAAGCCTGTTTTAAATGTTAAACAGTCTTATTTTAATATGCGAGGGCATGAAATTACGACGTTAAATGATACGTATCCCATAACCGTTGAAAAAAATGTAGTTGGCGCGATTGAAATTACGCGTGATGTCTCTTCAATGGAGCAGTATATAGGTCATTTGGGTTCAGCTCCTTCAAACCTTTCAACGTTTGATCACTGGACTGATACTTCACCACTGATAAAAGAAATGATTTTTGAAGGAAAAAAAGCGAGTCAAACTTGTAGCATGATTTTGCTTACAGGAGAAGCTGGTAGCGGGAAAGAGCGACTAGCACAAAGCATTCATATGGAACGACAATTAGGTACTCACGCCTTTCGATCAATTGATTGCCGTTCGTTGCCTACTGAACGATTGCAGGAATTATTATTCTCCAAGGAGAAAGAAACTCACACTGAAGGTCCATCTACTTGGTTTATCAACCATTTAGAATGCCTCGACTTAAATTTGCAAAAAAAGTTAACGCAACATTTGGTTGAATGGAGAAAAGAAAGTAGGATGACGGAACGACCTAACCATTACCCTATTTTAACGCTGAGTGAAGACCCAATTGATGCGATTCAGTCAGGGAAATTAGATAAAGACCTTTATTACACAATGAGTGAAGTGACCATTTTTGTGCCGAGTCTACGCGATCGCAAAGAAGACATACGAGCGCTTTGCACTTATTTTATCAATCATTTTAATACTCGCTTCCAAACACTTATTGAAGAAGTATCGGATGAAGTGATCCAATTATTCTATGAATATGATTGGCCAGGCAATGTTCGTGAACTTGAACACGTGATAGAAGCATCCATGTTTGCGATGGATCAGGACACGATGCTGCTGTTTACTCACCTTCCCCATTATTTCCGTTTGAAATTCGAGGATCCGATGAGTTCGAAACCAACATTAGATAGTTCGGCCTTCATGGTTCGTGAAGGAAAAGCAATACAAGCATTGGATGCTTTTTTACAAGAAGCGGAATCGTACTATATTCAAAAAGCGCTTCAGTATCATGACTACAACATAACGAAAACAGCGGATGCATTAGGTATGAGTCGACAAAACTTGCAATATCGGTTAAAGAAAAACAATTTAATCAGACAAAAAAAATCCGGATCACCTAAATAAGGTGTCCGGACTTTTCAAAAGAGCAGCCTCACGGATCGTAAGTGATCCTGCCGCTGAGGTGGGATGCCTCCCTCCTCCTACGGCTGTGAAGGCTTAGGCTCATACGTTTGTTTTTATCGTTTCATATCAGATTGGTCGATCCAATCTTGAAGCTTGTCTTTTAGGCTGTTGAAGCCAGTTGTATCTTCTGTGTGAGAGACAGCTTTTGAAGGAGCTTGACGGCGTTCTTTACGAGCCTGCGGCTTAACTTCTGGAGCTTCTTCAGTAGCACGGATTGAAAGGCTGAATTTTCCAGCTTTCTCGTCAACTGAAAGAATTTTAATATTAACTTCTTGTCCTACTGTAAGGTGCTCACTTACATCACTTACGTAACCGTGAGTGATTTCAGAAATGTGAACTAAACCTTGTGTATTCTCGTCAAGCGCAACAAATGCACCGTATGGCTGAATGCCAGTTACTTTACCTTTAAGCTCTTGTCCTGCTTCGAAATTTGTAGACATGGGAACATCTCCTGTTATATATTATTTTATCGTTTACACGCAATTATTGATTATATCATAAGAGACAAGATAATTCAAAAATTGTTTTGTTATTGAACATCCAATATAAGGATATTTTACCGATCCAATTGGCACTCTAAAAAAACCTGCCAAAAGTTGATATAATCTCCCTATATCAGACAGAAAATTCCAGAAAGTAAAACTGTTGGGATTATGCGTGCAATGAAAACTTTTTTAGCCACTTCAAATCAGAATGTTTTAACCTCTTTCGATTCCGTTCCGCCGAAGAAGTTAAGAATGCAGTTCAGAAGTATATTCGTTTCTATAACATCAACGTTTCCAATAAAAATCAAACAACCTGATCCCCTATGAATTTAGGAATCAGGCTGCTTAGTATGGCTTTTTAAATTCCTGTCTACTTGACAGGGAGCACTTCAAGAAATGGTCTTAATCAAAAGTTTCATCAAAAACCTGAAATTATTGTCTTGAGTTTAATTTTCCTTCTAAAGTATTCTTTAATTAAAAGTCATAGTACTTAGAACAGGAAGTTTTTCGTTATCAAACCTTCATTATGTCAAACAATGAACTGTATTAATAAAGTCACCAGAAACAAGCCACCAACAACTGAACTACCAGCAATTGCTGCAACAATGATTGTAGTGCTTAAATGTTCGGTACACTCTTTCATTGAAGACTGATTATCACTCAAAACCTCTCCTCCTCACATACATTAAAAATTCACACTTTTTATTTAACACAACAAGCTTTCTTAGCCACTTTAATAAGAGTAGCGGCTAGTAATACCAGAAGTACCAAAACAACTATCACGATAATCAATACAACAATAAGTATAATAATCGCAGCTGTTTCTTGTGCTCCTCCACCACCGATTTCGTTAAGAGCTGCCGCTACAACTAAGGATAATGAAATAGGTATTAAAAATAAACCTCCGAAAACAGCTAAACCAAGGGCTAAACAACACTCCTTACAATTTTTCAGAAAATCACTCATGATTTAGTTCCACCTCCAAAAACAGATTTAGATTCCATTTGGAAATCTCCTTCTAACCTATTTCGATTTTCAGAAAATATGCCATCTATCTTGTGTTTACACCATACGCTTCCGTTCAGCTGAAGAAGTTAAATATGCAGTTCAGAGTTTCTATAACCATAACGTTTCCTGTAAAAATCAAACAACCCGATCCCCTATGAATTTAGGAATCAGGCTGCAGAAATATCATTCTAAGAAATGTCCTTGATCATAAACCACTTTGTATACTTCACCCTCATCACTTATCATTATTTGAAATATATACCCTGATACGAATCCCACTGATACTAAGAGATACTCTTCGTCTTCATAATTAATTGATACGTGACCTAGTTCACTAAAATCTTGAGTGTATAGAGATTCTCTTTCTATCTCGGCAATAAATTGCTCTTCACTCGGTCTGTCTTCTGTGTCAGCCAATAGCGAAAAGGCAGTTCCTATATCCCCAAGAAAGATAGCATGTAAGTAAAATTGAACAACTTCATGAGCTGAAAGTTGTTTAAGTATTTCAACGTCATTTTCCTGTTGGTATTGTGTAAAAATGTCTGATACCTCATTTTCAAGAGGAATCGTGAAATTCTGAAAAGGATCATACCAGGCTTGTGAATCATATGTAGTTTCAACTACCTTATTTCGATCATACCAATCCCTTATCTCAGTGAAGTCCGTCTCCGCTAGTTTTTCATAATGTTCGTTGACAATCGAAGTCGTTTCATACTCATCTGCATTCTCTGTCTTAATCACTGTTTCCCATGCTTGTTTCACCTCTTGCCTTAGTAAACCTTCTTGAAATACTGGATCCTTAAATGAACCAAGAATAAATCGTGTTAACAGCTCTCTATGTTGCATTGCTAACTCATTAAATACTGGCATCAACCGTATTTCATTCCACATATTTTCGCTCGTTCCTTTTTCTATATCCTTTAGCCACTGCTCTGCTTTAATAAGCGTTTCAGTCGCATCGGAATAACTCATTTGCATGTCTTCGCCTATTACGAACGGCAAGGATGGACGATCTTGCAAATAATTTTGGTAAAGAGGGTCTAAAACACTGATTTGATTATTGAAGTACTCTCCACCTAGCTTCACTTCGAATGTTTCAGTTGAAGTTATAAATGTATACACAAACCCATTTTGATGAATTTTATCTAAAAACCCTTCGATTTCTTTTGGCAACGATTCATCCGTAAATGGTTGCCCTTTCAATTCGCCAAACTCTATTTGATACTCGTTTAGTTTTTGATTATACACCCCGCTCAACCCGTTGATACGGTATAGATAGTTATAAGCAAGGAGATCAGAATCAGCTAATGTAATATCATCTGTATACTTCTTCGTTTCATTGTATTCAAAGCTAAGAAACTCTAATGGAGGAACTAGCTGTGCAAGTATGTCTTCTGCATATGCATCCAAATCAAAATCAGCAAAATGCCCTCGAACTTCTAGAGCTTCTTCTGATTCGATCATTTCTTTAACATCTTCAAGCCACATTTTTTGGTCAATAACAAATGTAAGCTCATTTAATTCTTCTACCGATAGCCCAAGGTCTTCTGCTAGTTGTGGCAACCTGGCCTCAAACGCTTGATCCAATGCTGCTAAACCTTCTTCTATATTCTCTTCTTCCGTTCCGCGACCGTCACCTTCGCCCGCTGCTTCCTGTTCACCAGTCGGAATCAAAAATGCAAGCCCCACTGTAAGAACGATTGGTGCAGCAACAGCTAGCCAAAAAAATTTAGATTGGTATTTTTTCACTTGTTGAACAGACGGTTGATGTTCTTTGTTTAACTGCTCGTTAATTGCGTTTGGCGATGAGATTAATTGCATCTTGGAATAGGATGCATCCAGAAAAGACATCCATTTTCCCACTTGCTCTTCGGTTAAATCTGCCCCTTCTTGATCGGACAAGATTTTTGTCAATTTCCGCCAAGAAACTTTCAACTCACTCGTAATTTCCTCACAGCTTAAAGACACAACTTTACTTATTTCAATCTCATTTAAAGAATGAAAGAAAGTAAGAATGATGATGGCTCGTTCGTTTAAAGGAAGTAATTGAATCGCATCATGTAGCTGTTGATCTTCTGCATAGACAAACAGTCGTTCTTCGTGAATACGACCTTCTTGCTCTAATTCCCGTGTTTCTTCTTCCTTCTTATGGACCGCAAATGCTATTTGGTAAAAATGATCGATAGATGGAGCTTTCGTAGAATCGGTCGATTGTTGCTTATATTTTTCAAAAACAGCACACACTAACTGTGGAATGTCTTCTTTAGAAGTTCCTAATTGAATAAAAAAATGTTCAATTCGTGGTACGTGCTGTTCGATGAATTCTACAGACTCGTACCAAATTTCTTCTTTTGATTGTTGTGTAGGCCTATTGCCATCCATGCTAACCCCTCTCCTCTTCATTCTCTATGTGTAATTATATCGCTAAATCTTCCAGTAATGTCGTTATATAAAAAGGGAGATAATAATATTTTCGACAAATATAAATTTTATTCTTTATATTTCGACAAAATTATAGTAGGATTTACAAATCATCAGAAAACGAAAGGAAGAATGACCTTATGAATAACCAACAATGGTCTACAAAATTGGGATTCGTTTTGGCCGCGGCAGGATCTGCGATTGGTCTGGGCGCAATCTGGAAGTTCCCATACACGGCCGGCGCAAACGGTGGTAGTATCTTTTTGCTCTTTTTCATTTTATTTACAGTTGTTATTTCAGGACCGATTTTACTTGCTGAATTCGTGATTGGCCGAAAAGGAAAGACCGATGCAATTAGTACGTTTAAAAAGTTAGCACCTTCTACTCCTTGGTCTGTAATTGGAATCTTCGGGACAATCATTGCCATTATTATTTTATCTTTTTATAGTGTTGTTGGAGGGTGGATACTGTCTTACCTTGCACGCAGTGTTACAGGTGGATTGAGTGGTTTAACACAGGGGGAATATGGAGCTTTGTTTGATTCCATTATCGCTAACCCTGTTGAAGTGCTCCTTGCCCAACTGATCTTTATGCTTATAACGATCTTGATTGTACAAGGAGGCATTCAAAAAGGCATTGAAAAAGCGAGTACATTTATGATGCCCGCACTTTTAATTTTGTTTGTTGTACTTGCGATTCGTTCGATGACATTAGAAGGGGCTTCAGAAGGTTTGGAATTTTTATTTATTCCAGACTGGAGTTACTTTAGCGGAGAAACAATGCTGCTCGCACTTGGACAAGCCTTTTTTGCACTAAGTGTTGGTCTAGCTGTAATGATTACTTATTCATCTTATTTAAGTGATAAAGAAAATCTTGGACGATCAGCGTTGTCTGTCGCTTCCTTAAATATTATTATTTCTATTTTAGCAGGACTTGTAATTTTTCCAGCTGTTTTTGCACTAGGTTTTGAACCTAATGAAGGCCCAGGACTTGTGTTTGTTGTGTTGCCTGCTGTTTTTAATGAGTTGGTATTTGGCGGCGTTTTTATGTTTGTATTTTTGGTACTTCTGCTATTTGCGACTTTGACTTCAGCATTCTCCGTACTCGAGATGGTCGTTGCATCCTTTTCAAGAGGAAACGATCGCAAACGCAAACAGTATACGTGGATCGCAGGTTCTCTTATTTTCGCTATTGGGATTCCAAGTGCTCTTTCTTTTGGCGTGTTAACGGACGTTACCATTATGGGGTATGTAATCTTTGATTTTGCTGACTACATTACGAGTAGCTTTGGTCTCCCTCTTGGTGCTTTGTTGATCAGCTTATTTGTCAGTTTCCAACTGAAAAAGGAAGATGTTTTCACAGAGTTAAGCAAAGGCTCTAGCGGGCCCAAACCTTGGATGACGGTTTGGTACTTTTTAATTAAAGTTTTTGTTCCACTCGCGATATTGATGATATTTCTACAATCATTTAAACTAATCTAATTAAACAAAAGCGGTTGCCTAATGTATAGGCAACCGCTTTTGTTTATGGTTTAAATATCATTTACTATATTGTTTACTCTAAATAGAGTATTTTCATCCAGCTACACCGGGCAGCTGCTTGCGCTTTTGTTATAAACTACAAACCGCATCCATTTTCACTGCTAAAAGTTTATAGGAAATTTTTGTGCAGTCTTGTAGTGGAATCCATTGCTCGTATGAAAATTCATAAATCGTTTGAATTCGTTTGGCTAAGTCGGATGGGTGATGCAGGTTGTGTATTGCTTGAACGACGTCTACAATTTCCGTATCATATGCTTCTTCCCCCACATTGAACGGATCCCACTCTTGTAATATTGCAATTAATTTAAGATTCATCTCTTTTATATCCATGTGCCCCACCTAATCATTTTGAAATTGGCTGAATCTATCATACCATAGAATAGAGAAATGAAAAGGATGTGTTATTTGTTACAGAAATGCTAGAAAAAATGGAAGCTGAATAAGCGGAGTAAGGGTTTTTCACCCTTAATACTATTAAACCTATTTTTAAAAATAGGGCCCCAGGCAGCCCCATTTTTATCTTAAATTCCGCTGCAACTTAGCCATTTCCTCATATTCTTCAGAAAATAGACGAGAAAGACGAATAAACATCGGTATGACCTTTTGATATGTCAATGCAGCTTCTTCTGTTGGTTGATGGGTATGCACTGCTCCAACAAGCTGACTGACATCCTCGAGTCTCTCCATTTCTCCTGAAGCATATAAACCGAGCACACACGCACCAAAGCATGAACTCTCAAAACTTTCTGGTACCACTACCTCTTGATTAAATATGTCTGCCAGCATTTGTCTCCAAATTGCTGATTGAGCAAAACCGCCCGTTGCTTGAATGCGCGTTGGTTCGCCAATTAATTCCTCAAGCGCAAGCAAAACGCTGTATAGGTTAAACAAAATACCTTCTAAAACAGCACGGACCATATCTTCTTTTTTATGATTCATCCCTAAACCAAAAAATGACCCACGTGCATTCGCATTCCAAATCGGTGCTCTTTCCCCTGCCATATAAGGATGAAAAATAACCCCTTGAGCACCAGGTGGAACTTGATCTGCCATTTCCGTTAATAAATCGTACGCATTTCGTCCGAGTACCTGTGCATCCTTCATAACATCTTGGCACAATTCATCTCGCAACCATCTTAAAATCAGTCCGCCATTATTAACAGGACCACCAATAACCCAATGATTTTCCGTCAATGCATAACAAAAAATTCGCCCCTTTGGATCTGTCACTGGTTTATTCGTTACGGTACGAATAGCACCACTTGTTCCGATCGTAACAGCCACCGACCCTTTTTCAATTGCATTTACACCTAAATTTGATAATACACCATCACTTGCACCTAGATAAAAGGTTGTTTCAGGTAGCAACCCCATTTCAGATGCATATTCAAGGGACATGCCTTGAATGGAGTGAGTTGTTGAGACAGGATCAGAAAGCTTATCACGAGACACACCCGCTACTTCAAGTGCTTCCTCATCCCAATCCAACGCTTCTAAATTAAACATCCCAGTCGCTGAAGCAATGGAGTAATCCACTTCATATTTTCCAAACAGCTTATAAAATACATATTCTTTTATTGAAATGAATTTTGCTGCTCGCTTACACAATTCAGGGTTTTCTCCATGAAGCCACGCAAGTTTAGCTAAAGGTGACATGGGATGAATCGGTGTTCCAGTACGCATATAAATGTTATGACCCGTTGTTTCTTTTATTTTTTTAGCATAGTCATTACTACGATTATCTGCCCATGTGATTGATCGAGTGAGTGGTCTCCCAGATCGATCAACCGCAATCACACTGTGCATGGCTGAGCTAAATGAAACAAACGCAATCGCTTCCGGTGATAACCCGCTTTGTTCAATACTTGACCGAATCGCTTCCTGTACAGCTTCAAAAATTTGATCTGGATCTTGCTCTGCTGTTTCTGGATTCGGTGTATATAAAGGGTATTCAATATTTTCTCTTGCTACGAATTCACCATTTATTTTAAACACGACGGCTTTTGTACTCGTCGTGCCAATGTCCACGCCAATCATATGGGTATTTTGCATCAAAAATGTCCTCCTAGAAGAGAATGAAGAGCTGACAATCGCATGTATCAGCTCTTTTGTTTTTATTATAGAAACAAGCTTATAGTAAATACAACTAGGAACCCTACAACCCCAATAATGGTTTCCATGACGGTCCATGTTTTAAGGGTATCTTTGACATCAAGTCCGAAGTAGCGGTTTACTAACCAGAAACCTGAGTCATTTACGTGGGAAACGACTGTAGAACCAGCTGCAATCGCAATAACAATCAGACCTAAAACAGGGCCCGTATAGCCAATTGCATCAATTAGCGGTGTAATCAGTCCGGCAGCCGTAACCATTGCAACCGTTGCAGAACCTTGTGCAATGCGGACGAGTGCAGCAATTGCAAACGCCATTAAAATCGGTGGAAGTGCAGAGTTTGCCATCATCGTACCAAGTACGTCACCTACACCAGAATCGATTAAAATCTGCTTAAACACACCACCTGCACCTGTTACAAGAATGATAATTCCTGCTGGCTCAAGTGCTTTTGTTGCAATGCTTTGTACTTCATCACGTGTGTAACCACGGCGAGTACCTAATAGGATAAATGTTAAGAGAGTCGCAATCGTAAGCGCGACATAAGGGTGTCCTAAGAATGTTAGAAATGAACGAACTGCATTCCCTTCATCAAGAAGAACTCCTGAAAGCGTATTCGCCAAGATAAGCACTAATGGAATGAACACTAGAAACGCAATTAAACCAAAGCTAGGAAGATCTTTATCTACTTCTTTTTCTTCAACTTCCATATATTCCGGCACAACTACATGTATTTTTTTTGCAATGTATTTTCCGAATACCGGACCTGCCAGAATCATAGAAGGAATACCAGCGAGCACACCAAACAGAATAACCCAACCAAGGTCTGCACCAATGATCGTTGCTACGGCAATTGGTCCTGGTGTCGGTGGAATAAACGCATGCGTTACCGCAAGACCTGCTAAAAGAGGAATTCCGTAAAATAGAAGTGATTTCCCCGTTTTTCGGGCTAATCCATAAACGATTGGTACTAGAATGATAAATCCAACATCAAAAAATACTGGGATGGCAACGATGAAACCAGCTAACCCAAGAGCCCACTGTGAATTTTTCTCGCCAAATTTTCCAATCAATGTTTGAGCAAGACGCTCTGCTCCACCTGAAACTTCGAGCATGCGACCAAACATGGCACCTAGGCCAACAACAACAGCTACGAATCCAAGGGTGCCGCCCATTCCTGATTCTACTGATTTTAATACTTCTTCTAGTGGCATTCCAGCAGCAATTCCCACTAGTAAACTAACAAGTAAAAGTGCAACGAATGCATGAAGTTTCGTACGCATTACTAAAAATAGTAATAAGAAAATACCTGCAACTGCAATTAAAATTAACGTTGATCCTGTCATTTTCGTAACCTCCTATTCACTCTTTTCAACAGCATGTCCGCCGAATTCATTTCGTAATGCAGCAACAACTTTGCCTGAGAATGTATCGTTGTCAAGTGAGCGATAACGCATCATAAGTGACAGCGCAATAATTGGTGTAGCCGCTTGAAGATTTAATGCTTCTTCAACCGTCCACTTCCCCTCACCCGATGAATGCATAACACCTTTAATAGAAGATAAGTTATCATCTTTTGAAAAAGCTGATTGTGTTAACTCCATTAACCAAGAACGAATAACGGAACCATTATTGAACACACCCGCCACCTCTTTAAAGTTATAAGGAAAAGGACTTTTATCCAATACTTCAAACCCTTCAGCAATAGACTGCATCATGCCGTATTCAATGCCGTTGTGAACCATTTTTAAATAATGGCCACTTCCAGCTGGTCCTGTATGCAGATAACCGTTTTCCACCGTAATATCTTGGAATAGCGGTTCGATTTCTTTAAACGCTCCTTCGTCTCCGCCTATCATCATACAAGCACCATTTAGTGCACCTTCTGTACCTCCACTCGTTCCACAATCGAAGAAGAAGACGCCTTTTTCTTTTGCTAAACTGGCTCTGCGAATTGAATCCTTATAGTGAGCATTTCCTCCATCAATAATGATATCGTTTTCATTTGTTTTCTCTAATAACGTTTGAAACACTGTTTCCGATGCTTCTCCCGCAGGCACCATCATCCATAAAATTCTTTTTTCTGTAAATGATGTAATCAATGCTTCGATAATTCGACATATTTTTATTCATATCATCATTATAAAGAAAAATATTTCTTTTGCAATCGCTTTCAACAGGAATTTTTTTCTCTTATAATAAAGAGAAAAAGAGTCAGGGGAATTTCCTATGAAAATAGTCAATCATTTGTGCTTAACAAAAATTAGGTCACTGTATCCAAGCTTCAGTGAAAAAGATCGGAAAATTGCAGATTTCATTTTAAAAGATCCAAAACACATCATCCATTTAACCATTACACAATTCGCCGAAGAACTTGAAGTGGCAGATTCGACGGTCTTTCGTTTTTGTAAAAGAATCGGATTCACAGGATACCAAGCAATGAAAATCTCTCTAGCATCAGAAGTCGTTACCCCTCTTAAAAATATTCACGACGCAGTGACAGAGGATGATGACACAAAAAGCCTAGCGGAAAAAGTTTTTCGTTCGAATATGAAGACACTTGAAGATACGATGCAAATTCTTGATGCCGAGGAAATTAATAAAGTCACGCAAGTGATGATTAACGCGCGTAAAATTGAATTTTATGGAAGTGGCGGTTCGTATATCTTAGCAATGGATGCTTATCATAAATTTATCCGGACTGGTTTGAACGTATCAGCTCCAACTGATTCTCACATCCAACTTATGAGCGCTTCTCAGCTTAGTCCAGAGGATTGTGCCGTTTTTATTTCTCACTCTGGATCAACAAAAGACGTGCTTAAAATTTGTCAGATCGCCAAGGACACTGGTGCGAAAACAATCGCCATAACAAATTTGGCGAAATCACCTTTAAGCAAGCAAGTGGACATCCCACTCTACACGATTTCGGATGAAACAGATTATCGATCTGAAGCACTTTCTTCTCGAATTGCGCAGCTCAGTTACATTGACGTGTTGTATGTTAGCATTATGCGCACACTGAATTCTAGCGGACAAGAATCACTCGAAAAAATGAGAAACGCAATTTCGACAAAAAGAATTTAAAAAACCGACGACCGAACTCTCTTAAAGAAAGTTCGATCGTCGGTTCTTATCGTATACTTAGTTTATTTCCTAGGAAATAGTTACGAGTTTTGTTTCTGTCGCTTACGTGTAACCTCTTCTGCCATTTCTCGTGTCTGTTCTTCTTGTTTCTTAGATACACGCACAATCCAACGAAATGTGTAAATTGTAAACACAAGAAATAGCAACATCCAAAATGCCGCGGGAATATATTCAGACTTATCTTCTGGGAAATATAAAAACAAATTTAATATAAACCAGCCGTTCATGCTAAAGTCACCCTTTCACTGCATGTCTGGCTTCATTATAACAAGCGATAGAACACCATACCACTAACCCGTGGTGAAAGTTTCGTGTCTAAAGTAGAAGAGACTCGTTAGCTCAGGCAATCATAAGGAGCACTGGACCGAAGGCGCTTTGACCTAACCTGTTGTGTCATTGATGCCTTAAAGAGCTATCTTCCCGTTTAAAAAGCCCAGTTGCCTTTACGAAAGATTGGTTCAACCGTCCCATTTTCATGAATCCCGTCAATGTCCATTTCTGCTGACCCAATCATAAAGTCTTCATGCACAACACTATCATTTAACCCATGTACTTCTCGCTCCAAATCATTCATTTCATCTCCACCCTTTACACAAGTAGGGTAGCAAGAGCCAATGGCAAAATGATTTGATGCATTTTCGTCAAATAAAGTATTGAAAAATAAGATACCAGAGCTTGATATTGGTGACTCATGTGGAACGAGTGCGATTTCCCCTAAATAACACGAGCCATCATCCATTGCCACGATTTTCTCTAAAAGCTCTTGTCCTACCTCAGCTTTTACATTAACAATTTGTCCCTCTTTAAATGTTAACGTGAACTGATCGATTATATTCCCTTGGTATGCTAAAGGTTTAGTGTTCGAAACATAGCCATCCACCCCTAGCCTATGAGGAACTGTGTACACTTCTTCTGTTGGCATATTAGCGATAAACGCTGCACCCGCTTGATTTTTACTACTTCCTGTCAACCATATGTGATCTTCAGGAAGTGCTACCGTAATATCGGTTCCTGGCCCCCGATAATGAAGCTTTGTAAATTTTTTCTCTGTTAATGCAAGCGCACGTGCTTGAAGTCTTTCTATGTGCTGTTTCCACTCAGCAACAGGATCTTCATGCTCTAATCTGACTGTTTTAAAAATTGTATTCCAAAGCTTCTTCATGCGACTTTCTTCAGGAAGCTCTGGAAACACTTTATCCGCCCATTTTTGTGACGGAACGGCTAAAATTGACCAGCTAATTCGATCGGTTTCAATCGCTCCATAAAAAGCATCTAACGCCTCGCCCTTCACTTTTGCAAAAGTAGTTACGCGATCAGAGGAGATCCCTTTTAATAAATCTGGATCTTCCGCTTCTATTTGCAAAATCGCTCCATTCTTTTCGACAAGGTCATCATGTGCTTGAACGAGCCAGGAAGGGAAATGGTTAAATGCTTCTTCAGGTGCTCTTTCATAATGTGTGCGTGTAACTACTTCATCATGCCATTGAACATGCACATTAGATGCACCCTCTTCATAAGCGTTTCTTACTACTTTTCGTACGAAATTCTCGGTACCAACAGGCGCTGAAATCCATAAATATTGTCCTTGTTGCACATTAACTCCAACTTTTACCGCAAGTTCAGCATAACGATTTAGCTGTGTGTCATGAGACATTTACTTTCCCCCTCAACAATGTAAAAAGAGACCACTAAATAGCAGTCCCTCCCTTTCAATCCATTACTCTTGAATGACTTCGATCTTTTCAATAATGACGTCTTCATCAGGTTTATCTAATGAGTCAACATTTACTGCAGCAATTTCGTCAACGACTTCTAGCCCTTCAATCACTTGTCCAAACACCGTATGTTTAAAATCAAGCAAAGGCGTTCCACCATTTTCTTTATACGCTTCTATAATTTCTTCAGGTAATTCATCGCTTAGCTGTGAGTCATTAACCACTTTGTTTTGAACGATAAAAAATTGACTACCATTTGTATTTTCTCCATAGTTGGCCATAGATAAAGCTCCTCGAAGGTTAACTAACGATCGTGAAAACTCATCTTCAAAGGCTTTTCCATAAATACTTTCCCCACCTTCGCCAGTGCCGGTTGGGTCTCCACCTTGAATCATGAAATCATTTATTACTCGGTGAAACGTTACCCCATCATAATATCCATCTTTGCTATGCGTTAAGAAGTTTTCTACAGCCTTAGGCGCATACTCAGGGAACAATTTAATTTTAATAACACCCATATTCGTTGTCATTTCAACAACAGGTTCGTTTTCTCCTACCTCAGTTGAGAGTTGGGGAAACACTGTTGGTTGTTCCTCATCTGTTGCCTCATTATCCACTTCGTCTTCTACAGGTGGTTCTTTATCATCTTCATTTTCACCTGAAGAAACTCCATCATTCGTGCTTCCACAAGCGGCTAAAACTAGAATCAGTAGTAATAATAGACTCATCAATCTTATTTTCATTTGTCTCGCCTCCACAATTACTTTACCTCAAATACAACAAAAAATCATTCATTTCCTTTACAATGAAAGAAAGCAATAGAAAGGAGTCAACACTATGACAATATTCGAAAACGGGCAATTCGTGAGAGCGTTTTATAAAACCGGTGCATACATAGCTCAGGTGACAGAAGATAAAGGTTCTCATGCAGTCGTACAAATTAAAGAGGTGACTAAGCATCCAAGGCAAGGGGATCTCCACCATCCAAACGAAGTAGATGTTCCTCTTTTTCATGAAAGAAAAGCCCTGTCCTTTAATGAAAGAGCCAACATTCCTTATAGTATGATAAAATCATTTGACGGACAAGTAGGTGACTATTTTGATAGTCTCAAGTCGACTGTGAACGATCTACAAAAGGACCTTACCAGCAAGCCAAATCCTTTTAACGAAAAAAGCAAAGCCGCACTCCAAGGCGTCAAAAAAGAATACGAACTGATGTACTCCATAACTTTTAAGTAATAAAAGTGGAAGCTGGCGTTTAGGCTCGACAGGCGTAAGGGAACCGGCGAGGAGGGCGTTCTTTACCACCGCAGTCGGATCACTTACGACCCGAGGGCCTGCCTGCTGGAGCTGGATTATATAAAAGTGGAAGCTGGCGTTCAGGCTCGAAAGCGATCAACGTAATGATCGCTTTCTTCCCTAAGTCTTATTGCACTAATAAATCTTGTAATTTAGCCAAATCAATCCTGTCACCAATTGTAGTGGGTTCAGCTTTATCTAAATAACGCTTGTCCTTTTCAACAAGTTGATAGATATGGTACGTCGTCATAGCATCATCGAGTGCCTTATGATGATTGCCAACACCGTCCTTTCCATATTCCTGTACGGCCTTCCACAGACCTGTTTGGTTACGATCACCAAAAAATCGTTTATATTCCATTGATAAATCAATGAATTCTCCGCTAAAAGGAAAGGTTAAGCCTGCACGATCGCAGTTTTGCTTCAACACCTTCATGTCCATATTGCCCCACGTAACGACAATATTACTTCCATCATTATTAAAATTCGATAAATGTTTAACGAGTGCCGTAAGCGTAATACCACTATCCACATTTTCTTGTTTAATGCTTAAAAAGGAACGGCAGCGCCTTGATAACCGTTTAAAAACTCTTGGTTTAACGTAGCTGGAATATTGACTCGTTTTAGCACTCTCTACACAAACGAGCCCGACTTCAATGATCTCAGGAAAGAATCCTTTTGGCCCACGACCATCAGGCATCGAAAATTCAAAATCAATGAAGATCAGCTTTTTTTCTTTTCCTCTCACATAGTCACTTCCCTTCTTAATCAAAAGCGTCAGCAGTTCATGCAGTTTAGGCACATCGAGAAGCTGAATAAAAGTAATTATTTTTTCCTATAAAAACAAGTCTCAGATTTTCATATTATCGTTTATTATACCATGCAAAACGAAATAGGAGGGAGAGGAGTCTGAATTTTCTTGCGACAAATATTGATCCTTTTCTCCTGCTGTTGCGCTCAAAAATCTATCCTGTATAATTATTTAGGAAAGCGAAGCAATAAAAGCATAAGCCGTTTGTCAGCCCCACAATTAGGAGGCGATTTGAGAAGGGCATTTTATTACTACAGCACTCGAAACACTTACTCAGAAGGCTGACTGTACAGAGCTGGACGATAAATAATCTAACGATAAACTTTTTATCTCTACGGAAAAATCAGTGATTCTTGTAAAAGAAGGTGTCTATCATTCCGATTGAAAAGAAAAATTTAATTATTATGTGGATTGCAAATTTTTTAGTCTCTGCGAGTACAACGATGATCTTACCCTTTTTGTCTTTATACATTGAAACGATGGGAAATTTTTCTGATCAATATGTACAGAAATGGTCTGGTCTCGTATTTGGTGTTACGTTTTTAACAGCCTTTTTAGTGTCACCTATATGGGGACGCGTTGGGGATCGATTTGGCTATAAACCAATTTTGCTGATCACAGGCTACGGGATTGCTTTGTCTATTTTTTTTATGGGCTTTATTAAATCGGTTGAAGGACTCTTTATTCTTCGTATGTTTATGGGTATAGTAACCGGTTTTATTCCTACTTCACTTGCCTTAATATCTTCTCAGACCCCTCGACATATTGCAGGTCGAACACTTGGCACGTTACAAATGGGAACAGTTAGTGGAGGTTTGTTCGGACCATTAATCGGTGGGTTATTGGCTGATTCGGTCGGATTTAGTTATACATTTCTCATCACAGCTACATCTATTACAATTGCTGCGACAGTCGTAATGATTGGCATTTCAGAAAAAAGGGATTCGGTAGATAAACAAGGTAGGGATTCGTATACAAGGAAACAAGTACTTCAACACATTTCAGGTCAACGTCTGTTATGGACAGTGATGATGTTATCATTCCTCGTACAGATGGCAAATTTTAGCATACAACCACTACTTGCGTTGTATGTCGATAGTTTGACCTCTGCTGCTAATATTGCCTTCCTATCCGGACTTGCTTTTTCTGCAACTGGTTTTGGGAATTTAATAGCGACTCGTTCTTGGGGGCGAATTGGAGATGCCATTGGCTATGAAAAGGTACTGACATTCCTCTTGATTTTGTCCGCATTATTTATCATTCCGCAAGCCCTTGTCACAGAACTTTGGCAGCTTATCATTTTACGCTTTCTTTTTGGTATAGCGATTGGAGGGATTATTCCCTGTGTTACAGCCTTTATCCGGCTTTCGGCACCGGTTTCTATGCAAGGTGAGGTCCTAGGATATAATCAAAGTTTTCGGTTTTTAGGTAATGTGATTGGACCAACTTTCGGAGGAATCGTTTCTGGTTTTATCGGAATTTCCGCCGTTTTTTATGTAACGGGTGCATTATTTCTGTGTGCATTTGGTTTACTTTGGTGGAGCCGAAGACAAATAAAGGTTCTTGAAGAAACATTAGGTTAGTTTATAAGGAACGAGTGAAAAAGATGAGAATGACAATAGGTTATATCACTGTAGGTTTATTGCTTCCTTTGTGTATTTTATTATGGATAGGCGCGATTAAAGAAATTCAAACTGTATCTGCAGTTAACGATACACTAGCGAAAAGCATTGACGTGACACAATCATTTCCGGAACAGTAGATATCCTGTTAAGTGTTTTTCATCAATTACTCTCCTAAATTTACACTTAATCTCTAACCATTCTCTTCCATGATAAGAGTTTCCTAAAATAAAGAAAAGTATTTTTGAAGAAATCACACGAATACCGCCGGGAATAACCTACAATTTTCGACAAAATTACATAATTTAAAATTTTTTTATCACCTCTTTCTTCATATATATAAAGCATGAAAAATCAACGGATGTCGTGGGTTTCTAAGATGCAAACTTTGTTTTTTTACGTTATACTTTCTTTACGCGTAAATATAGAGGTCAAGTCACAAAGGACTGCTTATGCAGAACAAACACTGCATATACACGTGGTCCTTATTTAAATGTGTTAGTATGCTTATTCACTCAAAAAGCATAATGTGATTGTGATGTATGTTAAAGGAGGGATTTCGTTGTCGCTGCTTCACCTTGCCATCGTACTGCCTTTCTTATCGGCAGTCTTTATCCCTTTTCTCTTTAAGGGATTCCGAAATATTCATACAGGATGGTTCGTTTTACTTGTGCCACTCACTTTGTTTATTTACTTTATTCAGTTCATGCCCCTCACAAGAGATGGGCAAACTGTTACCAAAACCGTTGAGTGGATTCCATCTCTTGGGATTAACTTTATCGCTCACTTGGACGGGTTAGGGTTATTATTCGCCCTTCTCATTACGGGAATTGGTTCACTCGTGGTTTTGTACTCCATTTACTATTTAGCAAAAGAGAAAGAAGCCCTTCATAACTTCTATGTTTATTTATTGATGTTTATGGGTGCAATGCTTGGTGTCGTTCTTTCAGATAACTTAATTGTGTTGTATATGTTCTGGGAGTTTACGTCCATTTCTTCTTTTCTTTTGATCGGTTATTGGTATGATCGCGAGCGTTCACGTTATGGCGCTCAAAAATCAATGCTGATTACCGTTTTTGGTGGACTTTCTATGCTCGGTGGGATTGTGCTTCTGTACATTATGGGTAATACGTTTAGCATCCAAGAACTTATCGGTATGTCTACAACGCTTATTACTGAACCCTTGTTTATTCCGGCATTAATCTTAATTTTACTTGGTGCGTTTACAAAATCAGCTCAGTTTCCGTTTCACATTTGGTTACCTGATGCGATGGAAGCACCTACTCCAGTTAGTGCCTACCTTCACTCTGCAACGATGGTAAAAGCGGGTATTTATTTGGTTGCTCGTATGAGTCCAGTTTTTGCAGAATCAGGACTATGGCTTTGGTTAGTTGCTGCTTTTGGAATATTCACGTTGTTCTGGGGATCCTTCAATGCAGTCAAACAAACTGATTTAAAAGCGATACTTGCTTATTCAACGATCAGTCAGCTCGGATTAATCATGTCATTACTTGGATTAGGTGCTGCGGCACTTCATTACGACCAACTTGATGACAATGTTTATATGATTGCTACAATTGCTGCTGTGTTCCATTTGATTAACCACGCAACCTTTAAAGGAAGTTTGTTCATGATGGCAGGAATTGTCGATCATGAGACAGGTACACGAGATATTAGAAAACTCGGTGGCCTCGTAAATTTAATGCCAATTACCTTTACCATTGCGATAATTGGTTCTTTTTCGATGGCGGGTCTTCCCCCGTTTAACGGTTTCCTAAGTAAAGAAATGTTCTTAACTGGGATGATCTCCGTTTTTGAGTTGGACCTTTTCAATCTAAGCACATGGGGTGTGCTATTCCCTGTTCTTGCATGGGTCGCAAGTGTGTTCACGTTTATTTACAGTATCAAGCTTGTCTTTAAAACATTTTTAGGAAAGCCTCAATTCGATAAGCTTCCGAAAAAACCGCATGAAGCACCAATTGGTATGTTGATTTCACCAATTATTCTAGTTACCCTAGTGGTCGTCTTTGGTTTTTTCCCGAACTTATTGTCAAATACTATGATTAAACCTGCTGTTGAGGCAATTTTACCTAGCTTAGTTGCATCTGGCCAAACAGTTGATGTTAATATTTACTTTTGGCACGGCTTTACGCCAGAATTGTTTATGACATTAGGAATTATTTTGACAGGGATCGTCCTGTATTCAACGCTTGCTAAATGGCAAAAGATTTATAACAGAATACCTGAACGATTTACGTTAAATGGAATGTATGATAGAAGCTTGTCTAGAAGTGAGTCGGGCGGTTATCGTTTAACAAACGGTGTTATGTCAGGGTTTATGAGAACGTATTTAGTGTACATTTTCTCATTTTTTGTTGCGATCTTACTTTCTACACTCATCATCAAAGATGGTTTTTCAATTGATACTTCAAACCTTGCTGAAATTAAAGCATATGAAGTTGTGCTCGCTCTTGTCATGATTGCTGGGGCAGTAACTATCTTATTCGTTAAGTCACGTTTAACCTCAATCATTGCACTTGGTGTTGTTGGCTACTCAGTTGCGCTATTTTTCGTCCTATTTAGAGCGCCTGACTTAGCACTGACACAACTAGTTATTGAAACCGTTACTGTCGCGTTATTCTTACTTTGCTTTTATCATTTACCTGAGATCAGCAGAAAAGAAGAAAGAATGCGATTCCGATTTGGAAATGCTTTTTTATCTATGCTGGTCGGACTAACAATAACGTTAATTTCGATATCTTCCTTTAGCAGTCGATCATTTGATTCGATTTCTCAATACCATATTGATAATGTGTATGACTTAGCAGCCGGAGGTAATATGGTCAACGTTATTTTAGTTGACTTCCGTGGCTTTGACACACTATTTGAAATATGTGTACTTGGCGTCGCAGGCTTGGGTATTTACGCGATGATCCGATTCCGCGGACCAAGGGAGGAAAAGAAATGAAAAAGACAAACGATGTAATTTTACAAACTGTCACGTCGGTTATCTCTTTTATGATTATTTTGTTTGCTCTTCACCTTTTCTTTGCTGGTCACTATGAACCTGGCGGAGGCTTTGTCGGAGCATTGATAACCTCTGCAGCGCTCGTTTTGTTGTTGCTTGCTTACGATATAAAAACATTAAAGGCGATCCTGCCTTTTGATTTTAAAATCATGACTGCAGCAGGATTGTTGATGTCCGTTTTAACCGCAACTGGTGCATTGTTATTCAACAAACCTTTTTTAACACATGCTTTCGACTATTTCACTCTTCCTATTTTAGGAAAAACCTCTCTTCACACAGCTGTTTTCTTTGAAATTGGGGTGTACCTAGTCGTAATAGGTGTAACAATGACCATTATTCAGACGATAGGGGAGAGTGAATAATGGAGATTCTTATGTCAATTGTAATCGGTATACTTTTTTCGAGTGCAATGTATTTGATTTTATCAAAAAGCTTATTGCGTATTATCATTGGCACAGCTCTTTTAAGTCATGGCGCTCATCTATTGTTACTAACGATGAGTGGTCTTAAAACGGGTGAAGCTGCTGTTTTGAGGGAGGGAGTCCATTCTTATACTGACCCACTCCCTCAAGCATTAGTGTTAACCGCAATCGTTATCAGTTTTGGGGTAACAGCGTTTTTCTTAGTTCTTGCTTATAGAGCGTATCAAGAGCTCGGCACGGACAATATGGAGCAAATGAGAGGTACTGAAACGAATGATTAACTTACCTTTACTTCCGATTCTAATTCCATTACTTACAGCTGTTATTTTAATGTTCTTCCCGAAGCGCATTAAAGCACAGCGAGTCATTTCGATTATTGCTTCAATTGGAGCTGTTGTTGCTTCCATTATTTTAGTAGCCACAGTGAAACAAGACGGCATTCAAACGTTAAACTTAGGCGACTGGCCCGCACCATACGGCATCCCGCTCGTTTCTGATATGCTATCAGCCCTACTTGTTTTAACGACGAGTATCATTACGCTGTTTGTCATCTGGTATTCGATTTATTACATGGATGAAGAGCACGAACGTTTTTTCTACTATATTGGAATTCAATTTCTATTAGTCGGAATAAATGGCGCATTCACAACAGGTGACATTTTTAACTTGTTTGTATTCTTTGAAGTGTTTTTGATCGCCTCTTATTTACTCATTGTTTTAGGTGGGAGAAAAGCTCAGTTACGAGAATCGATCAAGTACGTTTTAATCAATGTCATATCTTCTGCACTTTTCGTTACTGCAATAGCGTACCTTTATTCTGTTGTTGGCACACTAAATATGGCGCATGTATCACAGCGAATAGCTGAAATTGATCAACCTGGAATTGTCACGGTTATCGCGATTCTCTTTTTACTCGTATTTGGATTAAAAGGTGCTATATTCCCGCTTTACTTCTGGTTACCTAGTTCATATCACGCGCCACCGATTCCTGTACTAGCTCTGTTCGGTGCCTTGTTAACAAAAGTCGGGATCTACTCGATTATGCGAACGTATACTTTATTTTTCTATCATGACGTAGGCTATACGCATACAGTTTTAGGTGTGTTATCACTGTTAACCATCGTGGTCGGTATTATTGGGGCAGTTGCGTATCGTGATGTGAAAATGATCATCATTTATAACATTATCATTGCCGTTGGTGTTATTTTATACGGTGTATCTGTAATGACGCCAGATGCATTAGAGGGAGCAGTATTTTACCTTCTACATGATATGGTGATCAAAGCAGCTCTTTTCCTTCTTGTTGGAATTATGATTGCCATTGTTGGATCGAGTCATTTAAAAGACATGGGTGGCCTTATACAAAAGTATCCATGGCTTGGCTGGACATATTTTATCGCAGCTTTATCACTTGCAGGTATTCCACCACTAAGTGGATTTGTTGGTAAACTGTTAATTGTACGTGGCGGTTTTGTTGCAGAAGATTATATTGGCCCTGGACTAGTTCTTCTTTCAAGCTTGCTCGTGCTTTATTCTGCAATGAGAATCTTTACGAATGGTTTTTGGGGAACGCCTAAAGAGTATCACGGGGCAAAAGCTCATCTGGCCTATCGTCTGTTGATCCCTGCGGCCGCACTTATTATGATTGCGATCGCTTACGGAGTCGGTGCAGAAGCGGTTCGACCGTTTATCACACAGGCAGTAGAACCACTCGTAAACCCTGCAATCTATATAGACGCAGTGCTAAAGGAGTAATGTGATATGGCATTTCAACTATTATTAAATTTCTTTTTGGCGTTTCTTTGGATGTTTTTAGGTGGATCATTTACATCATCTGGCTTTATCGTTGGGTTCTTCCTTGGCATGCTCGTTATATTTGCGATGAGACGATTTTTTCAATCACGTTTTTATATGGGGCGCGTGGTCGCTGTTGTAAAGCTAACGATTTTGTTTACGAGGGAACTCATTAAAGCAAACTGGGAAGTGTTCACGATTATTTTAAGACCAAAAATGAACATTACACCTGGCATTTTCAAGTATGATACAGCGCTGAAAAGCAAGTGGGAAGTAACACTACTCTCTCTGCTCATTACGTTAACGCCTGGCACACTTGTTGTTGATGTCAGTGATGATAATCAATCGTTATACATTCATGCATTGCATATCACAGATGTTCAAAATTTGGTGTCATCGATCAGGGATGGATTTGAAAAAGCAATTACGGAGGTGAGCCGATAATGTTAACAATGGTTGTATCTATCTCGCTCATCGCTATCGTGTTATCCATGATCGCCCTTGTGTATCGTGTGATTAAAGGTCCTACAACGCCAGACCGCGTTATAGCTCTTGATTCTATAGGAATCAGTTTAATCTCTGTCATCGGGCTTGTTTCCATTTTGTTGCGAACGAGTGTATTTTTAGAGGTTATCCTTCTTCTTGGAATTCTTGCTTTCATTTCAACGGTTGCTTTCTCCAAATATTTAGAGAAAGGGGAGATTATCCAACATGACCGAAATAAGTAGTTTTGTGATTGCATTTTTCGTTCTTGTGGGGGCATTTTTTAGCGTTGTAACAGCGCTTGGCTTTATTCGTCTCCCTGATGTGTATAGTCGAACACACGCGGCTTCTAAAAGTGCTACGCTTGGGGTCATGTGTATATTAATTGGAACGTTGATTTTCTTTTTTACCGAAGAAGGGATCTTCAGTTCACGTGTCGTGATAGCAATTTTCTTTGTTCTCATTACAGCGCCAGTTGGCGGTCACTTAATCGCAAGAGCAGCTTATAACTCTGGTGTTAAACTTGCAGATGAATCAATTCAAGATGACCTTGCGAAAAAAGATCACTATGAAACAAGAAATGATGAATACAAAAAAGCAAAAAAAGAAGAATCCTGACATGTCGTCGGGATTCTTTTTTTGCTTTAGCTGGTCAATCGAGTCCTCTTCTTTTGCAGTTATTCTTTTCTAGGATGAGGGTAACATTTACGATCTTTTTTCAACGACAGAAACGGTACATCTTGAAATACAAATAAGCTGATCTTGCTCATCTACAATCTTGATTTCCCACACCATTGTCGTACGACCGCGATGAATTGTAGTCGCTTTTGCTGTTACCATACCATCTTTTTTTGCTTTAATATGATTGGCATTTATCTCGAGCCCAAAGCACGTATGTGTATCTAAATTGATGAGTGCCACTGATCCAAAACTGGCAACCGTCTCCGCTAGCGCAACTGAAGCTCCACCATGTAAATAACCAAGAGGTTGACGTGTGCGCTCATCAACAGGCATCGTTGCAATAACTTCCCCTTCTTCTATCGAAACGATTTCAATTCCTAGAGCATTTAATAGGGTATGATCATTTTGCATCTTTGCTAAATCCATAGCTTCTCCCACTCCCTTTCCCTTGTCTCTCTTTTATCTTGAAGCGTTGATAGAGAAAAATCAAGAACAAAAGATAGCATGAGATTCTGCATTTCCGCATGAAAACTTCTACCATTCAGCCACAAAATGACTTGCACAAATCTGGTCAGCAACTTTATCTATTCAGCAAAAAACTATTTGAAAATAATAAAGCCTTAAGCACCCTTCTGGGGCACTTAAAGCATAATCGATAAATATCATAAAGTCGTGGATTTCTAGCTGTTAATAATATGGTCGAAATGGTCGAAATGGTCGGAAGTACGGCCTAAAATATGGTCGGTAGAACGGTCGATAGTACGGACGAAATGGTCGGCCAAAACCTGGCCTACCAAAACCACCTCCGTATCCAGGTCGACCGTAGCGTAAACCTCTTGGCGGCATTCTGATCCCTCCTTCTTCGTTCCTTATATTCATATGTGAAAAAGGACGATGAGCTTGGGCAAACGCGCCAAATGAGAATTCAGCCTACTACTTGTTTTATAGGATCAACGAAGCAATCCAACCGAATAAAACTAATGGGATATTATAATGAACAAAAGTAGGTACAACCGTATCCCAAATGTGATTGTGTTGACCATCTGCATTTAATCCAGCGGTTGGCCCGAGCGTACTATCTGAAGCTGGCGAACCTGCATCACCAAGCGCTCCTGCCGTACCAATTAACACAATTGTTGCCATTGGACTAAAACCTAACTGAAGAGCCAGTGGAACAAAAATAACCGCAATGATCGGAATCGTTGCAAATGAAGAGCCAATTCCCATCGTTACAACGAGTCCAACAAGTAGCATAAGCAATGCAGCAAGTGCTTTATTATCGCCAATCACAGAAGTTGCTCCACTCACAAGATTTTCAATATCACCTGTTGCAATGAGAATCGCAGCAAATCCATTTGCAGCAATCATCACGAAACCGATAAACGCCATCATTTTCATTCCGTCCGTCATCAAATCATCCTGGTCGCGTAGTTTTACCGTTCCTGTGATAAATAAAATACCAAGACCTACAACCGCACTAAATACCATGGACCCGATAACTGTCTGAACAACAAGTGCCGCAATGATCGCGATAATTGTAACGGTAAAGTCTTTTTTAGAAACCATTTTTTCATTACGGACATCTTTGGATATAGTAGTAACCGGCTTTTGTATATACTTCCTTGGCTTACGGTAACTAAAGAAAATGGCAATGGCTAGACCAACAACCATCCCTGCAGTCGGAATCAACATTGCTATTGGAATATCACTAAGATTTATCGCTAATCCGCTTAATTCCATATTGGTTGCAATCGTTTCATGAAAAATCTGACCAAAGCCATAAGGTAATAATATATATGGAGCTGTTAAACCAAACGTAAGCACCGTTGCAATTAAACGACGATCAATTTGCAGTTCATTCATGACCAACAATAATGGTGGAATTAACAACGGGATAAACGCAATGTGTACAGGCACAACGTTTTGTGACAAACATGATATAAATAAAATTGCTAATACGATAAGTACTTTTGGCAATGCTTGTTGGCGCGCCTCCCCTCGTCTACTTACCATTTTTACAATCCTATCTACTAAAAGCTTTGGAAGACCCGTATAAGAAATCGCCACAGCAAATCCACCCAATAGTGCATAACTCAAGGCAATATTCGCACCGCCTCCAACACCTTCAGAAAATACATTTACGATTTCATCAGCAGAAAGTCCTCCTACGAACCCCCCTACGATTCCCCCAGCAATCAAAGCAATCACGACATTAATTCTAAACAAACTTAGAATCAGCATAAGCAAGACAGCAATAATGACAGCATTCACTCAATCAACCTCCCAATCTGAACTCTTGTTCTTTAGTCTGATAAACAGGTAACGTACTAAAACATTAACAAACCATTAAAAAAGAGTCAACAAAATGATAGAATCTTTTTACTTTGGCTGCTTTTAACAGGTAGTATATTATTGAATTTTCTGTTAATATAAATATTTTAACAGAATAGAGGGATTGAATGGAAGAAAAATCATCTATTATGGCATTATTTGATTATAATTGGGAGAATCGTGATAAATGGTTTGAATGGTGTAAAGAAATGTCCGAATATGAACTATCCCTTTATTTTTTCAGATAATTTTCTACGAAAAGTAACAATGATGTTTGGAGGGGGTGTTTCTCACCTCTTTACATAGTGTTCACGAAGTTCACCATTTAGGTCAACCAACTCTCTGTTTGGGCAAGACCAAATTTGGCAATGATCCTGTTTCTGCAAGACTAAACTTTTCCACAATAATCGTTGAATTCATCTTTCCACATACTAGAACGCTTCCACGTATCATATCAACCTTTTAATAGTATGGTTAAGAAAGGTATACGAAATCGGCCTTTACTTTTTTATTACAGGGCTTCTATCCCCATCATTGGATGAAAGAAAAATAGACCGCCAATCTCTTGGGCAGTCAATTTTACGATCTTATAGTTTCCACTTTATTGTTCGTTATATCAAAAGTTCGAAACATCAATTGTTCTATTTATTAGGTGAAAATTGTTCAACAAAAAGTGCAAGAGTACGCGTCATGGCACCTGTTGCTCCAGCTGGTCCTAAGTTGTGCGCTGATTTGGTTGTTGCAGTTCCTGCTATGTCTAGGTGCACCCATGGTGTTCCTTCAGTAAACTCACCAATAAATGCTCCAGCAAAGAGTGCGTGTCCGTCGCGACCTGGTGAATTGTTCAGGTCAGCTACCGGGCTTTTGCGCACGCGTTTCTTATCGCCTTCTGTATATGGAAGCTGCCAGATGAATTCCCCAGCTTCTGCTGACGCTTCAAGCACCTGTTCAAATAATTCTTCATTGTTTGTTAAAGCACCCGTTTTATCAAGCCCTAACGCCACGATCACACCACCTGTGAGCGTTGCTACGTCCACGATATAGTTTGCTCCATGCTGTTTAGCATACGTAACGCCGTCTGCTAAAGCCAAGCGTCCTTCCGCGTCTGTATTTAATATCTCTATCGTTTTTCCACTTAGAGAAGTGATCACATCATCTGGTTTAAATGCAGTCGAACTGACCATGTTATCACTCGCTGGGATGACCGCGACTACATTTTGCTCTGGCTGTAGTTTTCCGATGATCTCCATTGTACCGAGAACAGCAGCCGCTCCGCCCATATCTGCTTTCATGCCAACAATTCCATCTTTTGGTTTAATAGAGTAACCACCTGTATCAAATGTGATTCCTTTACCGACTAGACCAAGAACATCGGTCCATTCTTCTCTTCCTTTGTGCTTTAAAACAATCATTCTTGGTTGCTCAGAAGATCCTTGATTGACGGCAAGCAACGCACCCATGCCAATCGATTGCATTTCCTCAAGACCGAGAATTTCAGCTTCAAAACCATATCTATCAGCAAGCTCTTGTGCATAATCAGCCATTTTAGTTGGTGTTAATAGATTTGAAGGCATATTAACAAGCGTACGAGCTGTGTTTGTCCCTTCACCTAACGCTTGTCCCACTTCTAGTGCTGCATTTATTTCTTTTTTATCTATATCCGTGTAAACAGCAAGCGACTCAATGTTCACTTCTGGTACATTTGATTTTTGACGATAACCTTCAAATGCGTAAGTAGAAAGAATGATGCTTTCCGTTAACGCGTGTGCCACATCTGTTGCTTCAATGCGATCTGTAGTAAACGTATCAAGCGCAATTGAAATATTCTTAAAGCGGCTTTTCTTTATAAGCTTACCTGCCACACCAAAGCTTTCACGTAAAGCATCAAATGTTAAATCTTTCTCTCTTCCTAACCCAACAAAGATGATACGTTTTGCTTTGCTTCTCCCTAATGACGGGATTTTTGTTACGGTTTTTACTTTTGATGACAGATCTCCCTCTTTGACGAGTGACGTTAATTCTCCATCAAATTGACCATTTAAATCTCCTAACAGTCCTTCGAACTTAGATGGTTTATTCCACAGCCCCACAACGAGACAATCATGTGTTTGTTGTAATGCATCTTCGTTATGTATAGTCCATTTCATCTAAAAAACACCTCCATATTTCATTATACAGAAAAAAAAAAATATTACGATATATGATGTATTCACTCACCGTTTTGAGTCAACGATGTATGATATAATGACAGAAAATAATGTCCATTTTATGCCATAAGAAAGGGGGCAGTCACTTATGGAACTTTTCACAAATTTTCCTCTTTGGGCATCGATTTTCGCTATTTTATTTACCCAAGTGGTCAAAGTACCCATTCAATTTATTGTAACAAGAAAAATTGACTGGTCACTCGTTACGTCGACAGGTGGAATGCCAAGTTCACACTCAGCAGCTGTTACAGCACTTGCAACTGGGATTGGACTGGAAAGCGGATTATCCTCTCCTGTGTTCGCCCTTGCTACCGTTTTTGCTATCATTACAATGTTTGATGCGACAGGCGTGCGATTTCAAGCTGGAGAGCAAGCAGCAGTCATCAATCAACTAATGAAAGATTTCAATACATTTGTAAATGAAGCAAAAGGTTGGACGAATAAAGACGATGAAGAAAAGCGAAAAGAATTAAAAACACTGTTAGGCCACAAGCCCATTGAAGTATTTTTCGGAGGGGTGACAGGAGTCATTTTAACGCTGATCATCCAATATTTTTAAAACGTGTTTAACAGAGAAAGGGGTTTTCATTCTTGAAGCTCGTTTCAATTTGCCCGAGCAATACTGAATTGGTTCATTATTTAGGGTTAACGCATTTTCTTATTGGTATTGATGATTATTCGGATTGGCCAGCATCCATTCGTCATTTACCACGACTTGGCCCAGACTTATCAATTGATATGGATCTTTTAGAAAAATTGAAGCCCGATCTTGTTTTAGCGTCGCTTAGCGTTCCTGGTATGGAAAAAAATATTGAACAACTTGTTAAACGTAACATCCCACATATTATTTTGAACCCTCAAAGCTTACAAGAAATTGGCGAAGACTTACTTACCCTTGGAAAAGCTGTTGGGTACGAGGAACATGCTGAAAAGACACTTACTACTTATAAAGCCGTATTGTCAAAGTTTCATTTAGCTTCAAAAGAAATCAAGAATAAGCCAACGCTCTACTGGGAATGGTGGCCTAAGCCAATATTTACCCCAGGCTCAATCAACTGGCTAACTGAAGTGAGTGAGCTTGCTGGGGGAAGAAATGTTTTTAAAGATGTAGACCTTGCTAGTGTTCAAACAGATTGGATAGATGTATACAATCGAAACCCTGAGCACATTTGCCTAGCGTGGGTAGGAGTACAAAAAGAAAAAATCAAACCTCAGATTTTAAAAAAGCGGCCGAACTGGCTTAAGTTGGATGCAATTATACAAAATCGAGTTCACATTTTAGAAGAAGCACTTTATTGTCGACCATCCCCAAGGTTACTTGAAGGGATTTGGACGCTTGGCAATATCCTTCACCCCGAAGCTTATGAAGATATCCAGTTACCCAAATTATTTCAAACTAGACAAAAATAGCGAAGTGCGTCTATTTGACACGCTCCGCTATTTTTAATTATCCATTATTCATCTACCATGTTTAGATTGTAGAAGAGCTGGAGGCAGGTTTCATCGAGATACCTCCAGCTCTCTTCTGATTTTTTCAGTAAGGTTGACCCTTACTAACTGTTATTCCTTTTTAGTACTTTTTGTGGCCAAAAAAGCTAATATACCCAATATTATTACAAATCCTATCAGACTCCCACCTACTACAGCGAGTTCAAAATCTGAAGATGCAAATCCTCCCGCTAGAGGCAATCCCGTTACAACGCCCAACAAAGCAAAGATGCCTCCAAGGCAACAAAGTTCCGTACATTTTTTAAGAGAAAGAAGGACGACGACGAAAGCAACAATTATGATAACAGCTAATGTAATGATCGACAAAATGAGAGCAATCATCAGATCGGCAGGGAAATCGAGTGAGGTGACCACTGCTATGATTATCCCGGTTCCAATTCCTATGCCTGTTAGAGCAATCCCACTACCAAGACAACAAAATTCTCTTTTCTTTTTCGTGGATAATAGTATAAGCAGCGATAAAAATAGAGCGATAAGAAGAAAAACAACCGCTATTATATTTGTGAATATGGGTACTAACGCCTGATCTGCAAAGAATATAACAAAATCAAATACACCAATTGCGATGGCGGTGACCCCAAGCAAAATACCTCCAGCGAGGCAACAAATACAATTTTCCTTTTTAAAAGATAGTCCAAGAGTTAGTAAAGCAAATAAAGCGATAACAACTAAAAAGATAAACCCAATTATTATTAAAGCTAATTCCATCAGAACATTCTCCTCTCTTTTTTTCAGTTTATTTAGGGATGAGAACAAATATGCCTGATTGTACATGTGATCTAAATTTCAAGGTGAACGATGACAAACTGAAAATTTATCAAGCTTATTTTTGTAAAACAAGATTATGGTTTTCCATTTTTAGAGAAATAAGATTTTTTAGGCGAACGGTAAGTATCACTAAAAAATCAGTATACACGGACAATAAAAAAAGCTCCACGTATACTGGGAGCCTTTAGAACATTCGGTAACCATTGGCACGTAACCATTTCATGACGAGCCCCGCCACAATTGCACCTGCCATACCACTTGATAAAATTAAAAGATCTGCAACAGCTAATGAAGTCAATTTATCACCGAGTGCTGCAAAAGACTCACCAGGAGAACGAAAATACTCGATAAACCGAACATCATCCACAATTAAAATCGTGATGACTGGATAAATAAGTGCCATAATCCAGGTCATTCTAAGTAGCATATTTAACAAAAATCCGATGCCGAAAAATAAAACTAAAAATAATAGCATCGAAATCAATAATTGAGCAATATCCAAAAAAACCACCTCCACATTCACTAGAACAGTCTACCTTATTTGCAGCAGAGGTGCAATATTAGCAATCTAATATTCATGTACCTGTCAAATTTGAGCTGCACTGTAGAAGGTTAGCGTTTAACTGTAGAACATCTAAAAATTAAAAATGTCCTCATCAGCACGAAAAAACCTGAATCACTATGATCCAGGCTTTACCTATATGGATACTTCATAGATGACTATACTATTTTTTTCCGGTTCCGCCACAGCAAGGGCACGTTTCTGAGCCGCCTAGACGTAGTTGGAAATAGCCTTTTCCTGCACAATAATCACATGATTTATCTGATTGTCTCTGTTTCTTTTTCATTCGATTCATCCCCTCTCAAGTTGTGGTTGAGAGTAACTATAGCACGCATAATTAAAGTATGAAAAGTGTCAAAAAGGTCGGAAATCCCCCATGTAAGCGAATACATAGGGACTTTTCTCTGTTTTCCTTTAATTATCAGAAAATTTAGAACTATGAGTATACTTTACAGGATAATGAATCTGATTTTATAAAAACAAATGATACATTGTGTACTTAAACTGCTTACCTGGGTCTGATAGTGGTTGTTTTACAAAGCCTTCTGTTCGTAGCTCTTTGATCATACTTGGAATCATTTTTGAAACGCCTTCACCTTTTTCTAGCTGCTCTTTTGAAATCCACTGTGCTTCTTGAATTTCGGTTTCTTGGACAGTAATGACTGGTTCACTTACAACGCTTGTCAATGCAAAAATGATCATGTTGTCACTTATTTCATTGCTAATTACACCGGTTCTAATACCGATTACACGCTCAACCTCAGTTTTTACACCTGTCTCCTCGAACACTTCGCGCTGGACAGCTTGATCCGCTGTCTCCCCCATCTCCACAAATCCAGCTGGCAGTGACCATACTCCTTTTAGTCCACCATACTTCTTTTTTACAACGAGCCATTCTCCACGTTCGTTTTCCACCAAACCAGCCACTGCTAGCCAAACCTTTCCATGTTTCATAATGACTACCCCTCTTTTTCATAATGAAAAAAGCAGAGCAATGTGTAGTTGCTCTGCTCTGCCTGAGATACCTCTTATATCATGTTTAGTTTCCCTTTTTTAAACACAAGACCAGGTCCACCAATGATTAATAGGGCACGATTATCGATTACTTTTTTCATAATTGCAGCACGTTTACCTGTGATTTTACGGCCGAATACTTCTCCGATTGCTTCATTTCCACCAAGTGAACAAACTGTTCCTTTAAGGTCAGGCGTGAATGGTTCAAGCGCTGTACCTTTAATTAATGCGACAAGATTGTGTGCAACGTGTGCACCTTGTTGCATCGCAATTTGTGCTGTTGGTGGGTAAGGACGATCGGTTTCAGAATTGATCATAAGTGCGCAATCCCCAACAATAAAGACATTATTGTGACCAGGAGCACGAAGATCTGGATCTACTTTCACACGTGCACGCATGTTTTCAAAACCAGCTTTTTCGATGATTGAGTTACCACGAACACCAGCAGCCCAAACAACCGTTGATGATTTGATTTCTTCAAAAACATCTTCGCCTTTTTTAATTTTTACGCCTTCAGGAGTTGCTTCTACAACTGGTGTACCGATTGAGAATTCAATTCCTTTGCTCTCTAAATGACCAACTGCGTAATCAACAAGTTCTTTATCGAAACCAGGAAGAACCATTGGCGCCGCTTCTACACAAAGAATGCGAACAGCTTTTGGATCGATATCATACTCTTCACATAGTTCAGGAACACGTTCGCCTAATTCACCTAAGAACTCGATTCCAGTGAACCCTGCGCCACCGACAACGATCGTTAAGCGTGAAGGATCTTTAACTTCTTCTAAGCTATATGTCGCAAATTGATATTCAATATGTTCACGAATTTGACGAGCTGCTTTGATATTAGCAATTGAAAAAGCATGTTCTTTCAAACCAGGAATGCCGAACGTTTCGCCTTCAAAGCCAAGTCCAACTACCAGATGATCGTATGAAATTTCTGCACGGTCTGTAATAACTTTTTGTGCCTCTGTATCAATGTTTTCAACAGAAGCCTTCACAAAGTCTACTTTCCCTTTGTTTAATACGCCGCCAATATCGTAACGTACTTTGTCGTGAGGCATCGTTCCTGCTGATGCTTCATGCAACCACGTTGTTTCATAATGGTAATCGTTTTTATTTACTAAAACGATGTCTGCTTCATCCGCGTTAATTAGCTTTTGAAGTTTTGTAATAACGGATAACCCGCCATATCCTGCTCCTAGTACAACCACTGTAGGTCTCTTCACTTGGATCACTTCCACCTTTACGTTAAAATTACGATGGTGTTTAAGGCGCCACCGAAGCCCCTAATCACTTAAGTTTGTGATAACATTCACTATCAAGAATAGCAACTTATTCGAAGATACAATTGCTCATGATTTCATATCTCCTTCAAGCATAGTTCTTTTTTGTCTCTTTTTCAAGATGTATGTAGTAAATCAGAAAACTTTGTCAATCATTTTTTTCTCTTCCAAAGACTGAAATCATGTGCAAACATGCCCCTTTGGTAGTTGTTTGAAATGAGAATATGGTAAAATACATTCAGCATTGTTCAAATTGGACAATATTTAAAGAAAATTTCGCCTCTTAAAAAGGGGCGTATTTATTGGAGGGATCATGCATGAAAGAAGATACACAAGTATATGACATTACGGTAATCGGGGGCGGACCGGTTGGGCTATTCACAGCTTTTTATGGTGGCATGCGACAAGCTAGTGTTAAAGTTATTGAAAGCCTGCCTCAGCTAGGTGGACAGCTGTCTACCTTGTATCCGGATAAATATATATACGATGTTGCTGGATTTCCGAAAGTCCGCGCTCAAGAACTTGTTGATAATTTAGAAGAACAAATGTCTCGATTCGACACTACTATTTGCTTAAATCAAGAAGTCACTAATGTCGAAAAACATGAAGATGGCACATTTACATTAACAACCGATCAAGAGATTCATCATACACGTACGATTATCATTACAGCAGGTAACGGTGCATTCCAAGCACGAAAGTTGGATCTTGATGGTTTAACTAATTTTGAAGACAAAAACCTTCATTATTTCGTTCCCGATCTTAAAGCGTTTGCTGGCCGAAAAGTCGTTCTATGTGGTGGAGGCGATTCTGCAGTTGACTGGGCCCTCATGCTTGAACCAATCGCTAAATCTGTCACACTCGTTCACCGCCGCGATAAATTCCGCGCACACGAGCATAGTGTAGAACAGTTGATGAATTCATCAGTGAACATCATGACACCATACACGCCAGTTGGGTATCAATCAATTGAAGATCAAGTGAGTGCACTTGTTCTCCAAAAAGGTCGCGAAGAAGAAACCATTACCATTGACTTAGACGATTTGCTTGTTAATTATGGATTTGTTTCCTCTTTAGGTCCAATCAAAAACTGGAACCTAGACATTGAAAAAAATTCAATCGTTGTAAACTCACGTATGGAAACGAATATACCAGGCATTTTCGCTGCTGGTGACATTTGTACGTATGATGGAAAAGTGAAACTGATCGCATCAGGCTTTGGTGAAGCACCTACGGCTGTAAACAACGCAAAAGCCTCCATTGATCCAAAAGCACGTGTGCAACCAATGCACAGTACGTCCATGTTCGAATAAGAGATCTGTGTTTAAGTCAACGCTACTCGGGTATGGTAAAAGAAAGCATATTTTCGAAAGGTGATGACGTATGCACGTACTTGTAATTGGAGCAAATGGAACAACTGGTAAAATGGTTGTTGAAAAATTAGCTAAAAGCGAGCAACATCTTGTGAAAGCGATGGTACGTAAAACCGAACAAGCGTCGACAATGAAAAAATTGGGCGCTAGTCCGGTTATCGCTGATCTTGAAAATGATTTTGACTATGTGATGGAAGATGTCAACGCGGTTATTTTCGCAGCAGGTTCTGGACCTGATACAGGTTCTGATAAAACGACAGCTGTAGATGAGCTAGGTGCGAAAAAAGCCATTGATTATGCACGAGAAAAAAGTGTAGAACGATTTATCATTTTAAGTTCAGTTGGTGCAGATAACCCTTCTGCCTACGCTGACAATGAATCCTTTTATCACTATTTAAAAGCAAAAAATGCTGCTGACTTACACTTAGTCAACAGTGGACTCAATTATACAATCGTTCGCCCTGGAGCCCTTGTGGACGAACCTGCAACAGGAAAAATCAAAGCTAGCACTAAACTTTCAAGCATAGCTGGATCAATCACACGTGAAGATGTAGCGACTGTTTTGGTTGAATCGTTACTTGTAGAAGGCTTGCACCGTAAACCATTTGAGATGTTGAATGGTGAGACGGAAATTGAGAAAGCTTTAGAGGCTTTATAACGTGCACCCCCATTGGAATGATGAATGGGGGTGTCCTTTATCAGGGATTAAAAAAGCCTGCAGAGACTCTTTGTCCCTGCAGGTTACATTTCATTTGTTAACAATTTTCCGGTGTACCTTTTTTCGTTGCGGTTGTGAATGAAGACCCACACCCACATGATGCAATCGCATTAGGATTATTGATCGTAAAGCCACCACCCATAAGTGACTGTTTATAGTCAATTTCAGTTCCTCGCAAAATATCTGCATCTTCTGCTTTGACGATGACTCGAATGCCGTGATGATCTTCTTCTTTATCCTCTGATGTTACTTCATGTTCAAAGCCCATACCATATGATAATCCACTGCAACCGCCACCTTTAACAGCCACACGAAGATAAGCGTTTTCTTCTTCCGCTTCCTTCATCATATCTTTCACCTGTAGCGCAGCAGCTTCGGATAAATCGATTACCTTATCCATCCTAACACCTCCGAAAATTCATTTGTACGTTCAGTATAACTTTTATGATCCAGTGTCTCAACCATTTGAATTTGTAATAGGAGTGAGACGGTAATTTAGTTATTGTGTAAGGAGCAAGTTGAACGATTTAATTTAAAAATTTTATATCCTTTACACCCATTTGAAGGGGAGGACGTCTATTTTAACGCCCCTTTTGTCAAGCAACAAACCTTTCTTACAACATTTTTAATTTATAGATGTAACCTCCATTTTTAGCAATAATTATGTGAAGAACGAGCACAAAAATTTATATAAAAGCCCAATTGGTCAACGACCAACTGGGCTTTTGCTCATTTTATCTATTAAAACATTGGATTTTCTTCTAAATAAATATAAATCTCATCAACAAGCTTCTTTGGTGATTCGCTCTCCACAATGTCTCCATTGACGAGTGCAAAATACGAAGCTGCACATTTTCCACAATAACCTAAGCAACCATATTCAATCACATCAAGGTTTGGATCTCGCTCTAAAACTTCAAGTGCCTCTTGTGCACCGCTGGCTAAATTACTGATGCAAAACTCGATAATCGGTTTCATATTTTCACCTCTCACTACTCATCCATGCTACCTTGTTTACATCTAACCGTCAACGATTTGAATTCAATTTCGACAAAAGAAAAGTGAGAATTGTGAAGGAATTCCTTTATTGTTATTGTACATCTGACCTTAATCCGCTATACTTTTTATGAATATAGTCGAATTAATTCACTTTTTATGTGAATAGGCATCATATTGAAAGTGCTTACGCACACCAAACGCTGATTGCAAAGAGAGGGTTTTCCATGAGACAGTTAGTTTTACTTGGTGGAGGATACGGCAATATGCGTGTTTTGTTGCGCCTTTTGCCGAACCAACTCCCGGATGATGTGACAATCACGATGATTGATCGCACACCTTATCACTGCTTGAAAACCGAATATTACGCTTTAGCTTCGGGTACGATTTCAGACCAAGAAGTACGAGTTGGTTTCCCTGAGCACGAGCGATTATCGATTCGATACGGCACAGTTTCGAATATTGACACAACAAATCAACAAGTTAGGTTAGAAGATGGATCATCTGTGTCCTATGATGATCTGATTGTGGGACTTGGCTGTGAAGACAAATACCATAACGTACCTGGCGCAGATGAATACACACATAGTATTCAGTCGATCTACCAAGCCCGCGCAACATATGAAAAGCTTTCCAACCTACCATCTGGCTCTATTGTTGGGATAGTCGGTGCAGGCCTTAGTGGCATTGAATTAGCGAGTGAACTTAGGGAAAGCCGCTCAGACCTAATCATCAAGCTATTTGATCGCGGCGAGCGCATCTTACCAGCATTCCCTGTCCGCCTTAGTAGCTACGTTCAAAAATGGTTCGATGCGAACAATGTTGACATTGTCAGTAACTCGAACATTACAAAGGTTGAGCCAAACATGCTCTTTAACCATGAGGAAACAATTCCTGTGGATGTTTGCGTTTGGACAGCAGGTATTCAACCAGTGGAAGTTGTGCGAAACATTCCATGTGAAACAGATTCTTCTAAACGATTAGTGTTGTCTCCACATCACAATTTACCTGATGACGAGCACGTTTACATCGTCGGAGATTGTGCAAGCCTGCCTTTTGCTCCAAGTGCTCAGCTCGCTGAAGAACAAGCAGAGCAAATTGTCAAAGTATTGATGATGCGTTGGAATAACGAAGAATTACCCGCTGAAATGCCTAAAATCAAGCTCAAAGGATTTATGGGCTCACTTGGCAAGAAACAAGGCTTTGCCTATCTTGCAGACCGCACGATTACAGGACGCATCGCCCGTTTATTGAAGTCTGGTGTATTGTGGATGTACAAGTATCATAATGGATAGGGTTTCTCCAACTTTCGCAATCACTCAATATTTACTAAAAACCACGCTCTTTCATTTGAGCGTGGTTTTTCGATGATAATCAAAAATGTACCTACACCTACTAAGATAAGAGTGATTTCGTAAGTGATGTTCATAATTTAATAATTGGTCCTAGGTTGTCTGACGGTTCCGGCTTTAGTTGCAGGGGCATTTATGAATCTTAACTTTTTGTTAGCTGGAACAGTTAGTACCAACCCTAATCTATTTACAGTCGCAATGATTCTGTTATTAGTTGGTTCAGCAAGATACTACTGGGGTGCAGTCGATATTTCATGCCGTTTATTAAACAGTGCCTGCACAAAAACAGCAGCGATCTTTGTGAGAGATCGCTGCTGTTTTTATAAATGCTAACACAAAGACTTCAACAATGTACGCTACAGCTAACAAAAACCACCAATGGTTTAAAGGTGACAGGTACCACTTATTCTTTTTCTGCTTTATACCCATATTTCTCAAACTCAGCAAACACCGTCTTTAATCTTGGGTTTCCCTCCCCAACAATCTCGTCACCAATCAACACGACGGGGTAGAATAAATCTTCTTCTACTACTCGATTGACAAACGCAGCTTTTTTTTCATCCTGTTGTTCAAGATTTATATCTACATAGTCCATTTTGAATGGTTGCGTTGGAAATTTTCTTCCGATGGCTGCTTCTAACCATTCGTATGTTTCTTTAGAAGATGGAGCACCGACACAGCTTGGGCAGATGGTTTCGGTTCCGTAAACGGTGACTGTGACTGTTTTTAATGACATGATGAGCACTTCCTTTCAATTAAAGGGAATCATTTAATCTAGATGGATGGATTTTTTTCGTCACTCTTATTATAATAGAAGGCAGGAAAGGAGTCGATTCGAATGACAGAAGTTGAAATGAAAGATTCAGTTCAAGAGGTTCTTGATAAACTTCGTCCATTCCTTCTTCGCGATGGTGGAGACTGTGAATTAGTGGACGTTGAAGATGGCATTGTAAAACTTAGGCTTCTTGGTGCTTGCGGTACATGCCCAAGCTCGACGATTACACTAAAAGCGGGTATCGAGCGCGCACTACTTGAAGAAGTTCCTGGCGTAGTTGAGGTAGAACAAGTATTTTAATTGTACTTCTATAATGTGAGTGGTACGTATCCACTTCTTATAATGCTCAAACCCCCTCACAAACACTGTGAGGGGGTTTTTCGTTCTATTATGCACGAACAGCTGTCACTGCATCTTTCCCATTTAACACGTTCGTTATATTTTCTGCACACAATTCCATCATGGTATATCTCGTTGCGCGTGAAGCACTGCCAATATGAGGTGCAGCTACAACATTAGGTAGTGACAGCAGTGGGTGGTCCTTGCTGATTGGTTCATTTTCAAATACATCAAGTCCCGCTCCAGCGATTTCTCCATTTTGAAGGGCTGCAAATAAGGCATTTTCATCCACCACAGGACCTCTGCCTGCATTGATGAGAAAGGCACCTTTCTGCATTTTAGCGAACTGTTCAGTACTTAGCATTCCTTTTGTTTCAGCTGTTAAAGGTGCTAAGCAAACAACAAAATCTGATTGGGATAATAAGTCATCTAACGAAACGTGCTTTGCCCCGAATGCTTCTTCCGCTTCCCGCTTACGAGAACGTGTATGATACAGCACGTCCATATCAAATCCTTTTGCACGTTTTGCTACCGCTTCTCCGATACTCCCCATGCCGATGATGCCTATTGTTTTGTGATGAATGTCACTGCCAGCAAGTAAATAAGGTGACCAGGATTGCCATTCGCCGTTTTTAATATATTCACTTGCTTCAACAATTCGTCTTGCAACAGCCATCAACAATGAAAACGTAAGATCTGCTGTTGTACCAGTTAACACATCAGGCGTGTTTGATATGGTCACACCTCGTTCCGTTGCTTCTTTGACATCAATGTTGTCATATCCTACTGCTAAATTAGCGACGATTTTAAGCTCAGGTGCATGGTTGAATAATTCAGCATCCACTTTATCAGACAGCATTGTCATCAACGCATGAGCAGTCTTGGCCTGTCTAAGTAATTCCTCACGCGGAACAGGCTTATCCTCGTGTGGCCACACTTCGACAGAAAAATGTTGCTTCAACTCGTGAATTACACGGTCATCAATTTTGCGTGTGATAAAAACCTTTTTCATCCTGGTTTCCCCCTTTAAAATTATCGAATGTCCCACTCAGCTAGTGAAGAAATAGAGTACGTTGGTTGCTGGTCCATTTCCTCAAGCATTTCAACCGTTGTTACACCGGTATGGACGATCAGTGTATCCATGCCAACATTCAAGCCAGCTTTTATATCGGTATCGTAGTTATCGCCAATCATCAGAACATCCTCTTTTGGTAAACCAAGAACCTCTAATGCTTGTTCCATAATGACAGCTTCTGGCTTGCCAATAAATAAAGGCTGGGTTTGAGTGGAAACAGCTATAACTGACGTGAGAGACCCGTTTCCAGGTAATAATCCTCGTTCAGTCGGAATGGCAATGTCACCATTAGTGGAAATAAACTTTGCCCCACCCCGCACAGCGAGTGTACCGAGCGCTAACTTTTCATACGTAATTTCTCGGTCTAACCCTACCACCACATAATCTGGAGAGTCCGTCACAAGCTTCATTCCTTTGTCAGTCAGCGCTTGGCGTATCCCTTCTCCACCAATCACATAAATAGAAGCATTGCTTTTCTCTTCTGAAATGTAAGCAGCTGTCGCCATTGAAGTGGTAAACACTTGCTCATTAGTAACCGGCACATCAAATTGAGTCAAGTGTGCCGCAACTTGATCAGGTGTTTTAGAAGAATTGTTTGTAACAAATAAATAAGGAAGTCCTTTATCTCTAAGTTTTTTCACAAACGTTACAGCTTCTTCAATTCGCTCTGTTCCTCTATACATTGTGCCATCAAGGTCAATTAAATATCCTTTGTAAGACTTCATTTTCGTTGTCATCCTTCCAGTTAATTCGTGCATTCTTTCACAATATAGTTTATCATGTCGTAATCATTTTGAATCATCAATTTTCACGACCTGAAAAAAGCACCATCTTATAAAGCGACGGTGCTCATCCGTTAATTTTTAAAGGCAGATACTGGACCAAGTTCATTCGTTAAATACTTTCGAATGCTAAATGGAAATTGTTTTAGAGAGGGCAGTGCATTTAAAAATAAAGTGAAAATTTTATCGTGATCTACTTCTATGTATTGTTGAACAAGTGATTTTCGTGCACCAACCACTTCTTTTAAAGGTTCAATCATGTCTTTTGTAATTACTTTCTCATCATCTAAAATGTCAATGATGTCTTCGTAACTTCCAGGATCACGCATGATAAAACCATCAATCATCGTATTTCCTATATCCAAAATCACTTCAATTAATACATGCGTACTACGCTCAAAAGCTAATTGCTCCAATTCTGTTTGAAAAGAACGATTTTTTCCAATAAACTCCAGTTGTTTTTCCATATATAGTAGTGTTTGCTCAATTTTTTCACGATCCACAAAATACATGATTGTCACGCTCCATTAAGGTTAAGAGTAAAAGTAATTCTCATCTTTAGTGTACCACATTTATGATTGATCTTTCGTACGTCTTCTTGAGTTGCAGGTTAGTGAGCATTCATTACTTATAAACACGCACAAAAGATCTGTGAAATGGGCAAGCTACAATAAAGGAGGTGAATATAGCTTGTTTGATGACCAGAAAGAGGAATACCACGATTTCTCCAACGTTGAAGTTGGAAGACAGTATCTTATACCAGAATCATTGCCCGAAGGTCCCTATGGATCACCACGAGGCAAATATACACTCGTCAGAAATAAATCAGGACCATGGCGAGAGGGACAACGATATTACAGTGCATACAATTACGAAAATAAAAGCTTACACAAAGACATTCCGAGAACGGACCCTGCATCTCACATGCCTTAAACAGGAAATTAACGGTGATTTATATATATTATGTAAACCTTTTTAGCTTTTCTTTACTGTCCGAATTCCATTTTTATGACAAAATAAATCCGCACCTGATTAAAAAAACAAAAAAATGACCTCGGCGGGTCACTTTTTTGTTTCAACCTTTTTCATCACAAAATACGGGCAACCGAAATTGCAGTACTCATATAAATAATCTTTCACCGTTGAAATTTTTGTATCAAACGATGATTTTTGGTTTTGATCGTCAAAAAACCCTTTTAATCGAAGTTGGCCATAGCCCCAATCACCAACAATAAAATCATATTTATGGAGAATTTCACTGTATCTTTCTTCAAATGCTTCTTGTTCGAATGCTTCGCGGAACTCATCCACGATCTCATAATAGTGATTATGAACAGTAATCACAAAAGACACCACCCTTTTTTCAATCCCTTGACATCATTATACCGCAAAAACCAGCATTTACTACGAAAATCCACTCTTTACTTGGAGATTCTAAGCACAGGGAGGCGAAAATAATGAAAAGGTATGGTGCATTTTTATTGATGGGATCTCTCGTACTCAGTGCTTGTTCAGCACCCAATTTACCAACTGTTCAAAGCGAGGATGAAAATTCTTCCACTGGAGAAACAATGGAGAATAACACAACAGAGAATGATTTTGGATACGCAAGTTTGGCCACCAATCCAGATGACCATCGTGGTGAAATGAATGGAAAAGAATATAAGCTCGATCGCCAAGTTACAGCCGATGCTATCAGCCGTTTTGGCTCTGCTGTCCAAGGAGTGGAAAGCGTCACGACCGTCGTGACTGATGAAGAGGTACTCATCTCATATCAGATCGCTGAAGACGCCGATATAGATCGCAATGAGACGGCTGATCAAATCAAACGTAATGCTCTTTCCGTTATCCCAAGATGGTTTCACGTCTATGTGACAGATGACCCATCTCTTCGGGTAAATGTGGAAAACCTAGCGCAAACTCATTTATCCAAAAAGGATATGGAAACAGCTATCAGTGCCACGATTGAAATGATGAAAGAAAGTTCTCCACAAGGATATCCAGTGGGTGACGGGGAAAATGAGAATGGTGAAACGAAGGATGAAGAAATTTCAAACACGATAATGAAAGAGAACGAAATCGATTTAGCACCAGCTGCAATGGATATTGGACGCAAAAAAACAGCAGATGCATAATCTGCTGTTTTTTTATCCTAATTAAGGAAACATTATAAAAGACGCCCTATGTTTCCTTGGCTAGATGTTCTTTATGCTTGCTGTTGTTTTTCACCTTGAGCTTGGCGCTGTTTAGATGCAGCGTTTACTTGCTCATCAGCATGATACGATGAACGCACAAGAGGTCCTGCTTCACAATGCTTGAATCCTTTTGTCATTGCGATCTCACGTAGTTCACCAAATTCTTGAGGTGTGTAATATTTGAGAACTGGAAGATGCTTTTTCGATGGCTGCAAATACTGTCCAATCGTCATAATATCTACATCATGTGCACGCAGATCATCCATTGTTTGTATAATTTCTTCTTTCGTTTCCCCAAGACCAATCATCAGACTAGATTTTGTCGGGATGTCAGGTTGAAGCTCTTTAGATCGCTGAAGAAGCTCGAGTGATCGGTGATATTTTGCACGTGCTCGAACTCTTGGTGTTAAGCGCTCGACCGTTTCGATATTATGATTAAGAATATCAGGGCGAGCAGCCATTAACGTTTGGATATTTTCATAAATACCACCCATATCAGATGGTAAAACTTCAACAGTTGTAAAAGGATTTTTCCTTTTAATTGCGCGGACCGTTTCAGCAAATACCTCTGCTCCTCCGTCTTTTAAATCATCTCGCGCAACAGCTGTGATCACAGCATGCTTCAAGTTCATCAATTGAACAGAATCAGCCACTCGTTCTGGCTCCGCTAAATCAAGTTCTGTTGGCAGACCTGTTTTGATTGCACAAAAACGACATGCACGTGTACAGACGTCACCTAAAATCATAAATGTTGCCGTTCTTCTTATCCCCCAACATTCATGAATATTCGGACATTTCGCTTCTTCACATACCGTGTGAAGATTTTTTTCCCGCATCATTTTCTTTAATCCTGTGTAGTTCTCGTTCGTGTTCAGCTTAATTTTCAACCACTCTGGCTTTCTCAAATAGCCGTCTTTCGTCGTTGTACTCATTTTACTCTCTCCCACCTTATACGTATTTATGATAAGAACTCCGTTCGAAGTTAACAAGAGCAATACAAAAATAACAGACTTTCATTTATGTATTATATAATTCCACCTTATCACAGTGCTATGTTGAAAACAAGATTGCTTACAATAAGCTCCTATCATGATTAATGGCGTAGATAAAAGTAAAAAGAGCCCGCCGAGGCAGACTCTTTAAACGTTTTATTATGCGGTTTTTCTTGATTTTCTTACAGCGTTTACAATACTTGCAGTAAGTCCGCCCCAAAGTAAGCCGATCCCTACAATCATCATAACAATCGCACCCATTGACATATTATCCCACCTTTTTATCTTCTTCATTGAAACTAGCGTGTTTTTTATTCCATTTAGTAAGCGATAAGAGAATCCCTAGGATTAATGCAGCGCCTGCAACAGCTACCCCTCCAAATAATACGAACGTTGTCGTGTACCCTTCATAGTTCCCCGTGTCAGTAGCAAACTCTTGAAGGATGTTTTGTTTCAACAAACCAAACATCATGTAACCAAGTACGATTGGTGTAATAAATACTAGACAGAACTTCCACCAACCACCCAATTTAATGTCAGATGTAAGGTTTGCGTGTGAACGTAATCCGTCTGCTTTTCTTAAGATCCAAATGACCATAATAACTTCAACTAATCCCAATGCAGCAACACCAAATTGGTTAATGAAGTAATCTACAGCGTCTAGGAAGAACAATCCGCCTTGTGTTGCAAAAAGAGTCGAAATAATAGCAGCCAATCCTCCACCAAAGACTACAGCTTTCGACCGAGAAGTTCCGAATTTTTCAGATATCCCTGCCACATATGTTTCTGTAATCGATATTAGAGAACTTAGACCAGCAAGAGTAAGTGACAAGAAGAATAATACGCCGAACAATCCGTTCATTCCTGGAAACTGGTTAATAATTTGTGGGAATACTGCAAAGGCAAGTCCCACTCCAGCATCAGCAACATCAGCAACCGGAACATTCATTTGAGTCGCCATGAAACCTAATGCGGCAAACACCCCAATACCCGCAAGCAACTCAAATCCAGAGTTAGCAAAACCTGTAATGAAGGCATTGTTTGTAATATCCGATTTTTTTGATAAATAACTTGAATATGTAATCATAATTGCAAAGGCAATTGATAAACTAAAGAAAATATGACCATATGCAGCGACCCAAATCGTTGGATCCGTGATAAGATCAAAATTCGGTTCGAAGAAAGCATTTAAACCTGTTGCTGCTCCAGGTAACGTCACAGCACGTACAACAATAATTAAAAATAAGACAACAAGTGTTGGAATGAAAATTCGATTGGCCATTTCAATTCCTTTTTTAACACCTTTAAACAAAATTCCTAGTGCGAGCCCCCACACTATGATTAGCGGAATTAATATCCCCCATACCATTCCACCTGTTTCACCAGGTGCAACATCTAACTTCAAAAATTCACTAAATAAAAATGCTTCAGGGTCCTCTCCCCACGCTTGATTGAATGAAAAAATGGTATATCTCATTGACCAAGCAATGATAACTGCGTAATAAGTGGAAATAATAAATGCTACACTTAACCCCCACCAGCCGATCCACTCTGATTTTTTACCGCCCAAGCGGAAAAATGTTAATGGTGCTGATCCTCGATACTTATGTCCCATGGTAAATTCCATTATAAGGATTGGAATTCCTGCTGTTAAAAGAGCGAATAAGTACGGGATTAAGAATGCTCCACCACCATTTTCATAAGCAACGTACGGAAAGCGCCAGATGTTTCCTAGACCTACCGCTGAACCGACTGCTGCCAAAATAAAGCCAGCGCGAGTTCCCCATTGTTGACGATCCATCTTTCTCCTCCTTGTTTTTCTTCCAAACATTACTGGAAGTTCGTTATTTTCTGATTATTTTGTGTAATCTGAAATAATTATAGCACTTAATACCTAAATATTAAAGATAATTTCGAAAAAAATTTAATTATGTCGAATTATCAAAAAATAAACTAAATACTTCCATATTTATATTAATTTAAGATTTTCTAAACACAAAAAGAGTCACCCTTAGCAGGTAACTCTTTTTGATAAAAGATTATTTGTTTGCTAGTGCTTCGTCAGCCGAAACAACTCTTGCCTTATCTGGGTTTCTTCCCATAACAATAGCAAATACAACTAACAAGATAGCAACCAAGCCAAGCGCCAACCATGTGTTTCCTGTGAATCCTAGAAGTACATAACCAGCAGCAGCAATAATTGCACTTGTAACTGCGTAAGGAATTTGTGTTACAACGTGATCAATGTGATTACTTCCCGCTCCAGTTGAGGAAAGTATCGTTGTATCTGACATCGGTGAACAATGATCTCCAAATACCGATCCTGCAAGAACAGCGGCCATTGCTGGTAATAGTAATGAAATATCAGTTGCTGCCATTACCGAGCCAGCAATCGGAAGTAAGATCGCAAATGATCCCCATGATGTACCCGTCGAAAAGGCCATCACTCCTGCGACAACAAACAAGATAACTGGAAGCCATGCAACAGAGAGATTTGAAGCTTCCACAATGCCTGCTAAGTATTCATCTGTTTTTATATCTCCAATCAATCCAACAATCATCCATGCAAAGGATAAAATGTAAATAGCCGGCAACATGGATTTGATTCCTTCTTTTAATGCAAGGAAAAACTCTGCTCCACCAATATTGCTTGAGCGCTTGACCTGGCGAATGAAAAAGCCAATTGTCACTACAAGTCCAACCATTCCACCGTAAACCAATGATGTCGCCACGTCAGTATAGGCAAACATATCTAGCAGTGATGCTGATTGACCAGTCTCTTCTGTGTATAGCTGACTGCCTGTCCAAAGCATCGCTGCAACGGTTCCGATAAGTAACGCCACGATTGGCCAAATCAAATCACCAACTGTTCCATGCTTACTTGTTGGCAAATCGGTTTTCAACTCACCTGGAATTTCTTTTGTTTCATCATATAATTTACCTGTTTCAATCGCTCTGTCCTCATGCTTACGCATTTGACCAAAATCAACACCGCGAAAAGCGACGATAAAGACAACACCAAGTGCCGCCCAAACATAAAGATTCATCGGCACCATTTGCATAAATGCAGAGAACGCTGTGTATTCAGTAATCGCATGATCAGCTAATATTGCAGCGATAATAGTGATGATGTAAGCTCCCCAGCTTGATACGGGAGATATTACACACACTGGTGCAGCTGTTGAATCAAGTAAATAAGATAGTTTTGCACGAGATACCTTGTGTCGGTCAGTAACCGGTCTTGCAACTTGTCCAACTACTAGACTGTTAAAATAATCATCAATAAAAATAATAACACCTAAGCAAGCCGTCATCACTTGGGCTCCAGCACGTGTTTTCACACGTTTCATCGCCCATTCACCAAATGCTCTTGCTCCACCTGAGACGTTAATAAATGCAGTAATTACACCTAAGATAAGCAAAAATAGCATGATAAAGATATTCCAAACATTTAATTCTCCTGCAGCTCCATCTGATCCATATGACCAGAATAAACCGCTAAATGACAACCATAACGTTTTTAACGTATTTACCACAGCAAAGTCCGTTAAAAGCAATGCCGCTGTGACAATCCCTGCTCCTAATGATAGGAGTACTCTTCTTGTGATTAACACCATAAAGATGGCAATAATCGGTGGTAATAATGATAACCAAGTTCCTTCCATAATATCCTCCTTTTTTGATAGGGTATGGAGGCGCGCAAGACGTGAAAAAAACGCAAAAAAGGGCAATGATAGAGGACTCTACCATTACCCTTATATTTACAGTAATGTATGCTCCATCACGATCTGTAGCTCCTCATAACATAAACAAGTTATGCAATGAGAGTGTTATCCTTCTTTAAGATAACCCCAATGATACAACCTTGACAGATAATATCATTTCGGCAGTTTTCCCTTTCAACTGTGATCGTTGTTGTCATCCTCACACAGTATACTCTTGAAAACCGCTCCTCTACCCCATCGGTATGATGTGGTTTATTCTTTTTACATACCTATATTATCATCCAAATCTTTTCTTGACAAGTGTTAATTAGAAGGAGGTAAAGGTATCGCTGGTGTCATGCCTTCCCCAACATTATAAAAGTCTGGAACCTCACCTCTAAATATACCCATAGCAACCGGAATATCTTGTTCGATTGTTGTTAATTGTGTTGCAAACGGTACAATAATCTGCACATTTACGCTTAAACGAATGCTCACTTCCACAAATACATTATTAATACCAAAATCAGTCATTTTCGGAATGATTTGGGAGGTCACGCTTCCTATTGCATGAAATCGGATCGGAATTTGCGGTCCAAGGTTTCCAAGCAAAGCATTATTCGTCGCCTGACCAAGCGGCACCGTATAAACGATGCCCTCGGTATCACCTAAACCTCCAGTATCCAGTTCAATATCCAGTTCAGGAGTCAATGAATCCAAAATACTTGTATCTCCCCGTTCAATTGCTTTCAATTGTGCTTGGACAAGTTGAGTCGTTTCTGTTTGCAATCGGTTCATAATCTCTGCATTAAACGTGATATCTGAAGAATCCGGTGATACATTTTCGACAATATCATTTATACCCATTTCGTTTGCAATTTCACTACTTACCGCCCTGCTGATCACGAGAGCCGCAATTTTTTTCGTTTGTGATTCTGCATAAAGCATGAGCGAGGGCTTGATTCCCGTATTAATTAACCACAACCCTAGAACAGTAAAACCGATAAAAAGAATGGAGGAGAATAGCCAAACATAACGCATTGGCAAGGGCCCTAGTGTACGCTTCGGTTTCCATTTCATAAAAAAACGCCCTCCTTCGCTTTAGTGTATGCGAAGAATTGGGCGATTTTCCTGTATTCTAAAGATCGACTAACATCATGTCTTGATAATAACAACATCAAGCACAGCAATTAAACTTAGTTCATGGCTCTATAATGACGCGTTCCCAGCTCTTGTAGGACTTTTTTAAAAGTGTCCATTATTCGGGTTACAGTTCAAGCCACAGCAGGATGGGTTATTTCTCATTAACTTTTTTCTACCACTCACTTATGCGTGTAGCCTGTTGGTCTAGAGAGTTACACACACAATTGTGTACCCTTAATCACAATCACAATGATGTTTGGATTTTTTAACTAGACAGATCACTAAAATGATTACCGCGATAATCAATATTAGAACAAAGAACAGTAATCCAAATACTAAATATATTTCTATAAATGTTTCCTCAAAGTCAGGAGCAAAGGCAATTCCATCAATAAGTGCTTTTACACTAATTGCTATGCTTATAGCTATGGCCCCTAAAGTAATAAATATTCCAAGAAAACAAAGCCCTTTACATTCTTTACATTTACTCAACGACTTCACCCCATTTTATATTTTATTTCATTTTATGTTTTGTTTTTTGTTTTTGTGTTAAATTATTAAAAGGGAAACGCCCATATCCATTACGGATACAGACGCTTTGGTCATTGCCGTTTCACAACAAAATTAGGAATGTCAGCACCAAGTTGCAGGAAAATTGTCCGTAGTTCATCTAATAAAAATTGATGCACAAAAAAACCTCTAACGTCCACATAATGGATGAAAGAGGTTTGTTATTCTATTCATTGTCCTTCTTCATCTTAAAGTACATCTTCTCTATAAATTATTTATCGGTAGATTGAATGGAATTTTTAGAAAAATCTGGTTCTAACCGCTTGATTTTTTCTTTTAAAATATCACGTAGGAACTCAGGCATAAAATACTGTTTTTTTGCTCGTTGCATTGCCGGGAAAAAGAAACCGAACGTAAACATATCAACCGTCGCTACTGTGTATGTTTTATCCGTTTCAACTGGTTCATCATTTACAAAAAATTGGTTAGCTCTGCTTTCAATCCCTTCATACACAAACGTTCCTAGAATTGTTCCTCTGAAACCTAGCCCTTTGACCACAGTTGTTGGCCACTCTTGATTTTGAGATTGTCTAAGAACTTCTTTTAGCTCACTTCCTGACAGTTCTACAGCACAAGGGTTTATTGGGTGCGGTAATATACGATGTAGATCATAGACTGTTACTGGACCTGCAGGTAGCTCATCCAATAAAAGTCCGCCCGTAATCATTCCACAATCGGCCCCACACCATTCAACGATCGCAGAACTTAACATTTTAGCTAAATGCGTTGGGGCCAATGGATGATGATCGAGAGACTGATCGAGATTAGTCACAACACCCGATAAAAGCTTTTTTCCTTCTTCATGCCACTGCATAATTTCTCGCATTTCGTTTGAAGAAGGAGGCAAAGATTCCGTATTAACAAGTGAAGCTGTTTTATCCGTTATGCGCTTCGTTTCATGATCAAATTCAAGTTCAATCTTTCCTATATACATGCCATATTTTCCTGCAGCTGCAAGTAGAGATTTGTTATGAATTTTACCCAATTCCAGCACGTGGTGTGTGTGTCCACCCATAATAACATCAATATCTGGACATTCTTCTGCCACCCACTCATCTTCACGAATACCTAAATGGGAAAGAAATAGGATGATATCCGCCTGTTCTTTTAACACACGAACTTGTGCCTTTAACTCATCCTTTGCTGATGTCACATGCCAACCAAGCCGATCATAAAGCGCCCCATATTCTGCGGTTACACCAACAATCCCAATCTTCGTTCCTTTTGTAGTTTTCTTAATCAACGTCGGGATTACCCAATCAGGTCTACTACCCTCTTTAGTAAAAAGGTTCGCTACCACGACTTCAAACTCAGCTTCATCATATAAATGATTGAGGTCTTCATAAGGAAATGTAATGCCTTCATTGTTGCCAATGGTAACTGCATCATATCCGACTTCATTAAGCAAACGAACATTTTCTCTTCCTTTTGATCCTTCAGTTAGCGGATGTGATCGATCGGCATGATCACCAATATCAAAGACGAACACGGGTTCACCTTTTTTCTGGTGATGTCGTTTGCGTGACAGTATGTAATCTCGAATCCTCGACCAATTCTCAAAGTGACTATGAAGATCATTTGTATGATAAAGATATATTTTTTCTTTCATAGGGAGTAACTCCACCTTTCTGTTACCCTACTAGGCCATCAATAATCGAGCGAATGGCAATTAGTACGAGAATCACTCTTAGTACGAGAACAAGTTTATCTGACTGCAATCGAAAATTGAGCCAAGCACCGAATTTTGCACCGAACCAAGCTCCTGGCGCTAGCGCTAATACATATAACCAATTGACGTTACCTAGTACGATATGTGACGCTGAGCCAGTTAACGCAGATAAAAACACCATGAACATGGATGTCCCAACTGCTACATGAGGTGGGAATAAAAAGGCAATAATCATGAGCGGTACCATCACCGCCCCACCACCAATGCCCAATAATCCAGATGCAAATCCTACTAAAAATGCAACGGTAGCACCGATGAGTGGTGGGAAACCATATTGATAATCTACACCTTGTGGGTCAGTAAAATAGCGTTGATAAGAAGTTGTTTTAAATCGCTCAATTGGCTTTATTCTATTTCTAATCATTAGAATGAATGATAAAAAGAGCAAAAACACACCGAATGAAAGATGAAACGAATCTAGTGTAAGAGTTTGATTTACCCATGCACCTAAAATCGTTCCTGGTCCACTTCCAATAAAAAAGAGCAAGCCGCTCTTAATATCTACTGTTTTTGTCTTCATGTAAGAAAGTGTCGATGACAGACCTGTGAAAATCATCACTACAAGAGAGATGCCAACAGCAGTTTGAGGTGTGATCCCTTCAACTATCCCAAGTGTTGAACCAAAAAACAACAGGGCAGGTACCACAATCACTCCTCCACCAAGCCCAATCAACGAACCAATTGCGCCCGCTACCAAACCAATAAGCGGTAATATAATCCATTCCATGGTTGTCATCTCCGTCAATTAAAATAAATCAAGCTGTCTCGATGCTAAGTCTTCGTAATCAATTTTTAATAATTGCATTAGATGTTTGGCATTTCGAGCAGCATGACCACCAGAATTATTATTAAATAAAATATAAACATCTTTAGACTGACGCTGTATTTTTTTAAGTATATGAACCCATTCAAGAAGTTCTTGTTCATTATACTCATATAAATACCGAACCTCACGCCAATTGTCTTCGTTTCCTTTGCGTGTCCAACCATGAACATTTCGACCATGAAATCGAACGAGTGTAGCGTCGTTGTTCGTTGCAATGGGCACAATGGGAATCGATCCTTCCCCAGCTTGCGGTTCATCACAAACACTGTGGATCCAATCGCCTTTTTGTAAAAATGATACGGTTCGATCCCTGAATGCATCACTATACCAAGTTTGATTACGGAATTCGATTGATAAAGGTAAGTCTTCAAGCCGTTCTTTACAAAAGCGAATATAGTCAACATGAGCTTTTTGACAATCAAACCAAGGTGGAAATTGAAATAACACCATCCCAAGCTTTCCACTTTCAATCAACGGTCGAAGGGATTGGACAAACGCTTGGAACATCGCTTCTTTTGAATCAAAAGGAATATCCCCACGTTGATGACCGGTCATTCCTTGATAAGCTTTCACAATAAATTGAAAAGAATTAGGTGTATCATTTACCCATCTTTCCATATTGCGCTGAGACTGAATCGCATAAAAAGAAGCATCAAGTTCCACCACAGGAAAATGACTTGCATAATCTTTTAACTTATCTCGGCTAGATGAACGCTGATACACGTCAGGATGATCCCCCCATCCAGTTAACCCAATATAAATCATCTTATCACCTACTACTATGTATAACTATGATTGTACCATACGCAATGATAGAGCAATCACCAATCAAAAAGACAAAACGCCTCCCAAATGATGATTCCATCAATTTCTCTACAACCTATTATTTTTGAAAATAATGTAAATATAATACAAAATAAACAAATCTTCTATATTTGAATATATCGAGGCTTGATAGATGAAGTCGAATTCATATCCGACTCAATTTTCAAACTCCACAAAATTGCTTAAATTATTGTATTGGAAATCTATCTACATATTGGTATACTCACATCATAATAGTCTTATATATTTGATAAAACTATTTTAGATGGAATTTAAAGGGATTCTCCTATTTCAAGAGGTGGCTTCATGACCTAATTTGAGGAGAAGGTATTTTAAAATTCCATTAAAAAGACCAATTTAAAAAGGAGGAGAAAGAAATGCGGCAAAAAAGGAAAATAACGATGAACCAGTTATCTTCTCAGAGAAAGAAGTTAAAAGTTAAAAGAACAATCGTTACTACTTCAACAGCATCGATTATGACGATCAACATGTTCTCTCCAGCAGTAGGGGCTTTTTCATCTGAAGAACTAGATACTGATCAACAACAATTACTAGAGTTTGGTGACGAATTGATTTCAGAAGATAATGCTTTAGCAACAGAAGAAGAAATTGAAGCTCCTGTAGAAGAAACTGAGGAAGAAATTGAAACTCCTGTAGAAGAAACTGAGGAAGAAGTGGAAGCTCCTGTAGAAGAAACTGAAGAAGAAGTGGAAGCTCCTGTAGAAGAAACAGAGGAAGAATCAGAACTAGAGGATGAAGAAAATACACCTGAATCTAGTGAGGATGATTTACAACAAGAAGACTCGACGGAAACAGAGCCGAATATTGAATATGATATTACAGATTCAACTAAATTTGCCTACCTTGGACCCTTAATGGATGACAATTTTTTCATGTTAAAAGTTGACACACAGGGTTTTATTAATTCGATAGCTTCCCATGCTGTTGAATCTATGAACGGCAATAATATTCTTGCATCCATTATTATGGCCCAAGCAATATTAGAGACAGGTTGGGGACAATCTGAACTAAGTCGCAATGATAATAACCTTTTCGGTATAAAAGGTGATTATAATGGATCGTATGCTTTGTATCCTACTTGGGAATATTTAAACGGAGAATGGATAATAGTAGGGGATGAAAAGTTTAGGAGTTATCCATCATACTTAGAATCTTTTAACGATCATGGTGAATTCCTACAACGTCCTCATTACGCTAAAGTTATAGGAGAAACAGACTATAGAGTTGCAGCGCAAGCATTGAGTGATGCAGGATATGCTACCGATCCAGATTATCCTAGTAAACTAATCTCCATAATTGAGGGAAATGGATTACATCAATATGATGATATGGAGCCTTCTGATCCAGGTGATCCAGGCGACCCAGGTGATCCAGGTGATCCTAATCCTTCTACTTATACGGTAGTGGCGGGAGATACATTATCAGGCATTGCAGTACGATTTGATACGACTGTCGATGAATTAGCTCGTTTGAATAATCTCTCTAGCCCGTATTTAATTTATGTAGGACAAGAGTTAAAAGTTCCTAATGGAGATAATGAGGAGCCTACTGACCCAGACGATCCAGGTGAACCGGGTGATTCTAATCCTTCTACTTATACGGTAGTTTCGGGAGATACATTGTCTGCCATTGCGGTTCGATTTGGTACGACCGTTGATGAATTAGCTCGCTTGAATAATCTTTCTAGCCCTTATTTAATTTATGTAGGACAAGAGTTAAAAGTTCCTAATGGAGATAATGAGGAGCCTACTGATCCAGGTGAACCGGGTGATTCTAATCCTTCTACTTATACGGTAGTTTCGGGAGATACATTGTCAGGTATTGCGGTTCGATTTGGAACGACTGTCGATGAATTAGCTCGTTTGAATAACCTCTCTAGCCCTTATTTACTTCAAATAGGACAAGAGTTGAAAATTCCTAATGGACAAGGGGAGGAGCCTTCTGAACCGGGCGATTCAAACCCTGGAGACAACCCTTCTACTTATAAGGTAGTAGCGGGAGATTCATTGTCTGCCATTGCGGTTCGATTTGGAACGACAGTTGACGAATTAGCTCGTTTGAATAACCTATCTAGCCCTTATTTACTTCAAATAGGACAAGAGTTAAAAATTCCTAATGGAGAAGGAAACACTCCTTCAGAACCAGGCGATTCAAACCCATCTACATATACTGTAGTAGCAGGAGATTCATTGTCACTTATTGCGATTCAAACTGGAACGACAGTCGATGAATTAGCTCGTTTGAATAACCTCTCTAGTCCTTATTTAATTTACGTAGGCCAAGAGTTAAAAATTCCTAATGGAGAAGGAAGCACTCCTTCGGAACCAGGTTCATCTACATATAATGTAGTAGCAGGAGATTCATTGTCACTTATTGCGATTCAGGTTGGGTCGACAGTAGATGAATTAGCTCGTTTGAACAACATCTCTAGCCCTTATTTAATTTACGTAGGACAAGAGTTAAAAATACCAGCGTAAGATTTTAAAGTTAATTGCTGTTAAACAATAGCTTCTGGAGAGCTTTCAACACCTCTCCGGAAGCTATTCACCTGTCTGGATGTTTTAATGTCTGATAATAAAACACCCCCTCCACCAAAAATGGTAGAGGGGGTGTTCTTGATATACCAACGTTTGGTTATCCGATGGAACCTTCCATCTCAAACTTGATAAGACGGTTCATTTCAACTGCGTATTCCATTGGTAGTTCTTTTGTGAATGGCTCGATAAAGCCCATTACGATCATTTCCGTTGCTTCTTCTTCAGAGATTCCACGGCTCATAAGATAGAACAATTGCTCTTCAGATACTTTCGAAACTTTTGCTTCGTGCTCTAAAGAAATGTTATCGTTCAAGATCTCATTGTAAGGAATCGTATCAGAAGTCGATTGGTTATCCATGATCAACGTATCGCACTCGATGTTTGAACGTGCGCCATGCGCTTTACGTCCGAAGTGAACGATTCCGCGGTACGTTACTTTACCGCCTTGCTTTGAGATAGATTTCGAAACAATCGTTGAAGACGTATTAGGTGCCAAGTGATGCATTTTTGCTCCTGCATCTTGATGTTGCCCTTTACCTGCTAAAGCGATCGACAAGGTCATACCACGTGCGCCTTCTCCACGAAGGATCACCGCTGGATATTTCATTGTAAGCTTCGAACCGATGTTACCATCAACCCATTCCATTGTTGCATTTGCATCACATACAGCACGCTTCGTTACAAGGTTGAACACGTTGTTCGCCCAGTTTTGAATCGTTGTGTAACGGCAATAAGCATCTTTTTTGATGATGATTTCAACAACGGCACTGTGAAGAGAATTGGTTGTGTAAACAGGAGCCGTACAACCTTCTACGTAATGAACGCTTGAGCCTTCATCCGCAATGATCAACGTACGCTCGAACTGTCCCATATTTTCAGAGTTAATACGGAAGTATGCTTGAAGTGGTGTATCAACTTTAACTCCTTTTGGAACGTAGATGAATGATCCGCCTGACCATACAGCCGAGTTAAGCGCTGAGAACTTGTTATCAGAGTATGGAATGATCGTACCCCAATGTTCTTTGAAAAGTTCTTCGTTTTCACGAAGAGCAGAGTCAGTGTCTTTAAACACAATACCCATTTCTTCAAGGTCTTCTTTCATGTTGTGATACACAACTTCAGATTCGTACTGTGCAGAAACACCAGACAAATACTTTTGTTCTGCTTCAGGAATACCTAATTTATCAAATGTACGCTTGATTTCTTCAGGTACTTCATCCCAGCTGCGTTCACTTTTTTCAGAAGGCTTAACGTAATAAGTGATTTCATCGAAATTCAACCCACTCATATCGCCTCCCCATTGTGGCATAGGCATTTTATAGAAATGCTCAAGTGATTTCAAACGATAATCAAGCATCCATTTTGGCTCATTTTTCATTCGTGAAATTTCTTCAACGATTTCGCGTGTCAGACCACGCTCTGAGCGAAAGAGAGAAACGTCTTTGTCGTGGAAACCATATTTATAATCTCCTACATCTGGCATTTTCTTCGCCATGGTGATTCCTCCTTTTAATATGAGAAACGTGTCAAAAACACTATTCCTGATTCAAGTCAATTCCTTTTTCCATCGCTTTCCAAGCAAGTGTTGCACATTTAATTCGTGCTGGGAATTTCGCCACTCCTTGTAATGCTTCGATGTCACCAAGGTCGATTGAATCATCGTAATCCTTGCCTAACATCATATCGGAAAAGATCCCTGACATTTTCAAAGCCGTCTCTATTTTTTGCCCCGTGATCACTTGTGTCATCATTGAAGCAGAAGCCATTGAAATCGAACACCCATCTCCATCGAATTTCGCTTGCTTAACGATGCCATCTTGCACATCTAATGTTAAGTGAATGCGATCTCCGCATGTAGGATTATTCATATCGATTGTCACACTTCCATCTTCAATTGCACCTTTATTACGTGGGTTTTTATAATGATCCATAATGACTTGACGGTACAATGTATCAAGGTTATTAAAAGACATCGCTAAAATACTCCTTTGTTTTCACAAGTCCCGCTACTAACCGATCAATGTCCTCTTCTGTATTATAAAGGTAAAAACTAGCACGTGCTGTTGAAGAAACGTTCAACCATTTCATCAATGGCTGAGCACAATGATGACCTGCGCGAATGGCAATTCCTTCTGCATCAAGTACAGTAGCCAAATCGTGAGGGTGAACATCATCGAGATTAAATGTCACAATGCCTGCTCTTTTGCTAGGATCTTTCGGACCATAGATGGTCATTCCTTCAACCGCAGACATTTTTTCCAGCGCATATGCTGCTAAATGGTGTTCATGTTTTTCAATTGCATCAAGGCCAATCTCCTCTAAAAAGTCGATTGCAGCGCCCAAACCAATCGCTCCAGCAATGATCGGTGTGCCACCTTCAAGCTTCCAAGGAAGCTCTTTCCAGGTTGATTCGTGCAAACCAACGAAATCGATCATTTCGCCACCGAATTCTACAGGTTCCATGTTATTCAACCATTTCTTCTTGCCATATAACACACCAATCCCAGTTGGACCAGCCATTTTATGACCTGAAAATGCAAAGAAATCACAATCTAGATCTTGAACATCCACTTTCATATGAGGAGCCGCTTGTGCACCATCCACCACCATAACCGCACCATGATCATGGGCAATTTTTGTGATTTCTTTGATCGGATTCATCGTACCAAGTACGTTGGATACCATCATGATGGACACTATTTTCGTTTGTGATGTAATCGTTTCACGAACATCCTCTAATGACAACGTCCCATCTTCTTGAAGAGGCACATATTTAAGTGTTGCACCCGTTACTTTTGCTAGTTGTTGCCAAGGAATGATATTACTATGGTGTTCCATGTGTGTAATGACGATTTCATCGCCCTCTCCCACATTTGCATGACCATAGCTTTGAGCAACCGTATTGATTGCTGTTGTTGTACCACGCATAAAAATAACTTCTTCAGTCGAGGAAGCATTGATAAAAGTTTTAACCTTTTCGCGCGCACCTTCATAGCCATCTGTTGCTTTCGTTCCTAGCGTGTGAACACCACGATGTACATTCGCATTGTACCCACTATAGTATTCATTTAAAGCTTGGATCACAGACAGCGGCTTTTGTGAAGTGGCTGCGCTATCCAAATAGACAAGTGGCTGACCATTAACTTCTTGATCAAGGATCGGAAACCTTCTGCGGATCTCACTTACATTCATTATTGAACTTTCCTTTCAATTACCTCACTCAATTGTCTTTTAACACCCTCAATCGGAAGTTTTGTAACAACCGGTGCAAGGAATCCATGAATAACTAATCGTTCTGCTTCATGCTTTGAAATTCCTCGGCTCATCAAGTAGAAAAGCTGCATTGGATCTACACGGCCAACAGAAGCAGCGTGGCCTGCAGTAACATCATCTTCATCAATTAAAAGGATTGGGTTTGCATCGCCACGAGCTTTTTCACTAAGCATTAATACGCGTGATTCTTGCTCCGCGTTGGCCTTAGTCGCACCGTGTTCGATTTTTCCAATTCCGTTAAAAATGGATGAAGCAGCATCTTTCATCACGCCATGTTTTAAAATATAACCTTCTGAGTTCTTGCCCCAGTGCGTAATATTTGTTGTAAAGTTTTGCTTTTGGTCTCCGCGACCAACAACGACCGTTTTTGTATCACCAAACGAATTGTCACCAATAAGTTTCGTGATATTTTCAGCAATCGTATCGCCATCGTTCATCATCCCAAGTGCCCATTCAATACGTGAATCTCGACCTGCTACCCCACGACGATTTACATACGTAGTAGTTCCAGCTGATAAATTATCAACCGCACCGTACACGACGCGCGCATTTTGCTTCGCTACAACTTCGGATACGATATTCACAACCGATTCTTGCACATCTTCTGTAGCTAAATACGATTCAACGTATGTCACTGAGCTATTATCTTCAGCCACAACTAAAACGTGGTTGAAAAGTGTTGCTTCAGGGTTATCGTGAACGTACACCGCTTGAATTGGTTCAGTCACTTCTACATTTTTAGGTACATATAAAAATGCTCCGCCGTTAACTAAAGCAGCGTGTAAAGCCGTAAGCTTGTGCTCATCAACTTTAACAGCATCTTTCATAAAGTATTGTTCAACAAGCTCAGAATGATCCTTCGCTGCTGTTAGAATATCCGTGAAAATAACACCTTTTTCTTTTAACTCATCTGAAATAGTTAAATAAGCAGGCGTATTATTGCGTTGAATATACAAGCTTTGCTGCTTTTCAACATCAATTAGTGATTTGATGCTCTCAGGAAGATCTTCTAGAGAGCTGTATACTTCGCTGTCTACTGTATGTTTAGCAAACTGTGTAAAATTCCATTTAGCAATTTTGGTTTTGTCCGGCTTCGGTAGTGGAAGTTCATCCGCTTTCGCAAGTGCGTCCAATCGAAGGGACGACAGCCAGCTCGGCTCTCCATTCTTCTTAGAAAAAGCCTGTACCGCTTGCTGATCAACCGGCAATTTCGTTTGTGTCGTCATATTCATCCTCCTATCAGTTACGCTTCTTGGCCTACAGTTTCGTCTTCAATACCTAGTTCTTGTTTAATCCAGTCATAACCCTCTGACTCTAATCGCGCAGCAAGCTCAGGGCCACCTGATTTGACAACACGCCCTTGCATCATTACATGAACAAAGTCTGGCTCAATGTAGTTCAACAGACGTTGGTAGTGAGTGATAATTAAGCAACCAAAGTCTTCACTACGCATTTGATTAATTCCTTTTGAAACAACTTTTAAAGCATCGATATCTAGACCAGAATCAATCTCGTCTAAAATTCCGAATTCAGGACGAATCATCATTAGTTGAAGAATTTCATTACGTTTCTTTTCTCCACCAGAGAAACCTTCGTTCAGGTAACGCTGTGCCATGTTTTGATCCATTTCAAGGAAGTCCATATTTTTATCAAGCTCTTTGATAAATTTCATCAATGAGATTTCTTTTCCTTTTTCACGACGCGCATTGATTGCTGAACGCAAGAAATCTGCGTTTGTTACGCCAGTAATTTCACTTGGGTATTGCATAGCAAGAAATAGTCCAGCAAGTGCACGTTCGTCTACTTCCATCTCAAGTACGTTCTCTCCGTTAAGAAGAACCTCACCTTTTGTCACATCAAATTTCGGGTGACCCATAATTGCAGAAGCAAGTGTTGATTTACCTGTGCCGTTTGGTCCCATGATGACATGAATTTTACCGCTATCAAGTTCAAGGTTTACACCTTTTAATATCTCCTTGCCTTCGATTTCAACATGAAGATCTTTTATCACTAACGTTGAAGCCATAACCTAACTACCTCCGTTTATAGACAATTTTGATATGGAATAACCATTCTCAATTTATTCTCATTACAATCTTATAACAAATCAAACCTAGAATCAAATCCTACAGCGATTCTTTCGACAGCGGATTTTCACATCTATAGGAATAGCCAATTTCTAAATTATATGCACTAAAAAAAGCCAGTGTAATAAACACTGACTTTTCAACCTTTCTTATTATATATTACTGTGAAGTTTGCTTTCAAGGTCCGCAAATAATTGCTGGCCTTTTTTATAATTTTCTTCTCGTTTCATTTCAACATTCATACGAATATCATGCTCTCTCTTATAGGTTTCATAGCCAATTCCATGTGCGCTTAGCATGGCTTTTTCCATCTCACCTGTGTACTCCATTTTAATTAAATGGATAATGAATCATTCCTTTACGGTTTTTTCCGTGGCATGGTTTCATGTACATTAAGATGTATACCCGTTTAAACACAAGATAAACCTATTTTCTGAATTTTTTATGTTGTTGCATTTTCTTCTTTAAATTTTTGTAATGTCCACACAACCTTTATCGCTGCATGAGCATAACAACACCAGCTTGAATAGCTACTACATGAATTTGAGTTAGTATCTTTTAATGTAAAAACATCCTTCATCATGAATGCTGCTCCAAAAGTGTCCCTTTTTAATGTTATGACTAAAGTATACGAAGGATTCAGTATATCCTTTCTTTTTTGAATTTGCTTGTGTAGTTGTGAGCATCACTTCGCGTATGTTAGAATTCCCGTCTCCTTATCTACATCCATGCGCTCGTACATCGGGCTGCATCAATAATAAAACTCCTGTCAAATGACAGGAGTTTTCATGACAATTATTCAGCATCACCAGGGATGACGTTTCCATTCCATTCTTCTAAAATATAGTCTTGAATTTCTTCGGACATTAATACTTCAACAAGCTTTTGAACCGCTTCGTTATCTTCGTCACCACTGTTTACTGCAATGATGTTAACGTAAGGAGATTCAGAACCTTCAATTGCAATTGAATCTTCAAGTGGATTCAGTCCTGCATCAATTGCATAGTTAGAATTGATTAGAATTGCGTCACCTTCATCATTTTCGTAGAATTGAACGAGTAGTGATGCCTCAACATCGAATGAAAAATCAAGGTTTTTAGGATTATCTTGAATATCTCCAACTTCAGCAACCATTTTATCTACTTCAGGATCAAGTGTAATGAGACCTTCTTCTTCAAGCAGCGATAAAATACGAGGATGATCAGTTACAGAATTACTCATAATAATTTCCGCTCCGTCTGGAAGCTCATCAAGTGAATCATATTTTTGAGAATAAACAGCGATTGGCTCAACATGAATGCCACCTGCATTAACAAAGTCATAGCCAAGTTCTGCAATTTGCTGCTCGAAATAAGGGAGACTTTGAAAATAGTTTGCGTCAATTTCCCCTGCTTCAAGATCCTGATTAGGAAGAATGTAATCTTGGTACGTTTCAATCACAAGGTCTACCCCTTGTTCTTTAAGTAAAGGCTGTGCTTCCTCTAAAATTTTCGCGTGAGGAACATTTGATGCACCAACAATAAGTTCAACTTGTCCGCCTTCTTCTGTTCCTTCATTATCACCTGTTGAATCGTCTGCTCCACATGCTGCTAGAGCGAAAATACTTGTTGCTGCTAAAGCTCCTGTTAACCATTTCTTCATTCGTAATCTCTCCCTTTTCTAAAAATTTATCTTTTATCCAATCGATTGGTGAAGAAATCACCGATAAATTGGATAACAAACACAATAATCACTATGATGATCGTAGCTGCGAGCGTTACATCGTCACGACTACGTTGAAACCCTTCTAAAAATGCCAGATTTCCAAGTCCACCTGCTCCAATCACACCTGCCATTGCTGTGTAACCTACTAATGCAATCGTAGTAACCGTAATACCGGAAATAAGTGCTGGCAATGATTCTGGAATAAATACTTTTATGATAATCGTGCTCACTTTTGCTCCCATTGATCGAGCGGCTTCAATAACCCCTTTATCAATCTCACGAAGGGCAATTTCAACCATTCGTGCATAAAATGGTGCTGCACCTATGATCAGTGCAGGAAGCGCAGCGTCTGCTCCCCGAACCGTCCCAATTAATGTCCGTGTAAATGGGATCAATAGAATAATTAAGACAATAAACGGAATCGAGCGAAACACGTTCACAATAACACTAGTTATGCCATAGACAACCTTATTTTCCCGAATATTATCTTTCGATGTTAAGAAAAGTAATAAACCTAATAAAAGTCCAATTACAAACGTAAATGCAGTGGCTATGAGTGTCATATAAATCGTTTCATATGATGCTTCCCACATTTTCACCCAATCAACGTTTGGAAAAACTCGTTCAATCATGTGTGATCACCTCCACCCCAACTTTGGCTGATTCGAGGAAATCAACGGCTTTTGTAATCTCTTCCTGAACACCATGAACATGGATGAAGAGTGATCCATACGCTCCATTTTGCGTCTGTGAAATCTTCCCTTGCAAAATATTCACGTTAATATCAAACGATCGAATTAAATTTGTGATTATCGGTTGCTCAGTTGCTTCACCGACAAACGTTAGTTTAATCACTTTACCATCCTCGTACTCATCTAACAGATGTTCGATCGTTTCACGCGTTTCTTCTGGCTCAGTAACTTGTTGAACGAATCGTTTTGTGATCTGCTCTTTAGGTTGTTTAAATACCTCGAGTACATCGCCAAGCTCGACTACTCGTCCATCTTCCATTACTGCAATCCGGTGACAAATCTTTCTGATGACATGCATTTCGTGTGTGATCAGAACGATCGTTAGCCCAAGACGTTTGTTGATATCCACAAGCAACTCTAAGATTGAATCAGTTGTTTGTGGGTCAAGTGCTGATGTCGCTTCATCGCACAGCAATACTTGTGGATCGTTAGCGAGTGCACGTGCAATACCAACACGCTGCTTTTGACCTCCGCTAAGTTGTGATGGATAAGATCCCCCTCGGCCATTAAGTCCAACGAGCTCAATCAATTCATCAACTTTTTTTTCCCGCTTTTTTTTATCCACTCCCGCAATTTCAAGTGGGAACGAGATATTTTCTCGAACAGTTCGCGACCATAAAAGATTAAAATGTTGAAAAATCATGCTTATTTTTTGGCGTGCTTTTCGAAGTTCTGCGCCTCTTATATTAGAAATGATTTTGCCATTAACATCAACTGTTCCTGAAGTTGGAGATTCCAATCCATTTAACATTCGAATGAGTGTACTTTTCCCAGCACCACTATATCCGATGACACCAAAAATTTCACCTTCTGTAATTTGCAAGTTTACATCATCAACGGCAGTAAACTTTCCATCCTTTGTTTTAAATATCTTTTTGACATTGGAGATTGTAATCATTCCATCGCCTCTTTCTTGATTAAAATTGAGTAAGCTGCTGCATGATACTCGGAAATAACTCCAATACGTTTTTCACTTCTACTGATTAACCGATCCCCATGCAGATGCTAGCAAAAAATAGTTTTACCATACTATAAATCATTATGCCGTTTAACTACATTAAAAAAACGCCTTCTGCTATATGAGCAGAAAGGCGCGTAAAGTTAAGGTCCCTTCTCTCATCTTCCAGGTTTTATCCTGTGTGAATTGGCACCTTTCCAGTCAAAAGACTGCTGGTTGCCGGGTTTCATCGGGCACATCCCTCCACCGCTCTAAATAAGAGTTACGAATAATATTAAGTTAAATAACGCTTGATACGATTTACATAATCAATACGCTTTTATTATTACGAAAGTCATCGTATCACGGATATAAAATAAGTGTCAACAAAAAATGTTCGTATTTTTTTGTTTAATGAAAGAATGGACGAACGGTTTGCTACTAAAAAAAATGTAAAAAGCCACTCATATCCATCATGAGTGACTTTGCAATGTTTCGTATAAATTGGGGACAGATTCGAATTTATATGCTTTTTTCACTAGTTCACCGTTTTTCCAAATCAACAAGCAGGGAACGCTCTCAATTTGGTAGGTTTCTGCGAGTGATCCGACATAATTCAGATCCGCTTTTCCAATCTCATAACCTGTTACAGTTGTTGCTGTGATTTCGAGCATTCTGCTTGCTAGCTTGCATGTTCCACACATCGGAGTGTACAAATAAAGTGCTGTGTTTTCAGCATTGTCTAACTTGGCATTTAAAAGCTCGAGGGACCATTCATTGATCATTTATCGATTCATCCTTTTTCCAAATACTCAGTGTAAACATCGATATCTGCGGCTACTAATATCGATGCTAAGTGTTTTGAGGGTGCTGTTGCCACCTCGCGATAGGAACGGTCAATATAAAGATGTTCAGCATCTGGGAATTCTCGTTTAAATTGCTTGCGTAGTTTTTCTCCAGCCTCGTCTGCATCCACTAAAATATAGACGTCTCGGTTTGTTAGCTGTTCGATTAATTCATCCATTTTGTTAAAGCTGATTGTGCCATTTGTGCAAATAATATCAACTGGCTCTCGAATAATCGGTTGTACTTTTCGTTTATCGGACGTTCCTTCGACAATGATGACTATCTCGTCAACGTCATCCACTACAGATCACACCCTATCATCCATATTAATCCAAAACCTAACCTCGTTCGTTAGATTACAGTAGTATATGATGCTACCTTTATTTTCGCTTGTTTCTTTTAGAAAAGCAAATAACAAAAGCGAAATCGGTTCAATTCTGTCCAACCTCAACAAAAAACTGCCACCCGTATCTTAAACAGGTGACAGCCTCATTTCATATGTAATGCTTAGTCTTCGTTGATCATTTCGTCATATTTCTCAGCAGTCATCAGACTATCTAACTCATCAGTGTTGTTTAACTCAACGGTAACCATCCATGCTTTTTCGTAGGGAGATTCATTAACGAATTCAGGGCTATCACTTAGGTCTTCGTTGACTTCTACAACTTTTCCGCTTACTGGTGCATAAAGCTCAGATACCGTTTTAACGGATTCTACACTGCCAAATGGCTCGTCCGCTTTTAGCTCATCGCCTACTTCTGGAAGTTCAACGAATACGATGTCGCCCAGTTCAGATTGAGCAAATGCTGTGATACCGATGCGTACTTTATTGTCCTCTTCTTTTACCCATTCGTGTTCTTCAGAATAACGTAACTCTTTTGGTGAACCCATGTTTTCCCCTCCGTATTCAATCTATGTTCTACATTCTAATCTTGGCATATTCAAAGCGCGAACACAAGTAATGATTCAGAACAATCTATACCTTCCAATGCTGTTCAAATTCTGGTTCTTTAAAGCCAACCGTTACAGTCTTTCCGTCAGTCGTCAGTGGACGTTTAATTAACATGCCATCGGTAGCAAGAAGTTCAAGCTTTTCTTCATCCGACATAGCTGGTAAACGATCCTTTAAGCCTAAATCACGATATTTCATGCCACTTGTATTAAAGAATTTCTTGATATCCAATCCACTATTTTTATACATTTTTTCAAGCTCGTTTTTTGACGGAGGGGCCTCTACTAAATGAATTTCTTCATAGGAAGTGCCTTCTTCATCAAGCCATTTTTTCGCTTTACGACACGTGCCACATTTGGGATACGAGTAAAATGTGATTGCCATACTAATCACCTCTGTATTAAATTTACCTCAGTTAATGGACTTTGGCATACGTCTATTATAGAACATGTGAAAGATTAGTAACAACTTCGATACAGTAAAGAGTTCCCTCTAAAAAACACCCAGCGAAATGTTCGCTGGGCGCCTTTTCTCATTATACGACGAACTTCTCAACATCAATCAACTTAGCTGCTGCTTCACGTTTTTTCACAACTAAGTTCACCGGCGTGTAGCGCGTAAATTTACGAAGTGCTGACAACATCATACGAAGTGTGTCGCCGTCTTCCACAGCAATGATTGTTTCTTTGGCGTGTTGTTCGATTTCGTTGAATGCTTCTTGACAGAAAATTTGTGTATAAAGAACTTTTTGTTGATTCTTTTCAAGACCTGTTTTGGCCACAGCTTTTTGTGTGCGAAGAAGTGCTGATTCCATTGCGTACGCAAGAGAGACGATATCGGCAATGTTCACAAGTACTTCTTGTTCTTGTTCAAGCGCTTTGCCATATTTTTGTGCTGCAAGACCAGCAGCAAGCAACCCAATTTTTTTCGCATTTTTCACAAGATAAGCCTCTTGCGCTAGTGGCTCATCACTAACTTCTTCTGGCATCATCGTCATTATTTCTTCTTGAAGTGCTTGAGCTTTTTGCAGAAGCGGAAGTTCACCTTTCATTGCTTTACGTAGGTACGTGCCAGGTACAAGAAGACGATTGATTTCGTTTGTGCCTTCAAAAATGCGGTTTATACGCGAATCACGGTAAATCTGTTCTACTTCATATTCCTGCATAAAGCCGTATCCACCGTGCAATTGAAGTGCCTCATCAGCAATGTAGTCAAGCGTTTCGGTACCAAATACTTTATTCAATGAACACTCAATTGCGTATTCTGCTATTGATTTCGCAACTTCTTTACCATCTTGAACCTCTTCCTCACTAAGCTGGCTCATGCGATCTTCAAAAAGACCAACTGTACGGTACACTGAGCTCTCCGTTGCATAAAGCTTCGCGCCCATTGTAGCAAGCTTTTCTTTTGTTAAATTAAACGAAGAAATTGGCTTTTTAAATTGTTGGCGCTGATTTGTATATTTAACCGCAAGTTCAAGTGCACGCTTTGAACCGCCGACTGTACCTACTCCTAGCTTGTAGCGACCGATATTTAAAATATTAAAGGCAATGACATGACCTCTTCCTGCATCACCTAGTAGATTTTCAACCGGGACTTCAGCGTCAGAGAGGATGAGTGTACGAGTTGAAGAGCTCTTGATTCCCATTTTTTTCTCTTCCGCTCCAACAGAAACACCTGGGAAATTGCGCTCTATAATAAACGTCGAGAAATGCTCGCCGTCGATTTTTGCATATACAACAAATACATCAGCGAAACCAGCGTTTGTTATCCATTGTTTTTCACCGTTTAAGACATAGTGTGTGCCAGCTTCGTTAAGCTTTGCAACGGTTTTAGCACCTAATGCATCAGATCCTGAACCTGGTTCTGTTAGTGCATAAGCAGCAATTTTTTCACCAGTAGCAAGTGTTGGAAGATATTTTTTCTTTTGCTCCTCGTTACCGAAAAGAACGATTGGCAAGGAGCCTATTCCAACGTGAGCACCGTGTGTGATAGAGAACCCACCCGCACGAGACATTTTTTCAGCGATAAGCGCTGAACTTACTTTATCGAGTCCAAGACCTCCATATTCCTCTGGAACATCAGCACCTAAAAGACCAAGATCACCAGCTGATTTAAGTAGCTTGACCGAACGATCAAACTCATGATTTTCAAGGTGCTCAATTTGAGGTACAACTTCATTGATCACATAATCTTCTGTTGTTTTTGCAATCATTTTTTGCTCGTCTGTGTAGTCTTCTGGAGTAAATACGTCGTTTACTTCGATATCCTCGATTAAAAAGCTTCCACCCTTAACAACTGATTTTGTTTCGTTTGACATGATTAATTCCTCCCTTTTCCCCAAAAGTTGTTTAGTTGATCATTTCAAAAACACCTGCTGCGCCCATTCCTCCACCTATACACATTGTGACAACGCCAAATTGTTGCTGTCTTCTTTGAAGTTCATGCAAAAGTGAAAGCGTAAGTTTTGCTCCCGTACAGCCAAGTGGATGACCAAGTGCGATCGCACCACCATTTACATTGACGATTTCTTCATTTAAACCAAGCTGTCGAATCACTTGAATGGATTGAGAAGCAAACGCTTCGTTTAGCTCAAATAAATCAATATCAGAGAGCGATACCCCCGCTAGTTTCAGTGCTTTTGGAACAGCTTCAACTGGGCCTACGCCCATAATTTCTGGTGGTACCCCGCCGACAGCGAATGAACGAAATTTTGCGATAGGCTTCAAGTCGAGTGACTCTGCTTTTTCACGATCCATTACCATAACAGCTGCAGCACCATCACTTGTTTGGGAAGAGTTGCCGGCTGTTACCGTTCCTGTACGAGAAAATACAGGAGATAATTTGCTTAGTGTGTCAACGTTAGAAGTGGCTCGAACGCCTTCATCTTGTGAAAAGTGAATGAGACGCTCTTGCATTTGATGCTTCTCATCAACGTGCCTGAGCGTTACATCAACAGGAACAATCTCATCATTAAATTTGCCCTCAGCCAGTGCCTTTGCTGCTTTTTGATGACTGTGCACAGCAAACGCATCTTGATCTTCACGCGTGATGCCGTATTTTTTTGCAACCTCTTCGGCTGTATGCCCCATGCTCATATAGTACTCCGGCATTTCTTCCGCAAGACGAATGTTTGGACGAACCGTATGGCCCATCATTGGTACAAGGCTCATTGATTCTGCTCCACCTGCGATAATCGTATCTGCATAACCAAGCATGATCCGCTCTGCACCATAAGCGATCGATTGAAGACCTGATGAACAGTAACGGTTGATTGTAATCGCAGGTACTGTGTGAGAAAGACCTGCTAATGCACCGATATTACGAGCCATGTTCATACCTTGTTCAGCCTCTGGCATCGCACATCCAATAATTAAATCATCAATCTCTCCATCATAATTTCCTGCTCGTTGTAAGGTTTCTCTTACGGCAAGTGCACCTAAATCATCAGGACGCACGTTCGCTAACTTACCCTTTTTTGCTTTCCCGACTGGTGTTCTTGCACCAGCGACAATCACTGCTTCACGCATTGTGCTCCCCCTTTAAATGATATTTGTCACATCAATTAGTTTCGTAATGGCTTTCCTTTCACAAGCATGTGTTGCATTCTCATTTGTGATTTTGGTTCAGTAATCAAACTTAGGAACGCTTCACGCTCAAGTTTCAACAAGTATTCTTCGTCCACCTCTGTTCCAAAGGGCACTTTTCCTCCAGCAATCACGTAAGCTAGTTTTTTTGCAATCTTTAAATCATGATCTGAAATAAAGCCTGAATGGTGCATGGATTGCGCTCCTAAAAGTAATGTCGCATATCCCGTCTCACCCACGACTGGTACCTTACGTTTCACTGGAGCTGAGTAGTTTTCGGCTAAATGAAGTACCACTTGCTTCGCGTCATATAGTAAGTGATCGCCATTTGCACTAATCCCATCAGCCGATGTTAAGAAGTGATGCTCCTTCGCTTCTGCACCAGATGTTGATACCTTTGCCATTGCAATTGTTTCAAACACTTTATTTGCGACTTTTTGAAGGTCAAAATCAAGTCCTTTTGGTAGGCTATTGTAATAATTTAAATACAGCTCTTTGTTTCCGCCACCGCCAGGAATCAGCCCGACGCCAACTTCTACCAATCCCATATACGTTTCAGCAGAAGCTTGGATATGATCAGCCGGTAAACAAACTTCTGTACCACCACCAAGTGTCATGCCAAACGGTGCAGCCACAACCGGGAATGAGCTATATTTCAACCGCAACATCGCAAGTTGAAATTGTTTCACAACCATATCGATCTCAAACATATTATCGTCTTGAGCTTCCATTAAAATCATCGCAAGATTCGCACCAACACAGAAGTTTTTGCCTTGATTTCCAATGACAAGTCCTTTGTAGTTCTTCTCTACTTCATCAACTGCAAAATTAATCATCTGGATAATATCCATGCCAATCGCGTTGCTTGGTGAGTGGAACTCAAGTAGTGCCACACCATCACCTAAATCAATTAAACTAGCACCCGTGTTTTTCTTTATTACGCCATTCTTTTTCTTCCATCGTTTAAGATTGATTACTTTTTCATTTTCTTCAACTAAATGATAACTGCCGTCTTGATAGAAGTATTGGTCGCCCTCTTCTTCCTTATAGAAAGTCATGTGACCTTCGCTAAGCATTTCTTCTACCCAAGCAGGAATTGTTTTACCTTCTGCTTTCATTTTTTCAACTGACTTTTCTAAACCAATTGCGTCCCATGTTTCAAATGGACCCATTTTCCAGCCGAATCCCCATTTCATTGCGCGGTCAATGGAGACGATGTCATCGGCAATTTCACCGTGCAGCTCTGCAGAATATACAAGAGCTGGTGATAAAATCGACCACAGCAGTTCGCCAGCACGATCTTTTGCATATACAAGCGCTTTTATTTTATTCGCTAATCCTTTTTCCTGTTTCGCCATTTCAACAGATGGTGCCCGAAGTTTTTTGCGTTCTTGATATTGAAGAGTCTCTGGATTTAATTCGAAGATTTCTTTTCCCTTTTTCAAGAAAAATCCTTGACCAGATTTACTACCGAGCCACCCATTATCACGCATCTTTAGCATAAATTCTGGAACATCAAAAACGTCCTTTTCTTCCCCTTCCACTTTGTCGTACACATTTTTTGCTACATGGATAAATGTATCTAACCCAACAACATCCAGCGTGCGGAATGTAGCACTCTTTGGACGCCCTATTAGTGGACCCGTCACAGAATCAACTTCCCCAACGCTGTACTTGCCTTTAATCATTTCTTGTGCAGTCATAAGGAGGCCGTATGTTCCAATGCGATTAGCAATAAAATTTGGAGTATCTTTCGCAATGACAACACCTTTGCCAAGTGTATCTTCTCCAAACTCTTTCATAAATGACACTACAGATGGATCGGTAAGTGGCGTCGGGATCACTTCTAAAAGCTTTAGGTAGCGTGGTGGGTTAAAGAAGTGGGTACCTAAGAAATGCTTTTTAAAATCATCTGAACGTCCTTCAACCATTGCATCAATTGAAATACCAGATGTATTTGAACTTACAATGCTACCGTCTTTACGATGTTGTTCAATTTGCTCAAAAACCCTTTTCTTTACATCAAGATTTTCAACCACAACTTCAATAATCCAATCCACTTCATTTAAACGATGGATATCATCCTCTAAGTTTCCTGCTTCAATCAGTGCAGCATTTTCTTTCGTAGAGAGTGGTGCTGGCTTTTGTTTAAATAAATTTTGAATCGCTCCTGCACTCATGCGATTGCGCACAGCTTTGTCCTCTAATGTTAGACCTTTTATACTTTCTTGCTCCGTTAACGAGTTGGGTACGATATCAAGCAATAATGTTGGAATACCAATGTTAGCTAAGTGAGCGGCAATGCCAGACCCCATAACTCCAGAACCAATAACCGCTGCTTTTTGAATGTGTCTGCCCAAACTAGTTTCCCCCTTTGAAGCTTTTTTGAATGAATAGCTGTGTAAAATATTAAACACCATAAATTTTTGTCATATTTTATTGAATGAACCATCATTCATTTTTAAATTAAAAAAATATTCAATTTTCTTCACTCCTTTATCATAATTGATTTTTCAACATTTCGCAACCAAAAGTTGAAGCGGATTGTCCAGCAACGACAAACATAAGCCGCTACTTTTAGGATGATGTTTTTTGCACTCAAGCCAGTATGACTAGACCACTTGAGGGGAACTAAACGTCATGACAATCGTATATTTCACATAAAACAATCGGCTGATTTTTCCTTCAGCCGATTAGGGTGTGCTATCGATTCATGATCCCTTTAGCAACAAACGCTACGTTTGCAGGACGTTCAGCAAGTCGACGCATAAAATAACCGTACCAGTCTGTTCCAAACGGCATATATACGCGCATTTTGTACCCTTCTTTATGAAGCTCACGTTGTCGCTCTTCCCGAATACCATATAGCATTTGGAATTCAAATTGATCACGTGATATACCATGCTCTCTCACGAACTCTTTTGTATATTGAATCATTGCATCGTCGTGTGTAGCAACTGCAGTATAATTGCCATTCAACAAATGCATTTTAATAATGTTTTTAAAATTAGCATCGACGTCGTGTTTTTCAGGAAAAGCAACTTCAGGGGATTCTTTATAGGCTCCTTTAACAAGTCGAAGGTTTGGCGAATGAACACTAAGTGCTTCCATATCAGCTTCTGTCCGGTACAAATACGCCTGAATAACTGTTCCAATGTGATCGTATTCATGTTTAAGTTTTTTGAATACCTCAAGCGTACGACCGCAATGCTCATAGTCTTCCATATCGATCGTCACGAAAACATCGTACTCAGCTGCCACATCTAAAATTCTTCTCATGTTTTCAAGTACGACGTCTTCAGATAAATCAAGACCCATAGAAGTTAATTTCAGTGAAAGCTGAGAATCAATTTGATACGTTCCAATCGCACGAACTGCTTCTATACATAGTTCGGCCATCTCACTCGCTTCTTTTTCGTTATCCACGAATTCGCCGAGGCAATCAAGTGTTACACAAAGACCTTTTTGATTAAGCTCTTGAATCGATTTCACTGCTTGCTCAACCGTTTCCCCAGCCACAAAACGTGCTCCTCCAAAACGAAGACCATATTGCTTAGCCACCTTCGTCATTGGTTTATTTTTAGATAGAAACAAAAAGAAATCACGCATCAATCGTTCCATGACGTCAACCCCCCCTGAATACAGAAATCACCTGTAAGAGCTTTGTGTTTTTTGAAAATAAAAAATATTCATATGTTTCTCCCCTATTTTATCATGCGTGTAACGATTTTAATATAACAATAGTCGTATATTTTTTAACGCTTTGGAGAACGTAAAAGAGAAGTCTAGAGGAACCTAAAGGAGGCTAAATCGATCATGCAAAATCAATCCCTCTCAACAAAAGATGCATTGTACATTGAAGACATGCTCGCATGGAATTTACTTGCGGCCAAAAAAAGTCATTTCGCGGCTTCCAACTGCCAACAACCCGCTCTAAAAGCCCAACTAGAAGAATGTTGTAATATGCACAGAAAGCACTACGAAACACTTACAAATTTCTTATCAACAACATCACAAACTTCTGCAGGAATGCAATAGGGAGGCCTTCATATGCAACAAGAAATGGGACAACAATCAAGTGGTGGAACACAACCACCCTCAGCGATGACGGATCAAGATTGGGCAACCGATCTACTTATTTTAGAAAAGCATTTGTGCGTTAGCTACAGCACAGCACTAAACGAGGCAAGTACACAACCCTTATTTGATGTGATATCTACAATTTGCGGGGAAACTCAAAAATCACAACATCAACTGTTCGAATTTATGAAACAACAAGGCTGGTACAAGCCCACGCAAGAAACTCCTGCGACTTTACAGCAAAATGCTCAAAAGGCTAAAACGGATATGGCGCAGTTACCAGTCCATTAAGTTCACCCTTCGTATTTCCTTTAAATGTTATTTTGCTAATTGGGATCAGTGTGAACTTTTGAAACACGGTTATCCACTTAAATGACAAGAAAAAAAGGAGCTGATTGAAATTCAGCTCCTTTTTAATAGGTTTCTTATTAATTCGTGGGTCTTTACATTTTTTCCAGTTCCTAATTCAACATTTCATCTCAGCACAACTGTCAGGCTTATTTTGATCCAGCCAACATCCTATTCCACCACCAACTAACACCTTACTCCCTACTATCTTCTTTCGCTTTCAACTCTTTATTTTTCTTCTGAATCTCAAGGACAACTTTTTTCATTTCCTCTTTTCCTTCTGGATAAAGAGAGTTCCAGTGTTTAGCTAGTGATGGCATTGATTTGGCAATGTGGTTATAGATGATCCATTGCTGAATTTTTTCAACAGCTTCTTCGGATGTTTCCCCGATTAAGAGTTCCGTATATTTATCAATCATGGCTTCAAGGTGTTCGCTAAGTTCGTTTGCCATTTTAATCAGTCCCTTCATATTAATTTTTTATTTAGAAAAACCGCCTCACGAATAGACGGTTTCAATTTTTTACTGACCCGCTGCTATTGCGGCTACAACGTTTGTTTGTTAAACGGTACAACGCCCTTTGCCATGAGGGATGCATAAAGGCGTAACAGTAAATCTAAAATTTCGATTTCATGAGTCTTATCTTCAGTCTAGATAACAACTAACCATTCGTCAATCAATTTGAGAATCGTTATCAACACCTATTGTAAATATGTCAAAATTTGTTCGTCTATGCTGCTCTTTTATTTACATAATCATCACATTCCAAATGAAACTTCTATATCTCAATAAAAGTAATTTTTGCATTCTTATGTTAAAAAAATTATAATCAAAAAATGGAGGGATATCCTGGTATCACTCTAGAAGAACTGACAGAGTAATGGAGGCGTTCATTCGTGTTACTACATAACAAAGAGAAATTCAAACAACTTTCAGTCGTAGAAAAACCGAAGTATATTGTATTCTGTGATTTTGATGAAACATATTATTCTCACAATCTTGATCAGAGGAAACAACAAAAATTATATGAATTAGAAGAATACCTTGTTCAAAAAAGTGAGGAACAACAACTTATGTTTGGATGGGTTACAGGCAGTAGTATCGAGTCTGTATTAGACAAAATGGAAAAAGGGAACTTCAGATTATCCCCTCATTTTATAGCGAGTAATTTAGGAACAGAAATAACCTATTTCAGCAAACAGAACTATGGGGAGTCTGATTTAGATTGGAATTTACGTTTACAAAAGACAAACTATTCAATGTCGAAAGTACAAGAAATTGTCCAATCATTACAACAAGACTACCAGATTTATTTGGAAGCACAAACGCAATTAGGCAGTTCACGCTTCAAGAACAATTTTTATTACAAAGAGTTTTATTACAAAGAGCATAATACGACCATTGATGAGCATAACCTTTCAATCATTCGAGAAAAAGCTGAACAGCACGGTATTAGTGTAAATATTAATAAATGTAACCCTCTCGCTGGTGATCCAGAAGATAGTTATGATGTAGACTTTATTCCTTTTGATACTGGTAAAGATAAAATTGTAGCGTTTATGTTGAAAAAATACGGAGTAAGTTTAGGGAATTCCTTCGCTTTTGGTGATAGCGGCAATGACTTACAAATGCTTAAGTCAGTCAAACATGGTTATCTTGTTGAAAATGCAACAGGAGAAGCTAAAAGCTTTCATTCAAATGTTGCAATGGGTGAATACTCAGAAGGGATTTTAAATACACTAAAATCTATTATTGAGGAGTAAATGTTAAAAGGCATAGGTACTGCCTTTTGAATCGTTGCAAAATCATCAGGCACAAGGTTATTTTTCATTAAAGAGTCTCACACGATGAGTACGCCAAGACGGTATATTTTTACTTAGCATCCTTCGGGGTGCTTTTTTGATGGTTCTGGTATAAAAATCATTGAATGTCTTAAAGTCGTGGGAGCGCGTCTAACATCCTTTCATTCCCTCTCCTCTGCCAGTTTGGGAAATCACAAAGAAGAGCATTTTATAGGGTACTGGCAATTCTAACAGTTATTTAGTTCTCTTGTAACTTTGACACAAGTCTTGAAAAGACACTTAAGAATCGATTTAATAAGTCAGCTGTTAACTTTTTAAATAAGAGATATCCCCAAAAAAATAAAATACTGAATCGTTTCAAACAACTATACTTCTTTTTTTGCACGGACTGGAATCTTATCAATTAGAATACAATTTACTAAGTGGGAAGGTCTTCCGTGTATGTATCAATAGACAAATGTCTAATGGAAAATTAAACAATTTGTACGCGTACCTCCTGACGTTCATGCATGATGCGATCAATTCGAGGACGAGATACATGGTATCCTTCCTTCACTTCTGAGGGTAGCTTTGATCCTTTCGTATGCCATGGTGACCGATGTGATTATCAATACGGTTACACACTACTGCCATCACAAAATACTAAATGGAGGATAATTATGAGCGAACAACATAATTCAAATAATAGTGATCGTTCCATTGAAAGTCCTTGTCCAATAGAATCAATGACAGAAGTCCCCTTAACCAATGAACCATCAACACCTTTTGCTACTTTTGCACGGTTTATTAAAGTTCCAGCTGTATTAGCCGAGCCCACACTTCAAATCGTAGTAGAAGCAGATATTGCACTTGATCCACCAGCATTAGAGATTAAGCGAGTGTTGAAAGATATATTCCTAACGCAATGTAAACTTTTACCTGTAGCATTTCGTGATGACATAAGAACCCCAGGTCTAAGTCCCCGCGAAGCAACAAGAGCCAAATTGTTTGTAGAAGGATTTATTCGTAAAAAGATTGAATACTCCACAGCGGACTGTAATGGAGTCATTCGTGATCGAATTGCTGATGTTCCATTTTCTGGTTTCACAGACCTTAGAGATGATGATGATGATTTTTTCCTGCTACCATTATTAGGTGAATCTTCAAGAAGCAGCAGTTCTCGATTTATTAATCAGAAAAACAGTACGATTCCACGCCAGGATCAATACTTCTTTGAAAATAGTGTTTTTTATAATGAACAACCATATTGTGAGTTAGTCAGTGCAAATTTCTTTGAACTTGATTTTTCTCCCAATCATGTAGATGCGAATGAAACATTTAATAAGCTACGCGAAAAAATTGTCGTTGATCTCTCTCTTACAGTATTACAAGTACGACAAATTGATCTTCAAACACAAGCTAAAAAATGATCGATATTATTATATCCGCGCTGACTCAACCTGTAGGTGAAGTTGCCCTTTATTTATCATATGCAACATGGAGAAGATGCGTTTTATTTTCTTTTCATACTCTATAGGTGTGATGATAAATTTTAGTAATAATTCGATAATACTGGTGACACATCTATACAACACAAAATAGCATGCATACCATAATAGAGAGAGTGGAGAGGAGGAGAAGAATAATATGAATTCTCGATATTATGGTCAACCAGTTAGAGTAATGGAATATAACGGACGATATGTTGATGGGGTTATGATGGGAGAAACGTCCGAAGGTGTATGGCTTCGAGGTTCTGGTGGTAGGAGAATTTTTCGTCCTAGAAGGCTTATTCGTACCATTATTTTACTAAGCCTTTTTAGAAGAATTTTCTAGCATTAGTTAAAAAGCAGACAACCACACCTATAATGGAATATTTGATAGAGAGAGGATCTTTCTATCATTGATTCACCCTCACTTTTTGTGAAAAAATTGATGTAAACATGAAAAAACTCGCGATTTCTTTACCATCTTTTTAGTAGACAAATAAGGACAAGGAGAGAAATAGCGAGTGACAACAAATTTCCTGATTGCATCGGCTGACGATCAAATGATCACGTCTTTAATAATCCTATACCGAACCTCACTTACTTTTTTCTTTCCATTAAATGGCTGTTCTTTTCAATCTGATCGAGATCATCGTTCCAGTCCTATTACAGAACCCCCTCTATTTCTTTAATGCAGCAGCGAAAAGGAAATCAAGCCGATCGCGAACACCACATTTGCGTGCGACATCTACATATTCTTTTCGATGATGGAATGTTGTTCATCTTTGAAAATGAAATGCGCAACGGTTATGGGTACTAACTAATCAACAGCCATTAAGTACTTTCATTTTTGTTTGTTTTTATCCAGGGCTGTGTCATTCATCTATCCACCGTAATCCAATGAAGCATAGAGTATATGGAGTGCTTAAAATGTATCTCAATTTACTTGTTGGAGGTGAAATGTATGTCTGGAGGCGGAAGCGGTTTTGCTTTAGTTGTCGTGATTTTCGTTCTTTTGATTATCGTGGGTTGTGCATGTGGTAGAGGCGGTTACTAGAAAAAAACAAATCACTTCAATTTGTTTTAGCTAGTTTCTCATGTTCCTACCCTGTAATACCTCCTCTATGACGATCTAATTATAGATCGTCTCTTTTTAATGAGGTGAATTATCTATCCAAGTGCAACATTTCGCTCAAAAAAAGCTTCACTGGCCAACCAAGATATTCTCCCGACATGTAAAGATCGTTCCCATTCTTTTTCTGTGAACATGGAAAATCAAAATCGGTCTTTTTCGGGAAGAATTCGCAGAGGTGCCCCTCGCCCGTTCTTGGTGCTTCCTCTTCACCGTGAAAGTTCAGCAAAGTACCTATCCTTCTCAAACTCATACCCAATCACTTTGTAACAACTGAACTCCTGTCCGCAATTAGCACCTGCCAAAATTCTTAAATATTCGCCAAAATAGACCACTCCAAAATCGGTAATATATCTTTCGAATTTTTTCGTAGGAACGAACATGAAATTCATAATTGTTTCTTGCACAAGGACACGATTTTTATTAGACAAGCGTGGACAAAAACGTAAATAAGTTACTTAGTATTTTCAGTATGTAATGCTTTTATCACAGCATTACACAAACATTGTTAGGAGAAGCCTATTTTATTGAATGGCCTATACCAAACAAGTCCCTATTTAATATTCTGTATATAGATAATAGCTAAAAGATGCCACCATTTCTACTTGGAAGGATGATGAGTTTACTTTATGAAAACAATTGTTTTTATCGGTAGTAATAAATCTGGATCAAGTAGGGAGGCAATAAAAGCCGCTGAACGGCTCGGTTTTTTTACTGTATTACTTACCGATAGAGAGCTCTTCTTCGAAAACAGACTTGACTTTCCTGATGTCCATCAAATGATTCGCACGGAATTAACTGATTATGATTTATTAAAAGCAAAGGTGAAAGAACTACAAGAACAAGGGAAAAAAATAGAAGCTATATTAAGTTTTATTGACCCTTTTGTCCACGTAGCCGCAAAGTTGGCAAAGGAGTTAGGCATAACTGCAATTTCCCCCGACCCTTTAGTAAAAATGGAAGATAAAGTTTTAACACGTGAACTTTTAAAAGATCTTCCGGTATCCCCATCTTTTGCAAGATATGTAAAAGGTGATTCCTTAGAAGATTTCAATAAACAAAAAAGAGCCTTTCCTGTTATTGTGAAAACACCTATCTCAACTGGATCTAAAGATGTCTTATTTGCCAAAAATGAATGGCAACTAGAACAGTCCATAGATAGGTTATTAAACACAGAGAACAATGAGGTATTGATCGAAGAATATTTAGAGGGTCCTCAATATTTGGTTGAAGCATGTGTCTACAATGGAAGAATTCAAATTGTTGCAGTGATTGAACAAGAAATAACGTTTTCCAAACGATTTATTGTTACCGGTTATGGTTTGAGCGGATATATAGATAAAGTTTTTTACAATAAAATCTATGATGCAGTTCGTTTGATTTTAAAACGGTTTAACATGAAAAATGGCGCTTTCCACTTAGAAATGAGATTGGTTAATGACGAGTGGAGACTAATTGAAATAAATCCACGAATATCAGGGGGGGCAATGAACCAAATCATTGAAACCGCCTATGGAATTAACTTAGTAGAAGAAACGATAAAAATATTTTTAAGACAAAAGCCTAACCTTGAAAAGAAATTTAACAGGTCTGTTTATGCACATTATTTAACGAGTAATGCTACAGGTAAATTACTAAAGGTGACAGGAAAAAATCGCTGTTCTCGACTACCTGGGGTAGAAGAAGTTTTCATTAAACCTAAAAAAGGGAAGATCCTACAGCCACCTTTATCTATGGGTCATCGATATGGGTATGTGTTGGCATCATCTGACAATAAAGAAGAAGCTATGAGGTTTGCTAAGGACGCCGCCAAAGAGATTCGTTTTTATCTTGATCCTATATAAGTTTTGGAGTGATTAAATGATGATTGAAGACAAATATGAAGAACGTAAAGAAGATGAATCAGTTTGTTGTGTGAGATCTACTTTGAAATCGATTGATGAAATACAGAACAAAGCAAATTTACCGGTCCTTAAAGATGTACTACCAGAAACGATTCCAATTGTTTTATATTCCTACTCGACATTAGAACGGTATTATGCCTATGGTATTACCTCAACTCCAGAATGCCCATTGAAAACCTGCTTTTTCCGAATTGAAAAATTAAACAAATCGGATGTCTGCTTGTCTTTATTACGTCCAGCCGATGAAGAAGGAAATTATATAGATACCATATGTATTCCACATCGGTTAGAAAAAACGAACCTCAAAGTAACTTTACCGATAAATAATTTTTGTGCTGTTCAATGTATCAGTCCTAAATTAGTAAATCGCCGAGTCCTCATTGTTGAACAAAAATGTTAACTCCGACACGGTTTATTTTAATAGCAACATAATATGGATAGTTTTTTCACAATCACGTATCCAAACACGATGAGACATTCCAGACAAATAGATAAAGCTGTTCAGTGATTCTAATTAAAAAGACTTCATGTTTGGACAGAGTGCTTTTCTAATCATTTTCTTAGAAGGGCATTTTTTAGAAGGGAAGTTGGAAAAACATGACCTTAATTGGTATGCTGCATCATCGGGCAGACCCTAATAAAGTAAAGAAGGCGTATGCCTATTCAGGTGTGGCTAAAGCAGAAGGTGTGGAGTTTTTTTACTTTACACCAGGTAAAGTTGATATTGAAAACGAGACAATCCTCGGGAAATATTATGAAAATGGTGTGTGGATCGACAAGGAATATCCATTTCCAGATGTCATTTATAATGCAAGCTATCCTCTGACTGAGAAAGCAGAGCGAATCGTAGATTATTTATATGATAGGATTCCCTTTACCAGTCATTCAATCGGAGATAAGGTGAGTGTCTATGAAAGAATTATGAAAGGTAAGGAATTTAAAGAATTTTTAATCCCAACACTCGAATTAACGAATGTAAAAATGTTACTGGACATGATTAATCTATATCCAAAAATCATCATGAAACCTCTTTCAGGGCACCAAGGCAGCGGCATCCTTTTCATTGAAAAAGGGGATGATGAAACATTCAAAATTAATGAGGCAGGAAATATTTCAATTTATACGAAACGAGAATTGCTGGCCTTGACATTGCTTAAAATGCAGAAAGAAGAATATTTGGTTCAAAAGTTTATTTCATGCCAAATAAAATCTGGCCATGTATACGACTTCCGGTTGCATGTTCAAAAAAATGGAGAAGGCAAATGGGTCATAACATCCATTTACCCTCGTATAGGACCTTTAGGAAGCATTACATCAAATTTAGGCAACGGCGGTTATACTGCATATCTTGATCGCCTTTTACAAGAAGAGTTTAATGATGACTGGTTCAATGTCAAAAAAACACTTGAGCACTTCTCATTAAGCTTTTCTAAGCATTTTGATACTTTATACGACGGTACCTCATTCGATGAACTAGGAATCGACGTTGGCATCGATGACAACCAAAAATTGTGGGTATTTGAAGTAAATTGGCGGCCTGGAGTCCCGATGATTTTTAATGGTGAATTAGACGTAGCGAGAAATACCATTCACTACGCCAAATATTTAGCCACTAATAACCGACCCCCCCTCTAAAATAGTCAAATAACGATTATACAAAGTATACATGGATGACAACTTCGACTGGTCCCGCTTCGATTCAGTTATCAATACCCTTTACTGTTTTGCGTCTGAAGAAAGCGACTAGCCTTGTTTAAATAAACATCCCTCGAACCTGGAATCATTTCTTACTCGCTTTATAAACATTTTTTAGACGTAGACAAAACTTCATAAACCTGTGCAATAAGGTGAAAAAGAATAAGATTGTTTTCCTCCTGATTCTACGTGTCCGGTTTTGTTGAAGCTACTTTCGTTTGGTTTAATACTCCACAAGACTAAATTCGGATGCAATGAATCCTACATATTAGCACGCTCTTTTCGCCTATGCTATTCTAATCTCCACCTTATAGCCCAAGAGATACATACTTCACTTCCAGGTACTCCTCTATTCCATAATGCCCTCCCTCACGTCCGAGTCCACTTTCTTTGAATCCTCCAAATGGAGCTTGTGCTACTGATGGGAGTCCGTCATTTAGTCCAATAATTCCATATTCTAATTGTTCAGAAATGCTGATAGCCGTAGAAATATTCTCTGTGAATACATATGCTGCAAGTCCATATGGCGTATTATTTGCACGTTCGATTACTTCTCCAATTGTGTCAAAAGTGGATACAGGGGCAACTGGTCCGAACGTTTCTTCACGCATGCAAAGCATATCATCTGTTGCATTTCCAATTAGAACTGGCTCAGAAAAATAGCCATTTAGATGGTCGATCTTTTGTCCAATTGCGACAATGTCTCCTCCTTTGTCTTTAGCATCTTGAACATGCTCTTCGACTTTTTGAGCGGCATCTTTATCGATTAAAGGACCGATCGTTGTATTCTCTTCAAACCCGTCACCAATGGTTAACTTTTTAAACGCTTCTGTCAGTTTGTCCATGAAAGGCTCATAGATTGACTGGTGAACATAGACGCGGTTCGTACACACACATGTCTGTCCGGCGTTACGAAACTTCGATCCAATTAGTCCCTCAACCGCTTTTGAAAGATCTGCATCTTCTAGAACGATAAGTGGAGCGTGACCTCCTAGCTCGAGGGAGATTTTTTTTACCGTTTCTGCTGCACCTCTCATCAATAATTTTCCAACCTCTGTTGAACCTGTAAATGACAGTTTACGCACTCGATCATCTTGAAGAAAAACCTCACCAATTTCCTTCGGATCACCGACGATGACGTTAAACACACCCTTTGGTATTCCTGCTTCATGGGCAAGTTCTGCCAATCGTAGAGCAGTTAATGGCGTTTGTTCTGCTGGCTTTACGATTGCAGTACAACCCGCTGCTAATGCTGGGGCAACTTTTCTTGTAATCATCGCAGCAGGGAAATTCCAAGGCGTAATGGCCGCCATGACTCCAACTGGTTGCTTGATTACAAATAATCGCTTATTGGTATGCGAACTAGGGATGGTTTCTCCGTATACTCGTTTCGCTTCCTCTGCATACCATTCAACAAAACTATTCGCATATAGTACTTCACCTAATGCTTCTTTGAATGGCTTTCCTTGTTCGCGTGTCATTATTTCTGCTAGTTCTTCTTTATGTTGATCAATTAATTCGTACCATTTCTTTAGGACTTTAGATCGTTCTCCAGCGACCAGCTGAGACCATTCAGGGAATGCTGCATAAGCCGCTTCCACGGCATGGTTCGCTTCTTCTTTTCCCCCAAAGGATACAGAAGCAATGACATTCTTATTCGATGGGTTCACTACGTCAATCTGTTGATCTAACCGAAGCCACTCTCCATTGATATAAATTGGTTTACTTTTTGTTGCCTTTAGCCCTGCCACTTGTTGTTGAATCGCTACATCATTCTTTGTCATAGATTGTCCGCCCCTTGTAGTAAAGTTTTAGAAGGTGTACCCGAACCTCCTTCTAGTAATCTTCTTTTTTTCAATGCTACTAAACTAATCATCTCAAAGGCAACCGCAGAGGCGAGACCCGCTGTGATTTCACCAGAATCAAACGCAGGGAGAACCTCTACTAGGTCGAAACCAACAAGATTTAACCCATCTAAAGAACGTACGTATTCCAGCGCTTCATGACTGGTTGGTCCTGCGACTTCTGGTGTCCCCGTACCTGGTGCATACGCTGGGTCGACAAAATCGATATCAAATGTGACAAACACAGGACGATCTTTTCCAACCCTCTCATGAATTCGCCGAATGACTTCTTGCTGTCCAAGCTTTCTCGTTTCACTCATCGTAATCACTTCAAACCCTAAATCCTTGGCATCTTGAATATCTCCAGGTCCGTATAAAGGACCTCGCATGCCCACTTGTATGGAATGATCTACATCTAAAAGTCCTTCCTCAACCGCTCGTCTAAACGGTGTACCGTGCATATATTTTTCGCCATAATATTGATCCCACGTGTCCCCGTGTGAGTCAAAATGAACAAGCGCAATCGGACCAAATTTATCATGAAAAGCTCGGAGGTTTCCAAGTGATATTGAATGATCTCCACCTAAGATAATTGGGGTAATGTCCTCATCCAAAATTGGTTTTAACCCTTGTTGCATTTGGTCATACGTCCGCAAAACATTTCCTGGAATCACATCGATATCACCGTAATCAACACCTGAACAATAATCAAAAATATTGATATCCTGATCAGGGTTGTACGGACGTAATAGCACGGAAGCATTTCGAATGTGTTGCGGACCATATCGAGTACCTACTCGATTTGATGCAGCTGTGTCAAATGGAACACCTACAACGACAAAATCGACATTTTCAGTCGTTTGAATGTTTTCTAGTCTCATAAATGTACGTACACCCGTAAATCTAGGTGATTGGGATGAATCTTTTGGTTGATACATGTAAATCCCCTCCTATGTAAGTTTTCATCTAGTCAGCTTTTGTTTACAGCTGTTTATACTTTGTTAATGCGAGATCTAATTTTTCAATTCCTTCTTTAATTTCCTCTTGTGACACCGTTAAAGGAGGAATCATTCGGATAACCTCTCCTTTGTTCCCGCATAAATAGAACAGAACGCCTTCTTCTAAAGATAAATTTAGAAGCTCGATGACTGCAGAAGGCTCTGCAATTTCAATCCCAATCATTAGTCCCACTTGGCGGACTTCTTTAATGAGATCGTGTTTTTCTTGCAGATGGAGGAGCAACGATTTTGCATAGGCCCCCATTTCCTTTGTATGTTCGAGTAATTGCTCCTCTCGAATGACAGATAGGCTCGCCAATGCGGCTTCACATGATAGAGGATTTCCACCAAATGTTGTTGCATGACTACCTAATGGCCACTTTTGCATGAGTTCATAAGAGGCTCCTGTCACACCTAAAGGAAGTCCTGAAGCAATTCCTTTCGCAACTGCGATGATGTCTGGATTCACATCAAATGTATTTGCTGCAAACCACTCACCCGTTCGTCCAAATCCTGTCTGTACCTCATCAAAAATAAGAAGGATATTATGTTGTGTACAAATCTCTCGAATTTTCTTCATCCAACTCTTAGGTGGAACGATATAACCTCCTTCTCCAAGAACAGGTTCTAAAATGACCGCTGCCACTTCATCTGCAGTGACCTGATGTTGGAAAAGTTGTTCGAAGTCTTTTTCAAGCTTTTGAATGGCCTCTTCCTCAGACATTGAAAGTGACGGATCAAAATAAGGAATTTGATACGTTAGTCCATTCGGCTGCAAATGCTTACGGTATTTACTTTTAGAGGTACTCACACTTAAAGAACCTTGTGTTCTGCCATGAAAACACCCTACAAACGAGATGATATAAGGTCGTTCGGTCACATGCTTTGCTAATTTTATCGCTCCTTCAATCGCTTCGGTCCCACTATTTCCGAAGAAGAAGCAATCAATGTCACCCGGCATAATTTCCGCAAGTTCATCTGCTAACTGTAGAATCGAGCGGTACATAATAACCCCGGATGGACCATGCAAAAGTTTATCTGCTCCATCTTTAATTGCTTGAACAACTTTGGGGTGTCTGTGTCCGACATTCGTTACTGCAATTCCTGAAGAAAAATCCAAATATTTTTTTCCATCTAAACCAAAATAGTAACTTCCTTCTTCCTTCACGACTGGGAGATTTGGGTGATCCTTCGCCATACCAGGGGCTAATCTCTTCGATAACTTGCTTAGTAGACCGTCCCATTGTTGATTGAGGTCTCTTGGTTTAACTGACATATTTGACATATCCCATCACACCTTTCTATTTAGAAGAAAAACACATGTGCCATTAGCGCGATAATTGGCAATGTAATAATGGTTCTTTGAAGGAAAATTAGCGCTAAATCGAGCAAGTTCAAGGGGATTTTAGATTTTAAAAGTAAGATACCAATCTCAGACATATAGATGAGCTGTGTTAGCGATACGCTTGCGATAACGAAACGAGTGAGCTCACTTTCAATTCCAGACCCAACAACTGCAGGTAAAAACATATCCGCAAATCCAACAAGCATTGCTGGAGCAGCTTCCGTTGCTTCTGGTATTTGCAACAACTCTAATACCGGCACAAGTGGATAGGACAAAATATTAAACAAGCTTGTATATTCAGCTAACATAAGAGCCATTGTCCCAAGAGCCATAACTAAAGGAATAAGCCCCAACCAAATATCTAGTACACTTTCCATCCCTTTCTTCACAACCGCCTTCGCACTTTTTACTTCAGATGCCTTATTGACTGCATTGTCAAATGCCCACTTAGTACGCCCAACTCCTTCTGGAACATCTTCTGAAATCTTTTGTCCAACAGGTTCATAGTAAATGTCCTCTTTTCTTGACAGCGGTGGAATTCGTGGACAAATAAATGCAGCTACCAGACCAGCGATGACAACGGTTACATAAAACTGGACAAAGAGATGACCTAAATCAATGAAACTAATCACGACTAAACTAAAAGCGATTGAAGCAACGGAAAAATTGGTAGCGATGACCGCAGCTTCTCGTTTTGTATAATACCCTTCTTCAAATTGCTTCGTAGTGATTAAAACCCCAACCGTTCCACTTCCCATCCAAGAGGCAAGCGCATCAATAGAGGAACGTCCAGGTAGCTTGAAAACCGGTTTCATGACTGAACGAACGGCTGTACCAATGAGTTCCATCAATCCAAACTCAAGGAGGAGAGGCATGAGTAAAGCTGAAAATAAAAACCACGTTGTTAACACAGGTACTAAAGAATAAAGTACCGTTCCACCTGTTACATCAGACCAAATAACTTCTGGTCCAATTTTAAATAACGTACATAAGGCAAAAATCAATCCAACCACTCTCATTGACAACCAAAACCAATGAACATTAAATAAGCTTGATAGAAAAGGGGATTGATGGATTCTTTCAGATTTAGTGAATCTTGCCACAAAGGTTAGCAAAACCGATAGAAACAAAACTCCAGTCATTAAATAAGGTAGAGAAGGATTAAAAACGTTTTGAACACTCTCAGCAAGTATGCCAATACCAATTGTCCACTTTCCTTGAAACGGAACCGGGATTAGGAATAACAAGAGACCTGCTAAGGATGGAATCAAAAATTTCATTACATCTTTCGTCGTTTTTGAAGGTGGTTGCTCTTCCGGTTTTAATATTCTGTTTTCTAGTCCCATAAACTCCCCCTCTGATTTAAAAAATGGCATAACCTTACTCTCTTCGATGCTTTTACGTACTAAGGGCTAATTTATCAAAGAGAAAATATATTGTCAATTTATTTAGATTATTCGGTTATTTAAAGAGATAAAGCTCGAAACGTTTCGGTAGAACAGGATATCTCCACATAATTTATTGTTGTTTGAGGGCGCAGGGGCTGAAATGATATCGTAAGTGGTTTTCTTGCGAATTCATGGAAGACCTAAGCAACCGAAGGGCGGTAGTTGTTTCACACCATCACAACATTGAATGAGCTTCACTTGGGTGAACAGACTTTCACACGTGGTTTACACATACACGGTTCACTTGCTATTCACATAGCTTTCACACACAGTTCATTCGAATATAACTGCACTTATTGTAGATAGCCAAAATAACGCACTGGTTCGCTTGTGTGTAGTTTTAAATGATAAATATACTAATAGTATTTGTCCTCATGGTGTTCGTTTGGTTCGATTTTTCTGAATAAGTCTTTTTCTAAAGGTTTGTCCCTGTTATCCTTTTGATCGGTAGATGGATCACGTTCCTTACCAACTTCGCCACATTCAATAAATTCGTGTCGGTTATCTTCGGTTATTCGATCACATAGTTGCTCTAGCGTTTCATCTTCTTTTACCATAGGTTCATTCCTCCTAATAGTCTTGTAAATCATAGTGGGTTGATCTCTATTCAATCCAAGATAACAGGTTCACTTGAATTTCAAAAAACAAATAAATCCAAAAATTCCATATATAGTATTGACAGGATACCCATTATCTTACATAGTTATGAGTATCCTAATATATGAAAGGGGGGAAATCTAATGTCTCTTACTTCAAACAAAAAGCAAATGGTTTACGTTTTAGGTGTATCAATGGCTTTGGCTTTATTAGTCGTATCTTTTCCTTTATTAGCGGCTAACCTTGGTATTTCTACTGCTGTAGCAGGTGTAATCATTACTACTATTGATACTTATAGTACGATTGCTACTATTGTTAGTTTATTAGGTGTCATCGTAGGCTATGGCGTTGTTTCTACGGCACTAGTAATTACTGCTAAACAAGTCATTGCAAAATTCGGTACAGGTTACGCGACAACTTGGTAATCATTCATATGTAAAATACTCATAATTTTAAATAGGGGTGATTTCTTTTTAGAGATCCCCTCTATTTAGTCATACAGTATTGAGATTAGTAGAGGTAAACAAATGATAAAAACAATTACAAATATCAAATCAGCGGAATTTAAAAACTCACTAAAAAGTCTAGATATCGATTCTAAGACAAATTTATTGTTTATAAAATACCTGTCTGTCCTTTTTATAGTACTTTTACTATTATTTTATTTTTTCTATCCGATACAGATTTTAACTTTAGTTCACTTGTTAAATATAAACGTGTTTTCCATTTCTATTAATCCAGTAAATATCATTCTCTTAATAACACTGATTAGTGGTAATAAAAATATTATCCATATATTTAAAAACGATTTTTATGCATTTTACGGAAGTAAAAATTCCTTTTTGTTTTTTTACATCAAAGAAAAATATTATATTTTGATTAGTATTCTTTTGTTTGAAGTGATAATTATCCATAGCACAATTATTAAACTATTGACCATTGAAAGCTTATTAGCTCCCATCCTATTGTTTGTAGTAGGTTTATCTATCAATGTTTTTTATATCCACTATGTAACTAAAGGACAACTGAAAATTTCTGGGGTAGTTAAGTATCTTATAACCTTATTAGTATTTGGAATACTGTTGTTTTCCGTGTCTGAAAATTGGTTACAGTTAGGTGCAGTACCTAATTATGTGGTAGTTAACTTACCATTATTATATTTAATAGCAAATCTCTTTATATACTCAGAGTTAATCATCCTTGATTCTGATTATAAACAACTTTTCTTCATGTATAAGTATTTGAAAACACCTTTTTTTATCACCTGGAATAAATCTGTCTTATTTAAGCGAACATACCCATTATATTTAGGTATAGCTATTTTAGTCATTCTCTTTTTGTTTAAAGTGCAATTTGAGACAATCGCTATTTTTTATTACATGATAAATTTAGTGGTAGGTTATATTGTTTTACTTTACCTAAATTACAAAACAGTAATGTATGAAGCTTATATAAGTCAAAAAAACTTTTTTCTTTATTTTGTGGTAATCGAAATATTCTTTATCTTTGTTGTAATAAATGTCTTTCTTGTTAGGTGATTATTATTAAAACATTACTAAAACATATCAATATATTATTTTTAATTAACATCCTGATATTTTTATGTTTTATCTTTTTAATAAGTGATAAAACAATACCGGAAAATTCCTCCTTGGAAGAATTTAATGAACATGGAAGTTTATTGCATGACGCAAGTGGAATATTTATTAATAACTTTATTGCGGTTATTCCGTATGTTATACCTATATTGGGAGCAGGGAAATTTTTACTTGACATATATATCACTACTTTCTCCGTAAAGGTTTTTCTGACAAACAACGAAGCAGTAGACCTTATTCAGCTCTTTTTACCACATTTTTTTGTGGAATTTTATGCTATGACAATATGGGTTTATTTATCTTGGTTGCTATTCCGCACATTTATTATTAAAAATAAAAATAATGAAAATAAAGACAAACACAAACATATATTTGTTTTGATTATCCTATCATTAATTTTATTATTGGTGTCTGCAATTATTGAAACTGCTGAAAGGGGATTATTTCTTTGATTGAACTAAGCAACGTTGATTTCTTTTACAAAGAAGGAAGTTATGTTTTTAAGAACTTCAGTTTATCCTTAACACATAAGAAGAAGTATTTGTTGCAGGGGAAAAACGGGACAGGGAAAACTACATTACTGAAAATTCTTTTGGGAATTTTGAAAACCAAAAATGGCAAAGTCACATTAGAATATGATAAAAGAAAAACCCTTTTTATTCCGTCAACGCCGTTTTACGAACCATACTTAAATCTCGGGGATTTTATAGAGTTTTATCTAAAAAAAATGATTAAAATACCAGATGATAAAATCAATATTGATAAGATTTTATCTACTTTATCTTTGCAGGATCATAAAAATACGCTTTGTAAAAATCTATCAAAAGGAACCATTCAAAAAATCATCATCTCCCCATTGTTTACAGATTACGATTGGGACTGTTTGTTTATGGATGAGCCATTTGAGCATTTAGATATGGATACTTGTTCTATTTTAAGAGAGAAAATTTTAAAATCCGATTCTCTTGTTATGTTGATTAATCATAAAGAGTACATATTAGAAGAGAATCTTAATGTGAGATTCGAGAGAATCTCACTATGAAAAAGATCACTTTAATAAATCTTTTGTCATTACTAGCCATTAACATCTTAATCTTGGTAGAAGTTAAAGACTTATTTGATCTAGAAGCTACATTTCAAAACTTAATCATCACAGTTTTCGCGTTCTTTTTTTCCATGCTGATTTTGATTATGTTTGTTAATATTTTATTTAATTTTATACTTAGACATTTAACTTCTTTTGATCTTGACTATGAACAAAATCAAGAGAAAGTTCTTAACAGTATTTTTATTGTTAATCAAATCCTGTTTTTAGCCTTATACCTACTTCTCTTATTTGATGAAACGCTTATATATACACTTCAAAATCTGAAATATATTACACCGTTAGTTTTTGCTATTCTATTTTCGGTGATTATGAAGTTGAAGTTAAAAGATTTTGTTTTATTTAATGTAGGTGTTTTTGGTGTCCAAGCTTTCTTATTAGTAATTCAGAAATTATTCATTATAGCCTATAACAACTATATATAGGATACTGCGAAATTAGGAAAAACTTACCTTACTGGTACTGTCTCTATTGGATAGAAGGTTTTCTATACTATCGATATTATTTTAAAAAAAAGGGGGATAAAAAGGGGGTGAATCGTACAGAAACTCGTATAGAATTCAATGTGTAGAAAATTTACACGATCCTATGTTAATAATATGCTATCAAATTTTCTTCTGATCGAACCTTTTGATGGGACATTCCATGAATAGCTTTTAAAACCTGTTCATCGGTAATGTCTTTATCATCGATTAACATAGGGTTAATATCCTCCTTGAACGTTTAGAACGATAATCATTCATCCTCATGAGACATATACGTTGCAGTGTTAGAACGGTTGTTATTACTCGCAATATCTTCTGCACTCGGTACTGATTCTTTATTGAAATGATGATCTAAGTAAACAAACGTTCCAAATCCAAAACCGACAAAAACAACGAATCCTCCTATAATTTTATATACTGTTTTAACTTTCATCTCTCCTTTTCGAAATAACCTATAAGTATCCGGGTCAACCGTCATATAAACATCCATATCATGTAAGGGTGGAAGAACCAAAGGGTAGCCTCTTTAACTAATAGATTCAGTTTATCGTCCATCATTAGGGTTTTATCTGATCCATTACGGTTTTACATTTGACTTCATGTCATTTTTCCAAAATAATAAAGGAGGAACTTTTCTTATTTAGGAGTGATAATGTTGAATAGAGCACCTATATTTTTACAACCTATTTTCCAAGAACGCATTTGGGGAGGTACACAATTAAGAGACCGCTTTGGTTATGAGATTCCTTCTGATCACACAGGGGAATGCTGGGCCATTTCCGCTCATCCGAACGGTCCTAGTACTGTAATAGAAGGCGAATATAAAGGAAAAACACTTGCAGAGTTATGGAAGAATCACAAAGAATTATTTGGACATTCATCCGGGGAAGTTTTTCCGTTATTAACAAAAATTTTAGATGCTAGTAATGATTTATCCGTACAAGTTCATCCAGATGATACTTATGCGAAAGAACACGAGAATGGAGAACTTGGAAAAACCGAATGTTGGTACGTGATTGATTGCGCAGAAGGGGCTGAAATCATCTTTGGTCATAATGCCCAAACAAAAGAAGAATTCATTTCTGCGATAAACAATCATGAGTGGAATACGCTCTTAAAAAGAGTGAAAGTAAAGCCTGGTGACTTCTTTTACGTCCCAAGTGGCACGATCCATGCCCTTTGCTCGGGTGTGCTTATCTTAGAAACACAACAAAGTTCAGATACGACCTATCGCGTGTATGATTATGATCGAGTTGGCAATGATGGTCAAAAACGCGAGCTTCACTTAGAAAAATCAATTGATGTAACGACCATCCCACATCAAGATTCGCCAACTTTACCAACAAAGGAAGATATCAATGGTGGCACCGTTACCACATATGTAGAAGCAACCTACTTCTCCGTTTATAAGTGGGATATCAATGGTAATGCGGTGTTCCAACAAGATCAACCATACATGCTAGTAAGCGTGATTGAAGGTGAAGGAACGATTACCACACAACAAGGGACATTCGATCTACACAAAGGAGATCATTTCATTTTACCTAATGATTTAGGAGAACTCGAAATCACTGGTAATATTCAATTGATTGTATCTCATCCATAAAAAGAGGGTGATAAGCGCCTGTCATTTGACAAGCGCCTATCACCCTTCAACTATATTATTCGACTGTTTTTAATATTTCTAGTACTTGTTCTTTCGTAGTAGCTTCCAATAATCCCTCTCGGAACTCGTCATGGATTAACTTTCTAGAAAGAAGTTGTAAAATTTTCAAATGATCGTCTCCCGCACTTGATGTTGGAACCGCTATTAAAAAGATTAAATGAACAGGTTCATCGTCTAAACTCTGCCAATCAACTCCAGCACGATGTTTTGCAAAAGCTACCGTTGCTTTTGTCACACCTTCTGATTTTCCATGAGGAACAGCAACCCCGAAGCCGATTCCTGTCGTGCTAATCGCTTCTCTATCAAAGACAGCTTTTTCATATAAATTTTTATCTAGTAAACCATTGTTGTTATCGATTAACTCAACCATTTCACTGACGATTTGTTCCTTTGTATCTCCCGTTGTTTCTAGTAAAATTAAGTCTTCCGTTACTAAATCAATCAATTTCATTTTCTACACCTCAACGTTTTTCTTTAGTAAGTTAACCATTATTGCGGTTACAAGAACACCAACTGCAATGGCAATCAAGAACCATCCCCAATTGCTCACCGCACCTAATGCGGCTACTACTGGTCCTCCATGCGGTACACTGTTACCTACATGACCTAGCATAGCAATCACTGCACCTACCATTGAACCAGCCATAATACTTGGAATAACACGTAGGGGATCTTTAGCGGCAAATGGAATAGCTCCCTCAGTAATTCCTACAAACCCCATTGTGAAAGCTGCTTTCCCTGCATCAATCTCTTCTTTTTCGTATTTCTTTTTATTGATCATCGTTGCAAGACCCATTCCAATCGGAGGAATACAGATAGCAACCGCAATCGCACCCATAATTTCAGTGTTCCCTGCTTGAATCATACTACTACCAAACAGAAACGCTACTTTATTTACAGGGCCACCCATATCAAATGAAATCATTGCGCCTAGAATTAATGCTAATAACACCGTACTAGAACCAGACATACTATCTAAGAAAGAAGTTAAACCTGTCATGATCGATGCAAACGGTGCACCAATGACCCAAATGAATAAAGAAGCGACAATAAGAGTTGAAACAATTGGTATAATGAGAACCGGCATGATCGGTTGAATCATAGTTGGTACTTTCCATTTTTTAATCCAAAGAACAACATAACCTGCTAAAAATCCAGCAACAATTCCACCAAGAAACCCTGCACCTGCTTCACTATTATAAAAGCTTCCATTTGCTGCAATGTAACCACCGATCATACCAGGAGCAAGACCAGGACGATCTGCAATACTATAAGCAATAAATCCAGCTAAAATTGGCACCATAAATAAGAATCCAGCGCTACCTACATCAAGAATCTTTTCCCAAATAGACCCTTCAACAACCGCTAACCCATCTCCAGTTGGATCTCCGCCAAAAGCTAATGCAATGGCGATTAATAAACCACCAAGGACAACAAATGGAATCATATAAGAGACACCATTCATTAAATGTTTATAAATCGGATTTTGAGCTGATTTACGTTCTTTTTTTTCTACTTTTACAGCATCATTTGATGTTCCATAAACTTCAACATTTCCAGTCTTAAACTGTTCAATTAACGATTTCGAATTTTTAAGTGCTTCCTTTGTCGTCGTTTCAATTAATTTCTTTCCTGCAAATCGGCTCATATCGATCCCTTTGTCGGCAGCGATAATGACACCATCAGCTTTTTGAATATCTTCTTCTGTTAATCCATTTTCGATCCCCACAGACCCTTGAGTTTCTACTTTTATCTCAAAGCCAAACTCCTCGGCTGTCTTTTGTAACTTCTCTGCAGCCATATACGTATGAGCGATTCCAACAGGACAAGAAGTAACAGCTACTAACTTCATAATTGACACCATCCTCTTTCTTAATGATTTACTGTTTTCTATATATCTAGAATACAATAACAAGAAAGAAGATAAATTCGTTTTATTACCGTATTAAACGGCAAAAATCGATAGCGTTTTCAAAATAACATAGCAATCAAGTGATGAGTCAGCTTAACTCCAAAAACATTCGCATCACAAAAGGTCCAAGAGTTCCTTTGCACTATCTACGTTCCTCATGTGTTGAAGAAGCTTTTTGTCTTCACAAATTGACAGCAACTCTCGAAACAGCTCACGTCTTTCTATTTCATCTCCCTTTAAAGCAAGTAAAAATAAAATACTTACCTTTTTATCATTCCAAAGTATAGGATTTGAAAGATGAATAATTGAAATGACAGAGGATAACACCTCTTTATCACTTCCATGAGGAATCATCGTACCATTTTCAAAGGTGGTGGCGGATAGCTTTTCTCGTTGGATAACAGTCTCGACATATTCTTTAGTAACGAATTTTTTCTTTTCTAACTCGCTACAGGCAAATTTTATCGCTTCAATTGGACTAGAGAATGATTGGTGTGGAAAAATCGTCTTAGATGAAAGTACTCGTTTGATCACAGGGTACTTCACTTTCTGATCATGGAAAGTGTCCATAAAATTAATTAGTTTTTGTTCCTCGTCTTTGTCTAAAACTGGTGAAAGAACAATGTAAGGAATCGACAGGTTATCTGGTTCTTTTGTACAAATAACATAATCAGGATTTTCTTCTTCTATCACTTTTCTTAAGTGTGAAAATGAAGTCGTTTTTACAATTTGTAGCGAATGAAATTTACGTTCCAATTTGGCTTGCAATAACATGCTTGTTCCCATCCCTCTAGCGCATGCTAATACAACTCGTTTATTTTTGCCGTCTGTTTTCCTTAGCCTTTCATAAGACGATTCGAAATAAAGAGTCAGGTAAGCCACTTCACTATCTGTGAAAATCTTTAAATACTCAGGGGCTTCTTCCTCTAACAAAGAATAGATTTGATCATATGTGTAATAGTATTCTTTCTTAACCTTTTCTTTCATCGGGTTATAAGAAAAAACAGATTGATCTCCTTGCGTCAACGTTGTCTCAATATGCGAACAGAGAGGATTGATTAACTGTGTGTCTTGATCATAAGGAATAAGACAACGGTCTGAAAGTCTTTTAACAAGCCACTTAGTAAAATGATAAGCATCTACGGAAATGCTCTTATCATCTTTAGACATTTTTAATTTCCTGGACCGAGTTAATAGAGAGTATAAGTATTTTCTTTCTTCATGATCTAAAGAACACGTAAATGTCCGTTCGATTTGATCAAAGAATCGTGTCGTTGATAAAGTCATACTAGATTGTTCATATAACAACGAGCATAATCTTTTTCTTTGCTTTATTCGCTTAATAGAATAAAGAACGATTAAAGTGAATTGAACTTGAGCTTCGTCTGTTAGCTGTGCATTTTCTTCCCTCAGTAACTGCAAAAGATAATGAGATACAAGTTCATAATCCTTTTGAGAAATAAAAACAAAGATGGATTGTAACCCACCGGAATGCCAAATATCCATTAGGAAATGTACGTAAGCAGCACGAATATCCGCTTCCTTCCCTACTATGGATATTCCTTCTTTCTGACGAATGACTACTTCTAAATAATATTTGGTTAACTCCTGCTGAAGAGAACCAATGTCTTTTTTTATACTTTCTGCATTCCTAAATAATCTTTCAGAAAGATCCTTAATTGATTGCTTTTTAGTTTCATTAAACAAGATATTCATTAAATCCGTTCTGCTTTTTTCTCGATCTACAATAAGGTGACGGTGTTTTTCTAAATATCTTTTCGTCGCTTGTATATTCTGAACAGAGCCCTCTATCCAAATCCCTTGATTCGGTTTACGAATAACCTGACAGCTTGAGTACTCAGACATCCAATCATCTAATTGTTTAAAGTAGTTTCGGATTGTTTTCTCAGAGCAGTCAAGTTCTTCTGAAAGTTCAAGTGTGGAAAATTTTTTATGAGGCTCATTTAAACATATGGTTAGTAGTTTATACTGTTTTTCATCCATCTCGCTCTCTCCTATTTACCTAATCAAACCTTAATTATTAACATATCTACACTTTAACATAAGTTTCATACATCTAATCCACATGGTGCCTAAAACTAAAAAAGGAGTACCTTCCTTAGTCGACAAGAGCTAACTCTTAGACTAGAGAAAGTCTCCCCTATTCTCAGGAAATCCTTTTAGCGTGCAAGGTTCATTTGATGTTGTATATTATTTAAACAACTTTTTAATTAGCTTAAAAATATCAAACGTTGTTTTCTGATACACTTTGTTGTGGGCATACTTTTTAGGATTTCTAACCCATCCGTACCCTCTTGGCATCTTCAAACCAGCTCGATGAACGACTTGTCGCTTTATACTCGTTCTAGCCGAAACTCTCTTTTTCAAGCTTGGCTTCCGCATTCCAAACTTCATCCATACATCTCCTTCTGCTATCTTTTAACTTAAAATTATTTTCTACTTCGTATTTTTGCTAACAAACGAAGGATTTCAATGTATAACCAAATGAGGGTCACCATTAACCCAAATCCCGCATACCACTCAAAATATTTCGGCACGTTTTGTTTGGCTCCCGTGTCAATGTAATCAAAATCCAACACCAAATTTAGCGCAGCAATGATAACAATCACTACACTAATTAAAATACCGATGGGCGTTGCCTCATGAAGATGAGGGACTGTAAAACCAAAAAAACGACCAATAAATGAGATTAAATAAACGACAAAGATTGCACCAGTTGCGGCGAAGATCCCGAGTCTGAATTTTTGTGTGACCTTGATCCATCCTGATTTATAGGCAAGCAATAAGCTAAACAGTGTACCAAAGGTAAGTAAGATGGCTTGGATAACAATCCCCTCAAACTCGGTGTTATAGTAGGCTGAAATAGCCCCAATAAAACACCCTTGTAGCAACGCATAAATAGGAGCGGTGATAGGTGAAATTTTCGGAATAAAAATGGTAACTAATCCGACAACAAACCCACCAATAGCGCCTCCGATCATTAATAGAGAAGCACCGCTTGGATTAGCGGAAAAAGTGTTCCATGAATAGATGCTCGTTATCATCAAAAATAATAAAAGCAGCAAGGTTTTATTCACTGTACCTTGAATCGTCATACCGTTTTCTAACCCTTGTCCACGAAAACGGTCAAAGGTGGTGTTTTTTAATGTTGGATTTCCAGTTCTGATGTTCATCATCTCCCTTTATTAAAATTTAACTACGAGGTTAAAATGAACCTTAGCCCTTCAAAGGCTATGTCATTTAATTAAAATTGTCTCATCTAATCGCTTATTCCCCTCATTTTTGTATTACCTTTTCTAAAAGAATACGTTCTATAAATCCACCACGCTCTTCTTTTTTTTGAGCTTTTAACGCTAATATTTTATCCATGTCAAAATTGTATGCGTGTACTATCCCATCAATAACTTCCAGTATATCAGCTAACTCTTCTTCGTTAGGCGTAGCTTTAAATTCTTCTAATTCCTCTATTAATTTATGCAATAACATAGGCTTAACTTCTTCTTCCGTAGCTACGTAAGTAATTGGCTCTTGTTCTGTCTAACAATTTGCGGTATGTTATCTCTTACTAGTTTGTTATATACTTTTTCAACTGTCATTATATACGCCCCTATTCTTAAAAGGTTTCCAAAACTTATTATGTAATTACTTTCTGTTTCTGTTTACAGTTGGTTATAACCTTTTGATGGTTACACAAGCAACGTATTATTTCTATTTTCTAATCTAATCATATCTTCTTGTAAAGGTAAAAGGTATCCAAAAGATGTAAGTTGATGAACATACTTAGCGCACCAAAAAAAGCTAGTCGCATTTGCGACTAGCTTCTATTGTTTAAATTACTTTTCAATGAACATTTGTGTCCAGTAGTTTCCTTCTTTAATATGGCCGACACCAATATGAGTGTACGATGAACTCATGATGTTTTTACGGTGTCCTTCACTGTTCATCCATGCTTGAACAACTTCTTCTGGTGAACCTTGTCCCATAGCAATGTTTTCTCCAGCGCTTTTGTAACTTACTCCGTATTCTTTCATCATATCAAATGGGGAACCGTGAGTTGGACTATTATGATCGAAATATTGATTTTGTTGCATATCTTTTGATTTGTCTTTTGCCACTTTGCTTAATTCAACATCTAGTTGAAGTGGTGCTAAACCTTCTTTACTTCTTTCAGCATTCGTCAAGTCAACTACTTGTTGTTCAAAGCTTGATACGTCTGATGCATCTTCTTGTTCATTTGATTTGTTAGGTGTTGCTTCTTGTTCCTTTGATGGTTGAGCGACATCTTGTGATTCAGGCTTTTCTACTTGTGGTTTTTCAACTGGTTGCTCTTGTTTTTGAGGTGTTGCTTGAGCTTTGTTTTCTTTTATAGTAGAAAGATCGATGTTCCCTTTTTTAAATTGAGCTAAAATTTCCTCACTATTAAGTTTAGATCCTTGTAAAGATAGATTATTCTCATCAAGACATTTAATCATCCATTCTATGTCTTGCTGCTTTTGAATCTCTTTTTTAGAATCTGGAGTTGCTCCTTGAGTTGTTGTTGGAGCGACTAGAAGTGCAATCGCCACAGCTCCTGAAATAATAAGTGATTTACCTTTCATGTTAACTCCTCCTCGTTAGTTGTTGTCTCTTCGACACACTCATCCTATCATTCTTTTTTTGTCATAAACGTGGTTAAAAATGGATAAAGTGCAACCTTCGTTTCTATCACAGTAAGATTGTTAGATTTAGACAAAATTAAATGGCAAACCCATTGACTTCAATGGGTTTACCATTATTTTTCCTATATAGGATAATACATGATTATTTAGTAGTTTTATTAGTCTTTTCATATTATTACTGCTATTTTAGTGTTGACAAGTTTTTAGACAGCAAAACCTTTTACAAATATGACAGCAGTATGACGAATTATTCCATATTTAGTTAATTAACAGGTGCATTTTCGACATTTACTAAATTGGTATTTAATAGCTAATAACTAAGTCTCGGCGATCTCTTCCAAATTCTTATTGATTTCGTCATTAATCCCTATGATATGTCTTGCATCATCCATATTATCTTGAAACAACTACATAATTAACGATTAGTTTAACGAAGTGGCCTTGATTAAGGTTCAGTCGTTCGTTGAAATATGAAAAGTAATCATTATCTTAACGAACACCGAGATCAGGTAGTGGTTTATAAGCTTAGAAATAATAAAATAAAAACCGTAGGAATGTACCCACGGCTTAGAGGTCCTCTTAATATATAGCTTGCTTTTTAATGAAAAATTTCCGTTCCTCTACTTCTAAACAGTCATTATCGTCTGTTAAACATTCGCGACCAAATACTACCTTTCTTTTCTTCACTAGCTGAAGCAATCTCTTTTCGTGCTTCCGTTGATTCTTTTAGTGATTGCATAAGGTTTTGATCGCGTTCTTTCATTCTCGTATCAATGTAATCTTGTTGCTTTTTAATCGCCTCAAGTAATGACTGATTAAATTCCATTTGTTCAGCCATGTACTTATTAGCTTCAGTTATGCCTTTTTGTAGCTGTATCAGGGTTTCACTTACGGTAACAGTCACACCTTTTTCACCATCATCTACAGTCATATTCATAGGAACGTTCATCATTCTGAGTGTATCTTCAACGTCATGCAACTGTTTTCCATCGTCATATAGTTCACGTATCTTGTTAATGATCGAAAGCGAATCATGAGCAATTAAATAACTTTTACCACGTTTTCTTATATTTAAATGGTGTCCGTGGTTACGTATGTATCTCCGAATCGTAGCATCAGGGATCTTGGTTTCCTTTTCAGCTTCCAAAACATTATACCACTTGTTCTTTTCGTTCATTGATCACGCATCCTTTCACCATATATTCTTATAGCAAGTATTCTACATGTATCAATAGAATCCCTTGTTCACGGTCACATTTATTTGTATAGACGTTTCACAGTTACAATTATTGATGTAGGAGGTTACAGGTTAGATTTGATGTCATAGGAGTTAATGGATATAAAAAAGAAGCCTGACTTTTAATGTCAGACTTCATGATGACTAATCTTTGTGCGGGAGTAAGGAGTACTCTTTCGACACAACTAGAGATTTAAAGATCATAGGTAAAGTTCTACTCCATCATAGAACATAATAATAAGTTCCTAAATTTTAATTTTTGAGAGGCATTAATCCCATCAATCATTTTTTAAAACGATCTGCGCCACACACTCCACGTGACTCGTCTGCGGAAACATATCCACTGGCTGAACTTCAACCGTTTCATACCCACCTTCTTCAAGCACACGCAAGTCACGTGCCAACGTTCCAGGGTTGCATGATACATATACTACTCGCTTTGGTTTCATGGCTAGAATTGTAGCCAACAGGGCTTCGTCACAGCCTTTTCGTGGTGGGTCGACGACGATGACGTCTGCTTTTTTGCCTTCTTTGTGCCATTTAGGGATGACGACTTCTGCTGGTCCCGCTTCGAATTCAGCGTTATCGATGCCATTTAATTCGGCATTTTGCTTCGCGTCTTCTATTGCTTGCTCTACAATTTCAACGCCATATACTTTCTTGGCTTTTTGGGCGAGGAAAAGTGAGATGGTGCCGATGCCACAATAGGCGTCTACGACTGATTCTTCTCCTGTTAGTTGTGTATATTCCAGCGCTTTTTTATAAAGGACTTCTGTTTGCACTGGGTTCACTTGATAAAAGCTTCTTGCGGAAATAGCGAAGCGAATGTCGCCGATTGAATCATAAATGACATCTCTTCCCCACAAAGTCGTAGTCTTCTCACCCATAATCACATTTGTTTTCTGTTTATTAACATTGTGAATGATGGATGTTAAGCCTTTAATGTTTTCTTTAAGAACGTCGATTAACTCCATCATATGTGGTACGTCATTCGTTCGAGTAACAAGGATAACCATCACTTCGCCTGTTGTACGTCCGTAGCGAATAACGACATGACGCAACACACCTTTATGGTGAGTTTCATCATATGGCTGAATGCCAAGTTCATTCGCTTTTTGTTTAACAAGTGACATGACTTCATCACTTACTTTTTCTTGAATGATGCAATGATTCACATCGACGATTTCATGGCTTCTTTTCGCATAAAAGCCAGCGATTACGCTGCCGTTACTCATGCCTAGTGGAACTTGACTTTTGTTACGGTAACGCCAAGGTTCTTCCATGCCCATCGTTGGGTGAACAGGTACATGAGGCAACTTACCGATTCGGGCCATCACATCTTGTACTTGTTTTTGTTTTGCTGCAAGCTGTCCATCGTAGCTTAGATGCTGTAGTTGGCAACCGCCGCAGCGATCGTAGACTGGACAAGGTGGTTCTACGCGATTTGGGCTTTTTTCATGCCATTCCATCAAACGGCCGAACCCATAATTCTTGGAGGTTTTTATTACTTTTACATTTATTTTTTCACCCGGCAATGCGTTTGGAATAAACAATGGATAGCCATCTACTTTTCCGACACCATGCCCTTCATGTGTTAAATCTTCTATGGTTAGTTGTATCAGATCGTTCTTCTTAACAGGGAGTGCTCCCCCGTGCTTTTTAGCCATTTTTATCTTCCTTTACGTTAAAATCACGTCCATAATATCGGTGTTCATTGTAGCATACTATGATCGTTTCTGCGATTTGAAAGCGTAGAGTATACGTTTAATGGAAACGGGGAAACCTAATTCACTCAATATAATTCTTAAAAAAAGGTTGATTAATCCAATAGAACTATGTAAACTAAAGAAACTATTCTCTTAATTCTAAATATTCTAACGGAAGGAGGACCAACGGATGGGACATGCACCAATCGTTAAAAGAAAAGTGCTGGCGTACATCACACGCGAGCACAACGACCAAAAGGAGTTGCTTGTTTTTAAACATTGCGAGCACCCTGAAGCCGGACTCCAAGTACCAGGTGGAACCGTCGAAGACTCTGAGCTTCTTATTGACGCTCTTTATAGAGAAGTGGAAGAGGAGAGCGGATTAAAGCGAGAGGAACTTCACCTTCAAGGAAAGCTTCACAAACACATGTACTACTCAGAGGATCGAGCGAAATATTATGAGCGGAACTTCTTTCATTTAGAAGTAACAGCTGATACAGCTGATGAATGGGAACACATTGTTGATGGAGATGGGGAAGATGGTGGACTCCATTTTAAGTTTCAATGGGCACCAATTGACGAGGCGACTCATTTAGCTGCGAATCAAGATAATGCGGTAGATTGGTTATAGTATTGTGCGAAAGCTAGCTTTGTTGCTAGCTTTTTTGTGTGGTTTGTTATCGAAGTTTGATACGTAGTTATCGAAGTTTGTGAATACGGTATCGAAGTTTATGTCGTGGTTATCGAAGCTTGCAAGGATGATATCGAAGTCTACACCGCCAATATCCGCGGATTGTATCCTAAGACCTACGCCCCGCTTCAAAAAAACCCCACAAAAAAAGATTACTCACTAACCTAGGAGCAATCTTTTTATTCGACAAACTAATTTCCAACGAACTTTTCTTCCTCTACCCGATCCTGCTCACGAAGCTGGTCCAGTGGTGCAAAAAACCTTAAATGGCGATACAAGTTTTGAAATTCTGCTGGCAGTACGCCGCCATATTCTCCGTCTAAATTAAGCAGAACCTTCTCTTTCGCTGTCACTTTAATATGGTTCGCTTTCACATATACAAGCTGCGGATCATTCAGATGATCTCCTCGTAATACGAGCGAAATAATTCGGATGGTCTCTGCCAAGTTCGTCTTTTTCAAAAACATTAACGTAAATAATCCATCGTTCATGGACGCGTCTGGAGCAAGCTTTTCAAAGCCACCAACAGAATTCGTTAAGCCAACTAAAAAGAGCATGACTTCTCCTTCAAATACCTTGCCATCATACTCAATACGAACGTCAGATGGCTTAAAAGAAGGCAACATTTCAATTCCTTTTAAATAATAAGCAAGCTGACCAAGCATCGTCTTCAACCTACTTGGCACCTCATACGTTAATTCAGTGATACGACCGCCGCCTGCAATATTGATAAAGTACTTGTCGTTCATTCGGCCAAGGTCAACCGGGATGGTATCGCCTTGTAAAATGATATCCAGTGCTTTGTCGATGTCACGTGGGATATGGAGGGCGCGGGCAAAATCATTGGTTGTTCCCGTCGGAATTAAGCCCATTTTCGGACGATACGACTTTTCAGCCATGCCATTTACTACTTCGCTCAGTGTTCCATCTCCACCCGCTGCAATGACTAAATCATAGCCCCGTTCGACTGCAATCGCAGCAGCATTGGTTGCGTCCCCTTCACACGTTGTAGCGTGACATGACGCTTCATATCCAGCTTGTTCAAGTTTCATTAAAACATCTGGTAAACGACGCTTAAACAGCTCTCGACCAGATGTAGGATTATAAATAATTCTCGCTCTTTTCACTGTCAATCATCCTACTCTTTATAAGTTACAATCTTTTCAGTATGCTCTCTTTTAGTGGGCTGATCCCACCTTGAGGAGTTATGATCTGGATTTTTCATAAAAAATAATAAGCCGATTCTCGACTTATCATTAGCATACCTTTTATTAACGTTTATTTCTACTTATATAACGAAATTTCTGGCTAAGATTGGAGCGTTTTCTTCAAATCTTCATAAACAAATAGCCAAAAATCTTCTCTTTCTTTGTAGGCATCAGTGAGTTTTTTAATTAGTAATTGCTGTTCTTCTTTAAATGTAGGATCTTCTTTTGCTGGAAGATTTGTGAATGCATCTCCCACAAATGCTTGAACTTTTTCTGCGCGCGGACCCCATTTGCCAACTTCTTCTCCCAAGTCGTTTACAAAAACAAAGATTGGAATGGAGCGTGCTGTTCCGTTTGTTAAATATTGATCCATTAATTCAAGGTTTGAATCTCTTTGGATAAAACGGACTTTTATATTTGATTTTTCAGCCAGCTTTATAAGCACCGGATTATTCATCATGGCATCGGCACACCAGTCTTCTGTAATTGCGATCGCTTTCAAATTACGCTTTGAAAGCTCGTCAAAAAATGCTTGATCCTCTGGTAAATTAAATTTGTTTAATACGGATGCCATATTTTCTTTATTGGTCGACATTTGATCTATGTATTGCTCCGTTGTTAAACCTTTTTCAAACCACTCGTTTAGGGTTGTCATGTGATCACCTCATATTGTATTTTATTTAAGAATGCCATAGGTTTAGATTAATTCCTACTAATTTGATTGGCGTGTAAGCTAGAATTAGATTTCGATCAGAATTCCGCGCATGTTTCCATCACTTTCCCATGTTTATTATCCACAATAGGAATCATTGTCACCTATAGCACACCAGTGACCAAAAACAGCAAAAACCGCCGAAAAGGCGGTTTTTTTGCTCATTATCTTTTCCGAATCTCTTCATTCAAAATCTTATTCACCATCGGCGGGTTCGCTTGACCTTTCGATGCTTTCATAATCTGCCCAACAAGGAAACCAATTGCGCGATCTTTCCCGTTTTTAAAGTCTTCAATTGATTGTGGATTCGCATCTAGAACGTCCGAAACGAATTTCAGTAATTCGCCTTCGTCCGAGATTTGAATGAGGCCTTTTTCTTTTACGATCTTTTGCGGATCGCCGCCTTTTTCAATCAACTCTTTGAATACTTTTTTGGCAATTTTAGATGAGATTGTACCGTCTTTGATTAGCTTGATCATACCTGCCAATCCTTGTGGCGTCAAAGCTACATCTTTCAGTTCCTTTTGTGCTGCATTTAAATAAGCTGAAACTTCACCCATCAACCAGTTAGATGCTTGCTTCGCATCAGCACCTTGCTCAAGTGTTGACTCAAAGAAATCAGACATTTCTTTAGTCAGTGTTAAGACCATTGCGTCGTAACTTGGTAGTCCAAGTTCTTCAACATAACGCTTTTTACGCACATCTGGAAGTTCAGGAATCGAAGCACGAACGCTTTCTTTCCAGTCTTCATCAATGAACATGGATACAAGATCGGGCTCTGGGAAGTAACGGTAATCGTCTGAGCCTTCTTTTACACGCATAAGCAACGTTTTGCCCGTTGATTCGTCAAAACGACGTGATTCTTGTTGGATTTCTCCTCCAGATAAAAGTACTTGTTCTTGACGAATTTGTTCGTGCTCAAGTCCTTTTTTCACGTAGTTAAATGAGTTCAAGTTCTTAAGCTCTGCCTTTGTACCGAATTGTTCTTGACCAACTGGTCGCAATGAAATGTTGGCGTCACAACGAAGTGAGCCTTCTTCCATTTTACAATCGGAGACACCTGTGTATTGGATAATCGATTTGATTTTTTCCAAATAGGCATAGGCTTCCGCTGGAGTACGAAGGTCTGGTTCTGACACAATTTCAATAAGTGGTGTTCCTTGACGGTTATAGTCGACAAGAGAATAGCCCTTATCTGTGTGTGTTAATTTACCTGCATCCTCTTCTAAATGGAGACGTGTAATCCCGATTTTTTTCTTGTAGCCATCCACTTCAATTTCAATCCAACCGTGCTCACCGATTGGCTGATCAAATTGGGATATTTGGTAGGCTTTTGGATTATCCGGGTAAAAATAGTTTTTGCGATCAAATTTCGTATGATCGGCAATTTCACAGTTTAGTGCCAGTGCTGCTTTCATTCCCCATTCCACTGCACGCTTGTTGATTACAGGTAGAACGCCAGGATATCCTAGGTCAATAACATTCGTGTTTGTGTTCGGCTCCGCACCAAAGTGAGCAGGTGCAGGAGAGAACATTTTCGAATCTGTTTTAAGTTCTACGTGGACTTCAAGCCCAATGATCGTTTCAAAGTTCGTCATGTTTGTTCTCCCTCCTACAGTCCTGGTCCTTGTTTATGGTGATCTGTCGCTTGCTCAAAAGCATGAGCAACACGGTAAACGGTACTTTCATCAAAATGTTTTCCGATAATTTGTAAGCCTAGTGGTAAACCATTTGAGAATCCAGCTGGTACGGAGATTCCAGGTACGCCTGCTAAGTTTACTGGGATGGTCAAAATGTCATTTGCATACATCGTCAGTGGATCATCGATTTTTTCACCAATTTTAAATGCAGGTGTTGGTGTTGTCGGTCCAACTACAACGTCATATTGTTCGAAAATATCATCGAAATCTTTTTTGATTAGCGTACGTACTTGTTGTGCTTTTTTGTAATACGCATCGTAATAACCAGAGCTAAGTGCATACGTACCAAGCATGATACGACGTTTTACTTCATCGCCAAAGCCTTCAGCACGTGTTTTTTTATAAAGATCAACAAGATTTTCTGTATTTTCAGCACGATAGCCATAACGAATACCGTCAAAGCGTGCCAGGTTCGCTGATGCTTCAGATGAAGAAAGCAAGTAATACGTTGCTACACCGTATTTCGAGTGAGGAAGTGATACTTCATCAACCGTTGCGCCAAGTCCTTCAAGAACCTTCAAAGCTTCACGGACCGATTGGCGTACTTCTTCACTTACACCCTCGCCTAGGTATTCTTTCGGCACAGCAATTTTTAATCCTTTAATGTCACCTGTAAGTGCAGCTTTATAATCAGGCACAGAAACGTTTGCTGACGTCGAATCGTTTGGATCTAGTCCAGCAATCGCTTGTAATAAATAAGCATTATCTTCAACGTTTCGTGTGATTGGACCAATTTGATCAAGTGATGATGCAAATGCGATCAAGCCGAAACGAGAAACACGACCGTAAGTTGGTTTTAATCCAACGACTCCACAAAAAGATGCTGGTTGACGGATTGAACCACCTGTATCTGATCCAAGTGAAAACAAAACTTCTCCCGCTGCTACAGATGCTGCAGAAGCACCTGATGATCCACCTGGAACCGTTTCTAGATTCCATGGATTTTTTGTTTTCGCGAAATGAGAATTTTCATTTGAAGATCCCATTGCAAATTCATCCATGTTTAACTTACCGATTGTAATTGCGTCAGCCGCTTGTAGCTTGTTCACGACGGTTGCATCATAGATCGGATCGAAGTTGCCAAGAATTTTACTCGCTGCAGTTGTGCGTAAGTTTTTTGTGACAATGTTATCTTTTACACCAATCGGCATACCAAACAAAAGACCATTATCGCTTGATGAAACCTTAGATTGTAGCTTTTCAGCTTGAGCTAATGCACGTTCTTCATCTAGTGTTAAGAACGCTTGAACTTTGTCATCCACTTCAGCAATACGCTTGTAAGATTGTCTAACAAGGTCTGTAACAGTGATTTCTTTTTTATGTAGAAGCGCTTGAAGATCTGCTAGCTTATGATCAAATAAAGACATCGCTGTCCCTCCTTATTCTAAAATTGTTGGCACTTTAACTTGGCCATCTTGATGGTCTGGAGCATTTTTTAATACATCTTCACGAGGAAGTCCCTCGATTGATTTGTCTTCACGCATAATATTTTTCATATCTAGTACATGAGTTGTTGGTTCAACGTTCGTTGTATCTAGTTCATTAAGCTGCTCTGCAAAGGTGATGATGGCACCTAATTGATCAGCAAATTTTTCTGCTTCTTGCTCTGTAATGGATAGCCGAGCCAAATGTGCTACGTGCTTTACTTCATCTGTTGTAATTTTCGTCATTGTGTCAGTCACCTCCGCTTATGTTCGAACACTCACAATACTGTTTATCATACCAAAAAGGCGCTTTATAAGGCAAATAGAAGTCGAGATGTTCGCTATTTTTAGGGCTAACAAAGGATAGAGCTGTGGAAACCTTTCAATCATGCAAAGATTCGATAGTATGAATGGAACAGAATCTCGCCCTTTTTCAATAGAAGAAAAAAATTTGGCTACCGATAATTTCTCGGCAGCCACAGTTGTTTTTATTATTTATTTTCCCCAAATAACTTACTGAAAAAAGATCCCTTTGATTTATTCTTATCGTCCTTTGAAGTTCTTTTTTGAATGTCAATTTCTTCTCTCTCAACGGCTGCACCATGGGCTGCTACTAAACCGTACGGCGAGTTATGCTCTTTGTTTGTAACAACTGTATAAGAAGCATTTGTGTTTGACGCAAGCTGAATGTATTTTGATAAAAATCGATAAGCCATGTTGCCATTTAGATATAAATGAATATCCGGGTAAGCCTTAATTGCTTGCTCCACCTCAGGATATAACTCATCTTCACGTAATTGATTTTGTAACAGTACGAGTTCAATACGCTCTCGAATGGTACCGAGGTACATTCTTCGTTCATCAGGCAACGTATCTTTCGCTCCATAAATACCCTCTTGCAAATAGTCATCGACGTTCTTTTTTCCTTCAGCCATCTTGTCACCTCTTCAATCAAATAATAATTATTATTATAAATAACATTTAGATCAATGTCGAAAATAATGCAGTTTATTGCACTAAGTATATTCCTAAACCGATAAAAGTATAGGTAGTGTTGTAAAAGCAATACTATACGTGAACGTGAACTAAATAGACCATTGGTTAAAAAGGTCCAATTTTACAATTGGCTAGAGCCTAAATGATGATTGATTGACCGGAATGGACGCTCCCATGAGTAACCAATACATGGCTGATGTTCACTAAAAACGCCTTGCCGGTGTCCGTGTGGATGCAGCAGGGCGTTTCTTGTTAATAAAATCATCAGAAAAAAACAACATTTTACAAAAGAATATGAAACTGCTATTCTTCTGCGTTCAACGTCAAATTAATAAAGTTTTGACAAGAACACAACACAGCAGGAGGAACTAACAGCATGGAACTTTTAGCATCAACACTAGCAATTATAGGGTTAGGATTACTAATCTTTGTATTTATTGATTGGAGGAAAAGAAAAGCAGAAGGGACGAAAGTATCAAAGGCTACGCTTAAAAAATTGGTCATCGGTTCCGTTTTGCTTGTAGCGGGTTCGGTCATGATGCCGACAGAAGATACAGAAGTCTCTACAAAGGTCGTAGACGATTCAGAAGGTATTGAGTCCAAAGAAGAAGAAAAAGACGACACAGAGCAAAATAAAGACGTTCCGGGCTATCCGGTGGTTGAACATGAAGTTCTGCCAAATGGATTTCATAACTACTGGATCATTCCAAACGATATTTTTTCAATCGACGAAGAGGGAATGCAATTAATTTCTGAAAAACTCGTAAATGAAGGATCGAAAAATAAAACATTTATATTCTTTATCGATGATGAAAGGCAATATGATGCGGGTGGCTACTCAATGGGGCGAACCGTTTACGAAGATGGAAAATTTGAATACGATTACGGAGCGGCTGGCACAAGTCAGGTCGCAATGAATAAAGACACCTATCCGACAGAAGAACAATTTGAAATGTTTTTCTATTGGTGGGAGTTGGCTTACCATGAGGATTACGATGATCTAGACGATGACGAGCGAACAGAATTAGTTGCTGAAAAGTTTAACGTATCCTTTGAAGTGGCTAAAGAAGCATTTGAAACAGGACAAAATAGAACAAAAGAGTGGCTAACGAAGGAGGATCTACCATCATGAAAAAGATGACGATATTGTTTACAGCATTAATTTTATTACTCGCTGCATGTGGAGTAAAAGAAACAGTCACATCCACAGAGGCCACAGAAGACGCAACAGAGGGAAATGAGTCCAAAGAAGAAGAGGAAAGAGAACCGAAATCACCGCAAGAAATTTATGATTCATTGATTGCTATTGAAAATTTTTTAAGAGAAGACTATGAGGCAATTGAAGCGGGTAAAGAACCCGAACATAATATGTTTGGTCTTGACATTGATTTTTTTGAAATGATGTTTATACACGGTAATATGGAACAATTGACCGAATTTGATTACGAGGGTTATAAAGAAAACAGCCCGTATATAACTGGACCATTAGCATCTGCCGCACTACATTTGAACAAAATTGCTATTCACTATTTTCATAAAATAGATGTAGATGAAATTGATCCTAATCATATTGATATAGATGAGTTTGAGCGGGAATTAGAAGAATACGAGAAAGATTTTTTTGATGAGTTAGAATTAGCACAACAAGAGATTGAAAAATACTTGGATTTTCTTGAATAGATTGACAGCCAACCGGCTACATATTTAAGGTGTAGTCGGTTTTATTATGTAAAATAATAAAAATTTCACCCGCATTTCACGTTCTGTTGTTTTTACTCCTTTTATTAAAGCGCTTACATTCTTATCTAGCAACATGATAGTATTGTAAATTGATACAAATAAGTATAGGAGGTTTTTTGAATGAAGATGATTAGTAAGGTGTTTTTGTTTGCTGTTCTCGTATTTGGTTTTTATCTACCAGTGGATGCTTCAGCTAGTACAGGTGAAATGGATGAGCAATTAGAAAAAGATGGATCTCCATTTATGAACCAACAAAATACTCCTTTTGCTGACTGGTGGCTGACTATGTATGAGTATGAAATGAGTGAAGGTGTCTTTGAGATGGAAGCTCCTATGGGATTAGGAAAACTGATAGTAGAAGTAGATGAATTAGTACCTAATATGTTTCAGTTTAACGTTGAATACCAAACGACTTCTATAAATCAATTTGCCCATGTAGCGGATATGAATTTTACATCAACCATTTTTAATCATGGTGATGGAATCGAAATTCTTAGCCTTAACCAAAGATCGTTTACTATGCATGATGGTTTTCATTTCCTTTCTGGATCAGAACGGTACAGAGTGGAAGAGGCACCACCTATTTATTTAAATCAAATGGCATATGATTTAAGTTATATTGATTTACAAGGAAATATGAGAATGGCTACTCTAATTATGTCACCTTATGCAAATAATGATGGAGATGCTGGTTGGAAGGCGTATTATCAAGTATCTATGCCCTACTAGTCTACGGAGCAGCAAGATCAATTCTATCTCAATCAAAAATGTAGCATATTGGGTATGAAAGTTTAAAGCACAATGATCTTGTAGACAAAATGGTTGAAATGATGATGGATCCAAATAACAAGAGCATGAACATAAACGTGAATGCAGTAAATAGAGAAGTAACTAAAAGAGAAAATGTTGTGAAACTTGAACAATTCTGTGATTATAGAGTTCATGGGGCTATAAGTTTCAATGCAGTTAGTTTGATCAATTATCAATTTTATTCTCACAAATTTAAAGCGCAATAAGTCGTGTAGGATCATTCCTTCATGGCTTTTTTGTTGTATCTTGACAAAAAATATACAGTATTTTATGCAGATTTATATCAAAGGTAATGAATGGTAAACGTTGATTTGACGGTGTTTGATTGTTTCTTTATAGAGGCTGCATAAAAAAATGAATGGACGTAATTAATGAGAACCGTAAAAAGCCTTTTATGCAGGGACGCACTTTAGTGTAGTTAAGCGACATAATGGATATTACGTAAATTCCCATGAGTAACCACTACACGATTTATTATCGACAAGTATGTATAGCCCGGTTTTCAAATGTCTATAAAACCTTCCGATGCTACGTTAATATTTTTAGAAAATGATTTTCTAGAAGTACGTAGAGTTAATTTACCTTTTATTATTCCTTCTTCAATGACCCCGTAACTATTGGCGCCATAGTGATGAAAAGCAATGATTCCTGTGATAGATTCATATGGCTTCAAGGTCTTTACTGGTAGAATATGCTGGTTTGTTGAAACTTCCACATATATACCATTTCCTAAAGTGTATTCATCTTCCACAGAATAAAAAGGGTCATGTACTAGAAGTCCAGTTTCATTGCTGAGAAATTCAAAACGATGAATAGAGATAGGCTCACTACTTTTATTAATGATTGTCGTGCTCATCAATAAATAATACGGATCGCCCTCCGTAGGTTCTAGTTTTGAATAAAAAAGCTTCGAACTACTTTCTGCTATTTTAATAACTGCTCTAGATTTATACAGTTTCTCGTAAAATGTAAATGCAGATAGAGCAACCGCACCAGCAGATAACCACAAAGAGTAATCAATTTCATTCATAAAAAGCACCCCGCTAAATATTTATAACCCTTATTTACATCCATACCTCACACCAAACAACCACGACAATAACCCACGCTTCTTTTCAGCTGCAATCTGTTTACGTTATTCCATAAGAGGGTTCGGGGTCTAGTGAGTCAATCCACTCCTTAAATCCCCCTCCGTTACCCCTTCAGTCAGACATTCACCATTGACAGACGCCATATAAGGCTCATATAGCCCTTTTTAGGTTGTTCCCCTTATGTTTACCCCTTATAGGTAACAAACACACCTTAAGGCATTCTAATCTCGATTAGAAAATGAGCGATTAACGAAAAAAAGCAAACCCAAGGGGGGTCACTCTTTTTCGCCACAATACTAATCTTACACAATTTTAAGATTTCTTTCGTCTCTTCTGACCAATATAGTTTCCAAGAGACAATGCAAAAAACATCATAATGTAACTAAATACATAACGAAAAGTTATTTCTGTTGGAAATAGCCATTCTATAATCAGAAAAACCACAAGCATTGTAATAAATGCTACGATCATAAGTTTTAATTGGCTCATTGCCAAGACCACGATAATGAAGCAGGTGCTCTATACTTGAGTATAAAACCGTAATCTTCAGCTTGTTTTTTAAGTTCGTCGTCAATAACAAGACCTTTTGATTCTAACACTTCAATTTTTCTAAAAGATTTCATTTGATACATTCCCCTTTGTGCAAATCTAGTAATCACAATATCGCTATTTGATTGCGCTTCCATTATATCAAACGAAACAATTTCCATGCTATAACTCAAGTAATGTATTTAATCGCACCTTTAAACACTGAAGCTTCTTTTATCTCACCTTGAATAGTTTCCACTTCCAAAATGATTTCGTATTTAACACCTTTAACAGTTTCCCTTTTAACGTTTTTCCATCTAAAAAATACAATTTAAATTCTTTACCTATTTTATGTAAATAGTCATGTTGTTTCTCTGTACTTAAAAATGTTTTTCTAACTCCCCAACACTTACAAACTTCCCCAAAAATATGACAAATATCGCATTTAAATATTCAGAATATTATTATTTTTTTTTTTTTATGAAAGTCTCCTGAACCCTATTGTTATAGGGACTTAAGACTAATTCACTATCCGCTTCTTAGTTAAACTCACTTGAATTAAGGTTCTTTATTTGATAGGTTATTCAACTATAAGTATCTTTTAAGGATCTTAGACAAAAAAATTCATTTTTCGAAGGGGAGATTTGGTGGGAACCGGTGAAATAGGATTTGAAATTTACCTTTCACTCGCTATTTATTTTGTAGTTATGCTTGGTATTGGTTTGTATGCCTACAAAAAATCTACTGGCGACTTGTCAGAATACATGTTGGGAGGTAGAAAGTTAGGCCCTGCCGTTACAGCATTGTCAGCAGGAGCATCTGATATGAGTGGTTGGATGTTACTTGGTTTACCAGGCTCGATCTATGTTTCCGGTCTATCGGGCATGTGGATAGCGGTTGGTTTATCAATCGGGGCTTATTTAAGTTATGTTTTTGTCGCACCTCGTTTACGTACATACACAGAAGTGGCAAATGATTCAATTACAATTCCGGATTATTTTGAAAACCGTTTCGTAGATAACACGAAAATTTTACGTTTTGTATCTGCAATTGTAATTATTATCTTCTTTACCGTCTATACTTCATCAGGAATGGTAGCAGGCGGCGTATTATTTGAAAGTGCTTTCGGTTTTGATTACTTCACTGGATTAATTGTTACAGCAGGTGTAGTACTTGCTTACACACTTTTTGGTGGATTCTTAGCTGTAAGTATGACTGACTTTGTTCAAGGGTGTATCATGTTTGTTGCACTGATTCTTGTACCTATTGTTGCATTTATCGAACTTGGTGGGGTTGGTCCAACATTCGATACACTAAACAGTATCGATCCTACCTTAACATCGTTCTTTGAAGGAACAACCGTTTTAGGATTTCTTGGATTAATGGCATGGGGACTTGGTTACTTTGGACAACCTCATATCATCGTACGTTTTATGGCGATTCGCGATGTAAAAGCATTAAAAACAGCTCGTCGTATCGGTATAAGTTGGATGGTTATAGGCGTCATTGGTGCTGTATTTACTGGATTAACTGGATTAGCTTATGTAACGACTAAAGGAGAAGAGCTAGCGGATCCAGAAACAATCTTCGTGTTCTTTTCTCAAGTACTGTTCCACCCAATGATTTCTGGGTTCTTATTAGCTGCCATCTTAGCAGCAATTATGAGCACGATTTCTTCACAGCTTCTTGTAACATCAAGTGCGTTGACAGAAGATTTTTATAACACGTTCTTGAAACGTAAGGCTTCAGATAAAGAGCTAGTATTCGTCGGACGCGTGTCTGTGCTTTTGGTTGCAATTGTCGCTGTTTCACTATCACTTAATTCTGATAGTTCAATTTTGGACCTTGTTAGTAATGCATGGGCAGGATTTGGTTCTGCATTCGGTCCAGCAATTCTCTTGAGTCTATACTGGAAAGGGATGAACCGTTGGGGAGCTCTTGCAGGTATGCTTGTTGGTACAATTACGGTTATCCTTTGGGTATATGTATTCGACCTAAGCGGATTCTTATATGAAATGATCCCAGGATTCTTCTTGAGCTTACTTGCAATCATTCTAGTCAGCAAGATGACTGGTGGATCTCGAAAAGTTACTCGTGCAGGTTATGACTCATTTGAAAAAGTTCATGAAGTTGAATCAAACAAATAATTAGAACAGAAGCGTAAGTAGGATTTCTTTACAAAATGAAACCGGAATGTGGTTCCCCACATTCCGGTTTTTTTATCTATATTTCTCATTTTCAGCATTATGGAATACTGGTAAATGTAGTAACAGACCCCGGCACGTAAATGCGCAAAACCTGCATGTATTCACCCATTGAATGGAAAAAAAGTGCAAATTTTCGCAAAGCACTCACGTCAAGATTTCTCCTCTTCAACTCACTCCATCATTTTTAAAGCGCTTCCAATAATAAAATTTGAACAATTCTAAAAAAATGCAATTTTATCAAGGGTTTTTCTAAGTCTTTGTAGAATATGTACTACTAGAGTACTAGAAAATCTTTTGAAAGGATGTGGTCCATCCATGATCTTAGCACCTAGCGAATTTGATGTTCATTTATTCCATGAAGGTACACTACATCGAGCTCACAGATTTTTCGGTGCTCAGTTGGTTAAATCACGTAAAGATATTATTACACGTTTTACTGTTTGGGCTCCTCACGCAAAGTCGGTTTCAGTTGTTGGGGATTTTAATCAGTGGAACAGCACTCATCATCCCCTTGAAAAATTGAATGATGAAGGCATTTGGACACTTCTCATCGATCATAACTTAGAAGGGGAGCTCTACAAATACGCGATTACTACAAAAAATGGTGAAACAATTTTAAAAGCAGATCCCTATGCTTTTTATTCAGAGGTCCGTCCAAATACCGCCTCGATTGTGTATGATCTCAAGGGTTACTCTTGGAACGACAAGCTTTATCGGCAACGTGTCCGCAAAAGACGCCCTATTTACGAAAGACCTCTCTCGATTTATGAACTACACTTAAATTCTTGGAAAACAAAAGAAGATGGCTCTTATTTTACATACCGAGAACTTGTTGATGAATTGATTCCTTATGTTAAACAGCGGGGGTTCACACACATTGAACTACTCCCGCTTACTGAACATCCTTTAGACGCATCATGGGGGTATCAAGGAACTGGCTACTTCTCTCCCACAAGTCGTTTTGGCACACCGCACGATTTAATGTATTTCATTGATCACTGCCATCAAGCGGATATTGGGGTTTTGCTTGATTGGGTGCCTGGACATTTTTGCAAGGATGCTCATGGTCTTTATATGTTCGATGGTGAACCAACGTTTGAATATGACACCTTTAGCGATCGAGAAAATTTGGAATGGGGAACAGCGAATTTTAATTTAGCTAAAGGAGAAGTTCGGAGCTTTTTAATTTCGAATGCTCTTTTTTGGATGGAAATGTTCCGTATTGATGGTTTACGTGTGGATGCAGTGGCCAATATGCTTTATTGGGCAAACAGTGAACCACCTGCACCTAATCCGTATACGGTTGAATTTTTACAAGAGTTGAATACTGCAGTCTTTAATGAGAACCCTCATTTCCTGATGATGGCTGAGGATTCTACTGATTGGCCAAAAGTAACATCGCCTGTTCACGAAGGTGGATTAGGCTTTAATTATAAATGGAATATGGGCTGGATGAATGATCTGTTGGCGTATATGGAACTGCCACCGTCCGAAAGAAAACATCATCACCATAAAATGACCTTCTCACTCCTTTATGCATATACAGAAAATTTTATTTTACCACTTTCTCATGACGAAGTTGTGCATGGAAAGCGCTCTCTCTTGCATAAAATGCCCGGAGAGTATTGGGAAAAGTTTGCGCAGCTTCGCCTGCTGTTAAGTTTTATGATGGTCCACCCTGGGAAAAAACTTTTATTCATGGGAGCCGAGTTTGGACAATATGATGAATGGAAGTTTGTCCAAGGTTTAGACTGGTTCTTAAAAGATTATGAGTCTCATGCGAAAATGGATCGTTTTACAAAGGATCTTTTATCTTTTTACCACAAAGAGAAAGCACTACATGCATACGACCATGATCAAAAAGGGTTTGAATGGATTGATGCAGATAACGCTGAACAAAGTATTTTCACTTTCATTCGTCGAGGTAAACGTAAAAACCAAACCCTTCTGATCGCGTGCAATTTTACCAACACCACCTATGATTCCTTTCAAATTGGTGTTCCATTTGAAGGAAAGTGGCAAGAAGTGTTTAACAGTAATCTTGAATCTTATGGAGGGACAGGTAAAGACCATAAAAGCAAAATAGCGACGCAAAATATAAACGCGCACAACCGTAATCAATCTTTTTCCATTCAAATACCTCCATACGGCATAACCGTATGGAAACCGTCAAAGTGACCTTTCAGTGATCTCCAAACTAGCGACTAAGGAGTGTGACATTATGGTAAAGAAAAAATGTGTGGCAATGCTATTAGCAGGAGGACAAGGGAGCCGGCTCCACTCACTCACAACAAGCATTGCTAAGCCTGCTGTTCCATTTGGAGGAAAATACCGCATTATTGATTTCACTCTAAGTAACTGCACGAATTCAAGGATTGATACAGTAGGTGTTCTCACACAGTATCAACCTCTTGTATTAAACTCGTATATCGGTATAGGAAGCGCATGGGACCTTGATCGACGTAATGGAGGCGTGACTGTCCTTCCTCCTTATACAGAAGCTTCAGGTGTTAAATGGTATAGTGGTACAGCAAATGCAATCTATCAGAATATGAATTATATCGAGCACTATAACCCCGAATACGTTCTTGTGTTATCAGGCGATCATATTTACAAAATGGATTATTCCAAAATGCTTGATTACCATATTCAAAATGAAGCGGAAGCCACAATTTCAGTTATCGAAGTTCCTTGGGATGAGGCAAGTCGATTTGGGATTATGAATACAAACAGTAATATGGAAATTACAGAATTTGAAGAAAAACCAGCTCATCCAAAAAACAACCTCGCATCAATGGGAATCTATATCTTTAAATGGGAATATTTAAAGAAATACTTAGAAATGGATAACATCAATACTGCTTCAACTCATGACTTTGGTAAAGATATCATTCCTTTGTTTTTAAATGCAGGAAAAAGATTGATGGCGTATCCATTTGAAGGTTATTGGAAAGATGTTGGGACTGTGAAAAGCTTGTGGGAAGCCAACATGGACCTTCTCGAAGAAAATCCTGGATTGAATTTATTCGATCATTCTTGGCGAATTTATTCACAAAACCCTAACCGACCAACACAATACCTATCCTCTTTGGCAGAGGTTCGAGAATCACTTGTAAATGAAGGCTGCTATATCGAAGGAAAGGTACAACATTCAGTAATTTTTCAAGGCGTAGAAATTGGAAAAGGAACTTTTATCGAAGAAGCAGTTGTTATGCCTGATGCCGTCATTGGACAAAACGCGATTGTAAGACGGGCCATCGTACCAGAGAAAATTACTATTCCAGATGGGGTCACCATCGAACCTGAAAATGGTTCCACAGAAATCATTCTGGTGACCGAACATATGGTTGAACAGCTAAGAAAGGACGTGATCGCATGAGCCGCTTGTTAGGAGTTATCGATGCAACCAATTTGATTGAAGGCCTTCAAGATCTTACATTAAACCGCTCTGCTGCTTCTATTCCATTTGCAGGGCGCTATCGTTTCATTGATTTCATTCTTTCAAATATGGTCAACTCAGGCGTTGAGAGTGTGGCCATTTTTCCGAAGCATCAGTACCGTTCATTAATGGATCACATCGGTTCAGGTAAAAATTGGGATTTAGATCGAAAAAAAAATGGCTTGTTTTTCTTCCCTCCCTGTTTTGAACCGAATGAAAATAGTAGTGTAGGTTCATTTGCTCGATTAGAGCAACATATTGATTTTTTCAAACGCAGCCATCAAGATTATGTCTTTATTGCCAATAGCTATGTGATTACAAACGTTGATATTGAGGAAGCGTTGGCCGAGCACTTGATTCACGATCACGATATCACAGAGCTGATGAGCCATGACCAATCCCTTGAAATGTATATTTTGAAGAAATCCTTGCTGATTGAACTTATTGAAAATCGCAAAACCTCTCAATTTATTAGTATTTCGGATGTCGCCAATCAAACATTGCATAACTACAACATCGGTACGTATAACCATAATGGTTATGTTGCAGTCATGAATTCGATAAGATCCTATTTCAACCACTCCATGGATCTTCTTGATCATTCGGTTTGGAACCAGTTGTTTTCAAGCGACAGACCCGTTTTTACAAAGGTAAAAGATGAACCTCCTACCCGCTACTCGGCAGAATCTGTTGTCACAAATTCGATGATTGCTAATGGTGCAACGATCAAAGGCAACGTTGACAGCAGTATTATTTCTAGAGCTGTGAAAATTGGCGAAGGAGCTCTCGTTAAAAACTGTATCGTCATGCAAAAAAGTCATATTGGAGAAAATTGTACACTAGAGTATGTCATTCTAGATAAAAATGTACGTGTATTAGATGGCGTTACTTTAAAGGGAACACCAGACAAGCCACTCGTTCTTCGAAAGGGCAGTGTTCGTGAAATGGCGGTGAGTAAGTGAGAGTCCTATTCGCAGTGGCAGAATGTGCACCATTTGTAAAATCCGGAGGCCTCGGTGATGTAGCTGGGGCTCTACCTAAAGAACTAAAAAAACTAAATGCTGATGTGCGCGTAATCTTGCCAAAGTATTCGTTGATTCCCGATGAACTGTTAACAAAAGCGAAAAAAGTCACATCACTGACCGTGCAAGTTGGCTGGCGAAAGCAATTTTGCGGTATTGAAACACTCATTCACGACGGGATTACTTACTATCTCATCGATAACGAATATTATTTTAAACGCGATTCTCTGTATGGTCACTACGACGATGGAGAACGTTTTTCATTTTTTTGCCAAGCTATTTTAGAAGCAATTCCAATGATCCCTTTTAAACCTGATCTTATTCACTGTCACGATTGGCATACCGGTATGGTGCCATTCCTTCTTGATCGAAAATACCGTAACGATCCATATTACCGTGATATTCGCACTGTATTTACGATTCACAATTTACAGTTTCAAGGTTTATTCCCTCAAGGCATTCTTGAGGATCTTTTAAGTTTAGATTCACACTATTTTCATTCAGGTGAGTTAGAATTTAATGGCTCTGTAAGCTTTATGAAAGGTGCCATTCTAACTTCAAACGCATTGACTACTGTCAGCCCTACATATAAAAATGAAATCCAAACACCATTCTTTGGTGAAAATCTCGATGGACTGTTACGTGAGCAATCATTCAAGCTACAGGGCATTATTAACGGCATCGACACAGATAGCTATCACCCAGAAAAAGACCCGCTCATTGAAGCGAATTATAGTCACACAACGCTCGCAAAAAAAGCTGAAAATAAAGCAGCATTACAAGAAGAGTTTAACCTACCGCTCGTTCAAGATACTCCAGTTATTGCTATGGTAACTCGGCTTACTGAACAAAAAGGACTGTCACTTGTCAAGCGTATAATGCATGAGCTTTTAGAAGAAGAAAACATTCAACTCGTTGTTTTAGGAAGTGGTGACCCTGAATTTGAAGAATATTTTAATCATTTAGCCTCCACTTATCCAGATAAAACAGGCGTCTACATCGGCTTCAGTGAGGCGCTCGCGCATCGTATTTATGCTGGCGCTGACTTTTTTTTGATGCCATCATTATTCGAACCATGTGGATTAAGTCAGTTAATCTCGCTACAATACGGAACCATCCCCATTGTGCGTGAAACAGGTGGTTTAAATGATACCGTTCAATCGTTAAATGAGACTTATTTATCTGGAAATGGCTTTACATTTACCGATTACAACGCACACGATATGAAGCACTCCATTAAGCGTGCTCTATCCTTCTATCAGCATAAAAAAGCATGGCCTGCGCTCATGGAAAATGCGATGTCAGGAGATTATAGCTGGGCTCGATCAGCAAGTGAATATGTTAATCTTTATTCTAAGTTACAAAGGAGGCGCTAAAATCTATGTTCAATGATAAAGAAAGATTTAAAGCGTCATTTCTACAACGTCTGGAACAATCATCCGGTGTCTCCTTTGAGAACTCAACAAAACGAGACCACTATCAAGCACTTGGCATGATGGTGCGTGAACACGTCAGCACGAATTGGATCGCATCAAATGAGGAATCGCGTAAAGGCGAGCATAAAGAAGTGTATTATCTTTCTATTGAGTTCTTACTCGGCCGTCTACTCGTTAGTTCTCTTATTAATCTTGGCGTAAAAGATATGGTTCAACAAGGGTTAGAAGAATTAGGCATTGATCTTCGTGAATTAGAAAAAGAGGAAGCAGACGCAGGCCTAGGTAATGGTGGATTGGGTCGTCTAGCAGCTTGTTTTCTTGATTCTATGGCTTCACTCAAACTATCAGGTTATGGACATGGAATTCGTTATAAACACGGTCTTTTCGAGCAAAAAATAATCGATGGATACCAAGTTGAGCTACCAGAGCAGTGGTTACGAAACGGCAATGTATGGGAAGTTCGCAAACCTGATCTTGCTATTGAAGTTCCGTTTTGGGGCGATGTTCAATGGATCGACAAAAGCGGAAAACTAACCTACGTTCATGAGCATGCTGAAACAGTCCTGGCTGTGCCGTTTGATATGCCCGTGATCGGCTATGACACGGATCGAGTAAATACATTAAGACTCTGGGGAGCAGAACCAGCTAAACACTTCCCTCCCCACAAAGACTTTATGCAATACAAACGAGACACCGAGCAAATTTCAGAATATCTTTATCCAAATGATACTTCAAATGACGGGAAAATTTTGCGTTTAAAACAACAATACTTCCTTGTAAGAGCTAGTTTAATGAGCATTATTAGAGATTACAAGAAGAATCATGACCACCTGTATCATTTTAACGAATATGTAGCGATTCACATTAACGACACTCACCCTGCTCTCACCATCCCAGAACTCATGCGCATTTTGATTGATGAGGAAGGTATGCGATGGGAAGAAGCGTGGAGTATCGTAACGAATACTATTTCGTATACGAACCACACTATTCTCTCAGAAGCATTAGAAAAATGGTCGGTTGAGTTGTTCAAGCCTCTCTTTCCTCGTATTTTCATGATCATTGAAGAAATCAACAAACGCTTTTGCAAAGAATTATGGGAACAATATCCTGGGGATTGGGATCGTATCGAACAAATGGCCATTGTCGCTCACGGTTATGTGAAAATGGCGCATCTTTCAATTGTTGGTAGTCATAGTGTAAATGGAGTTGCAAAGCTCCACACTGAAATTTTGAAAATGAGGGAAATGAAAAATTTTTATGGGTTCTACCCTGATCGATTTAATAATAAAACCAATGGAATTACGCATCGTCGTTGGTTGGTGCAAGCAAATCCTGAGCTTAACTCAGCCATTTCTAATGCAATTGGTCCGGACTGGGTGTATCGCACAGAAGAATTGAAAAAGCTATCTTCATATGCAAATGATTCCTCCTACCAACAGCAAATTAACGAGATTAAGCTTAAGAAAAAGCAGGAATTAGCACGAATCATTCATGACCGAAACAATCTAAAAATTGATGAAAACTCAATTTTTGATGTTCAAATTAAAAGGTTACATGCATATAAACGCCAACTATTAAATTTGTTACATATCATGTATTTATACAATCAAATGAAAGAGAATTCATCTTACAAGCCCTACCCTCGTACGTTTATTTTCGGGGCAAAAGCAGCACCAGGATATGATTATGCAAAAAAGATAATAAAACTAGTGCACTCTGTGGCAAAAGTAGTGAACAATGATCCTGTGACAAAAGATTATATAAAAGTTGTTTTTCTAGAAAACTACAATGTTTCATTAGCGGAAAAAATCATTCCTGCAACGAATGTTAGCGAACAAATTTCCACTGCAAGTAAAGAAGCCTCAGGAACTGGGAACATGAAGTTCATGATGAATGGTGCGATCACACTGGGCACACAAGACGGTGCAAACGTAGAAATTGCAGACTTAGTTGGTCCTGAAAACATATTTATCTTTGGTCTGAAGGCTGATCAAGTTATGCAATATGAAAAGCACGGTGGCTACCATTCTCATGATTACTATCATAATGATCGTCGAATCAAAAAAGTTGTGGATCAACTGACATCAGGATTCTTTCGTGATTCTTTTTATGATTTTGAAACAATCTCTGATTCTCTTTTAATGGAGAATGACCAGTACTTTTTATTAAAAGATTTCCACGCTTATGTAAAAGCACAAGAAAATGTGGCAGATGCCTATAGTGATCGTGATAGATGGCTCCAAATGAGCATTCACAATATCGCTCAATCCGGATTCTTTTCTAGCGATCGTACTGTGAGTCAGTATGCAAAAGACATTTGGAATATACAACCACAACAATGAAAAAAGAAGGAGGGCATGTTGCCCTCCTTCTTTCTTACTGTTCATAAAATATTAATTGATTAAATTTGTAGAATAACGAGCCGCTTGCTCTTTAGTTTCAATTATTGAACATATGAATCCATGGTTCTGTATCATCTGGCTCTTTTAAAATGAGCGCTTCTTGTCCATTGCCTGATGTAATATTCACTTCAATATCCAAAGATGAAGGAAAGTCGTCTATAATTTTCCCCGCGACATATTGTGTGTAGCCAATGATTTCTGCCTTGCCATAGAACTGAATTGAAATATCAATTTTCAACTTAGACATTTTGTCTCCTTGGTAAAACCCTCTTCCTATGACATTATTATCTTTCGGGAAATAGGATTCAATGTCTTGTTTAAAGTTCTTGAAGGTTGTGTCATCGTCAAGAAATTTTTCGTCTGCTTTAGGTAATGGGAATAATACATAATCCTCTTTAACCGGCGTCCAATCACTTAAAGTGTTTTCACCTTCATTTGCTGATGCGTAATAAAAGAAAGTACCTGGAATAACAGAGCCTTCTGGCTCTTGTTTAAAAAGTGCAATTGTGATGGGAACTTCAGCAAGTTCTTTCTTATCAGGAGAGCTTGCAGATATTTCACGTAAGCGTTTTATGACTTCTTGTGCAATTTTTTGTCCCTCTTCTTCAATTTTACCTTGTGAAATCTCTTCTTTATACCTTGGTCCAAACGGATCGTCATCATCTCGATAATAATAAACTGAGTTCATCGCGAGACCAATAACAACGCCACCTAGTTGACCATCTTCTTCCCCATATAAATTATGTTCCAAGATTTGAGCCAAATACTCCGGACTATTTTTTGCACGTTCTTCGCGGGTTAGATCATCACTGGGGCTATCCTTTGGATTTAGACCAAGATTTTCTACAGTTGTGATATCATCTTCATCATCTTCTAGCTGCTCTTTTAGCTGGTCGTCTGTCCATTCACGTTTTAACCAGCTGGAAACGGTCTCACTGTCCAAGAACTGACCTTCTTTAAAATAGTAATCTCCAGTGGAAAATTCTCTTTTAGCAATTCTCAGAAGCCCATTCTCAAACTCGGCAATATCATAGTTTGAATCAATATTTTGTACGACCATTCCTCTGGACAAGGATGCTTCAAAAGGGACAGGTGTTTTATAATATTCATCTGATATTTGAAAATCAGGGATGATAACCGTTTGGCTTTCATCTTCTGGTCCATTTTCTGGAGTGACTTTATCATCTTTTTGAAATGAAGGTATACATCCTCCAAGTAGGATCGAAACACCCACTGTTGATGCTATCCATTTTTTCATATGACTTACACCTCTTGTTCGTTGATTTCTTCTAGGAGTTGATTTTCATCCCAAATGGCAATACCTAGGTCCTGCGCTTTGGACAGTTTTGATCCCGCATCTTCTCCCGCAATGAGTAGATCCGTTTTTTTGCTAACACTTCCTGTCACTTTACCACCTAGTATTTCTATTCTCTCCTTAGCACCTTCTCGTGTCAATTTGGTCAATTTTCCAGTCAACACGATGGTTTTGCCAGAGAGGAATGAATGAACGTTCTGAGCCCTGTGCAATTTAGGTCCTTTATAGGTTAAATTAACACCGACCTCTTTTAATTCTTCAATGAGTTCTTGCACATCTTCTTTGTTAAAATAAGTGACGATCGAGGAAGCCATTTTGTCACCAATTTCATTGATCAAAAGAAGTTTTTCTTCTGTTGCCTGCACTAGATCGTCCACCGTTTCAAAATGTTGAGCAATTGTTTTTGCCGCTTTTGCTCCAACATGACGAATACCTAGTCCAAATAAAAGTTTTTCAAGTGAGTTTTGTTTTGAACTCTCTATCGCTTTAATCAAATTCGAAGCTGATTTTTCACCCATGCGTTCTAATCCTACGAGTTGTTCCATAGTTAAACGATACAAATCTGCTACGTCTACAATGAGCTTTTCTCTAAAAAGCTGTGTGATAACTTTTTCGCCAAGTCCATCGATGTTCATCGCATTACGAGACACAAAATGGATGAGACCTTCTTGAATTTGTGCAGGACATTTCGGATTCAAACATCGCAATGCTACTTCCCCATCTAGCTGTATGAGTTCACTTTCACAAGCAGGACAATGCGTTGGCATCTTAAATTCACGTTCGTCTCCTGTTCTTCGATCTAAAATTACAGTGACAACTTCTGGAATAATGTCACCTGCTTTTTTAATAACTACGTGATCACCTAAGTGAATATCTTTTTCACGAATGAAGTCTTCATTATGCAGCGATGCACGTTGAACCGTGGAGCCTGCCACTCTTACTGGCTCTAAAAGGGCTGTAGGTGTGATAACCCCCGTTCTGCCAATGCTTAACTCTATATCATGCAAAACCGTAACAACTTCTTCAGCTGGAAACTTGTACGCGATTGCCCATCTCGGACTTTTTGCTGTTGCACCGAGCTCTTCTTGGTGAGAAAGTGAATCTACCTTTATGACAATACCATCAATGTCATAAGGCAGGTCTGCCCGTTTATCCGTCCATTCATTGATATAATCGATTACTTCTTCAATAGTGTTTAATTTTTTACGTTCTTTATTTGTTTTCAATCCAAGACCACTTAATAGATCCAATCCTTGACTTTGCGATGTGATCCCTGTTTCACCTGGATCGCCAATTCCATATAAAAATAAATCTAAATTTCGTGACGCTGCAATTCTTGGATCAAGCTGTCGCAAAGATCCTGCAGCTGCATTTCTCGGATTAGCAAACGGTTCTTCTTCTCTTTTTTCTTTTTCTTTATTTAACGCAACAAAGGAATTTTTCGGCATGAACGCTTCACCACGAACCTCGATTGAAAAAGGCTTTCTAAGACGTAATGGAATCGAACGAATCGTTTTTAAATTAGCCGTGATGTCTTCTCCAACAGAACCATCTCCACGCGTCGCACCTTGAACAAATAACCCATCTTTATAACGCAAAGAAATGGCCAATCCATCAATCTTTAACTCACAAATGTAAGACAGGTTATCGTTATCACCTATCTTACGGACACGGCGATCAAAATCGCGCAAATCATCTTCATTAAACGCGTTACCTAAACTAAGCATCGGCGATCGGTGGTCTACTTTTGTAAATTGCTCAAGCACCGCTCCTCCAACCCGCTGCGTAGGAGAATCTGGTGTCATCAGATCTGGATGTTTCTCCTCTAGTTCTTTTAATTCATGTAAAAGTTTATCGTACTCAACGTCTGGAACAGATGGCTTGTCCAAAACATGATATTCATAATTGTATTGACTTAGTAAATCCTGAAGATCTGATACTCTTTTTTCAACAGTTGAACGTGGCATAGGCCTATTTCCTTTCATCAAGTCACTTTTTTCACAGGAGCAAACTTAGCTAACAGACGCTTCACACCTGTAGGACTTGGAAATGCGATATCTAACTCCATTGAGTCCCCTTGACCTTTTACACTGACGACCGTTCCAGTTCCCCATTTACCGTGCTCCGCTTTATCTCCAACACCCCAACTGATATCGCTACCACCTGTTGTATTTGGGGCTGGGCGACTAACCGGTCTACGAGATTGTGGTCTATTTTGACTAAACGAACTACCGCTTTTCCCTCTCATGCCAAATGGATTTGAAGAAGATTCCTTTTTCATCGGTTCTTCGATCAGTTCAACAGGGATTTCAGCAATAAAACGAGAAACTGGATTCATGTTGGTTCGCCCATAAAGGGTTCTCATTTGAGCATTGGTGATGAATAATTCTTCTTCCGCACGTGTGATCCCCACATATGCAAGACGACGTTCTTCTTCCATCTCTACCTCTTCCGTTAGCGATCGGCTGTGAGGGAAAATACCTTCTTCTAAGCCGAGTAAAAAGACCACAGGGAATTCAAGCCCTTTTGCTGAGTGAAGAGTCATCAATGTAACAAGCTCTGACGTCGTTTCTACTTTATCTAATTGGTCAATGTCTGCAACAAGCGCAAGATCTGTTAAAAAAGCAATTAAGCTTTTATCTTCGCTCGCCTCTTCAAATGCTTTTGTAACAGATAAAAACTCATCAATATTTTCTAAACGACTTTGTGATTCAATTGTTTTATCCTTTTTTAGCGCTTCACGATAGCCTGATTTTTCTAAAATATCTTCTACGAGTTCCGTTACTGATAAATACTCCTGCATCTGAGTGAAGTTAGTGATGAAATCTCGAAAGTCCATAACGGTTTTAGCGATTTTAGGACTTATTCCGATAAAATCCCCTAACCCCAACGCTTCATACATGGACATGTCGTTATCTCTCGCATAATTTCCGATACGATCAACTGAAGTTGCCCCAACCCCACGTTTCGGTACGTTAATAATTCGGGTTAAGCTAATGTCATCCGCTGGGTTTGCGACTAAGCGCAAGTAACCTAAAATATCTTTAATTTCTTTACGATCATAGAACTTCGTGCCGCCAACAATCGTGTAATCGATGTTGGATTTCATCAGCACTTCCTCCATCACACGCGATTGAGCATTTGTGCGATAAAGAATCGCGATATCTGAGCGTTTACGTTTGCCTGATTGAACCATTTCATTTATCTTACCCGTGACAAACTGCGCTTCACCTTGCTCGCTATCTGCCCGAAAATAGGTAATTTTATGGCCATCTTGATTATCCGTCCATAAATTTTTCGGCTTGCGATTCGGGTTATTTTGAATGACTTCATTTGCTGCGTTTAGAATTTTTTTCGTTGAACGATAGTTTTGTTCAAGCATGATCACTTGTGCATTCGGATAGTCTTTTTCAAACGACATAATGTTTGCGATGTCTGCTCCTCTCCAGCGATAAATCGACTGGTCAGAATCACCCACTACACAAAGGTTTTTAAATCGAGAAGCCAGCTGTTTTACGAGCATATATTGTGCACGGTTCGTATCTTGATACTCATCCACGTGAATATATTGAAATTTTCGTTGATAAGTCTCTAGCACTTCAGGAATTCGTTCAAACAAGTGAATCGTCTGCATAATTAAATCATCAAAATCTAGAGCTGAATTTTTACGAAGTCTGCGCTGATACTCAGTAAAAACCTCACTGATTGTTTCTTCGTAAAAGCTTCCTGTATCTTTTGAAAACTGCTCAGGCGTTACCAGTTCATTTTTCGCTGAGCTAATGACTGATAAAATGCCACGAGGATCAAATTTTTTCGGGTCTAAGTTCTTATCTTTTAAAATACTTTTCACAACCGACTGCTGATCCGTTGAATCTAAAATAGTAAAGTTGCGGTTATAACCAATGCGGTCGATGTCTCTACGTAAAATTCTTACACACATGGAGTGAAAGGTAGAAATCCATACGTTTTCTGAATCTCCTCCAAGAATTTGACCCACTCGGTCTTTCATTTCTCGAGCTGCTTTATTTGTAAAGGTAATGGCTAAAATATTGTAAGGAGCGATCCCTTTTTCAATCATTAAATACGCGATACGATGAGTAAGCACTCGTGTTTTTCCAGATCCAGCACCCGCCATGATTAACAGGGGACCTTCTGTTGCTTTAATTGCTTCTGCTTGTTCAGGATTCATTCCTTTAAGTAATCGATCCGTTAAAAATTGCATTTTCTCACCCTCTAGAACATTTGTTCTTATTATAATGTAAAATCATCTCTTTTACTAGCTTGTTGAAAATCTAGTTTCTCATAAGAATGTTGATTTTGATTAATTACTTTCAAATGCCGACAATGAACTGCTTTCTAGTCGCATCCAACTGCTTGTTGGACAAAAAATTCTCACTTCAACCTCTTACACGATTGTTTTTAATGCTTCTGAAAGGTTTTCATAAATTAAATTGCCAACGACGATCACATCAGCGTGTGCTGCCATTTCAGTTGCTTTTTCTTTAGATGTTATTCCTCCACCGTAGAAAAACGTTGCATTGGTCACCTCATTTTGAACGGCTTGGACAATCTCAGGGTCGCCGTACACGCCACTATATTCCAAATAAAATATCGGTAACTGAAATAGGCGCTCTGTCATTCGTGCATAAGCGATAATATCATCTTTTGTTAGGTCCGTTTGGGCATCAGTCAGTTTTGCTGCTTTGCAATCAGGATTAACAATGCAATAGCCTTCTGCCATAATTTCATCCCAATTCATTAGGTCGCCATGTTCTTTTAGGGCTTCATGATGTAATCCAGTAACCCACTTAGGATTGTTCGAATTTAACACTGTTGGGATAAAGTATAAATCAAATCCAGGTGTGACCGACTCAAGGTTGGATACCTCTAGCACGCAAGGGACGGTGTAGCGGCGAACTTTCACCAACAAATCTAATACATTATCGAGTGTCACGCCGTCCGAACCCCCAATCATGACTGCATCCGTACCTGACTCACAGATTTTTTCTACAGCTTCATCTGAAAGCTCTTTAGCCGGATCAAGTTTAAATACGTGCTTCCATTCCTGGACGTCATACATAGGTGAATCCTCCATTTCATTACACTCTTCGTGAAACTTTATCCGTTTCATTATAGCATCGATAGGGTGAAGCTTAAAGATGAGAGCGTGGGAGAAAAAAGGTGAGAATTATTGGAATAAAGTGTAGAAATGTTCAAATAATCGATTCGGTCGGTAGACTATGGCTAAACATCGGAATGAGGACTGCTTGTGGCCGCCGAAATAAAACAAAAAAGCGCGCCCTCAGAAGGAGGAAGCGCTTGTTCCAGTTAGATTCGTACATTATTTCATTTCTGTTACTCCTCTTCATCACCAACGCGATCCAACACCATTGAATAGGTATCATTGCCATAGTTCAGGCAGCGTTTAACGCGTGAAATAGTCGCTGTACTTGCACCTGTTTCAGTTTCTATTTTATGATATGTTTTACCTTTACGTAACATGCGCGCAACTTCAAGGCGTTGAGAGAGTGATTGAATTTCATTGATCGTACAAAGATCGTCAAAAAATTCGTAGCATTCATCTAAGTCTTTAAGTGACAAAACCGCATTAAATAACTGGTCTAGTTCTTTTCCTCTTAGTTTTTCAATTTGCATAATGTATGCACTACTCCTTTAAAATTATTCGTGTATCGTAACGGATTGTTCAAATCCACTTGATGTTGGGATAATGTGAATCCAGCTCATACCCGGCGATAATGGTGCAGGTGTTCCATTTAAATAAGGAACCATTCGCCCATCAACATCACGCCATGTCATCGCTGTCCACTGTCCTTGCTGAAACACATAAGCATCTCCACCAGAAACCAAATCAATTATTAAGCGTCCTTCTTGATCAATTACCTGATGATCAGTTTCTAAAACGATAATGTTTGAAATGGCTACTGCTTCATTTGTTTCTTGGTCAATCGTTGTTTCACCATTGTTTATTCGTGAGTATGTACCCGTTGAGGTATCATAATCGTAAGTGCTTGTGTATAAATCACTAGTATCATCATAGGACACTGTGAACGATTGTGCAGATTGCCCGTCATCAACTACTTCCTCGCCTTGTGTGAACGCCATTCCAGCGGGGGTACCTTCGAGCGAAATTCCTCTTTGTTCAGCACCTTCTTCGATTAATTCTCGCCCGCTATATGAATTATGCGGAGCTACACGATCTGATGAACGAACAAACCATTGCCCTTCGTATTGAATACCATTCATATGTTCAATCACACCATTATCGAGCATTTCTAAAGCATCTGGACTGTAACCATGAGAAACAAAAAAACTATCATAGCCATTTGCTACGTTAATGTGGTAATCACGCGCACTGCGAATCGGACCCGTCCGCTCTGGATAAGTGCTTTGATAAATCGCAAGTAGTCGAGTAATTTTCCCCTCTGCTAGTATTTCATACACAACATCTGCCTCTGCAAGACCACTTTGTGGACGAGCACTTGGGTGATTGTTTAACACGACCGAAACAGCTCGCTGATCATTTGCCGTTTGCATTTCTTCTCCAGTAAGTGGGTAAAGATCGGTATTAGTATCTCCCTCTTCATATGTGCCTACTGGATTTTGCTGTGACTGTTCTTGATCCTGGCTGCAGCCTACTAAAATCAATGCCATACAAATAAATAAAATGATTTTCATGTAAAGTACACCTCTTATATAGGGATTTACTTACTTTCTTATTTTAACGCATTATCGTAGGAAAGAGTACCGTTTTCTTTTTTACATCATAAAGACCACGTTGTGTAATACGGATATATGGTAAGTGAGTCGACGAAAGAAATAACAAAGTATATACAGGATCTTCATGCATATATCCTCTTTCTTGTAACACTTCTCTTAAACGACTTTCATCATCTATGATCTTCTCCATTGGATCATTAGACATAACGCCTCCAATGGATAAAGGAATTTCATGAATCAATTCACCTTGATCAACAGCAACGATTCCCCCTTGAAGTTGTTTCATTCGCTCAAAGGCTGCTATCATGTCTTTTTTACTTTTGCCGAGTACAATAATGTCACCTGAATTTGAGTATGAAGAAGCAAGACCCCCAAGATCACGGGCAAACCCTTTTAACAACGTAGAGATTTTCCATTTACCATTGCGGTCTATTAACAGTAAAAAACATTCATCATTTGAGCGATTCAATTCTTCTCTTGATGCATCAAGCTGAATCGAATATGGTTTTGTAATCACATTATTAATCATTTCAATTCCACAAGGCATAGAGAATTGAAGATCATCTTCTTGTAAGACCCAATCTATATCTAAAGCTTTAATTGTAGACCAATCAGGTTGTTTCGTGTTAGAAACGAGTTCTTCATCCCTTTTCATCCACTGACCCTTCGACAGAACGAAAACTGGGGTTGGATTTTGAGGAGATGTTAAAATATTTAACGTTGCCATTCGCCCCGTCGCAATCATTCCTTGCATAAATTCCATACGGTAATATTTCGCAATCGAAAAAGAAGCCATATGGTACGCTTCAATCGGGTCCACTCCTTCTTCAATTGCTATTGAAATTAAACGATCCATGACACCTTCTTTATAAAAAGTCGGCGTTGAACCGTCTGTTGTCAACATGAAATTATCAAACGAGCGAAGACCTTTTTCTTTTAACTCTTTAATCAATCTTGGTAAGTCCGGTCTGATGGACGAATGTCTTAATGTGACCGCTAATCCTTGTTCGAGACGCGTCCACACTTCATCTCCAGTCATCGCTTCATGATCACCTGTCACACCAAACAATGTCATTTTGGCAATCGTTTTTTCGGATGCACCTGGCAGATGTCCCTCTATCCGTTTATAATTCAGCTTTGCTTCTTGCATCCAACTAAGAAGCAAATCATCACCATCCATCAGTCTTGGCCAGCTTGTTAGTTCCCCTGCTAAAAGAACACTCGGATCATCCAACCAATTTCTGATTTCTCCATTTGTAAATAATTCATCCTCTTCCACAAGTTCAGTTTGTGAGTCAAGTCTGGTCCACCAGTAAAAAGATAGCGGTGAAGATTTAAACTGCTGAATAAAAGGAAGCGCTTTCTTTTTGTCGTTCAGTAAAAGAAGCATAAGGTTGTCTTGTATAAATGTTGTCGTGCCTGTTTGCGATGCATATTCAGCGAAAGAATGGGGATTATAAAGCTGAAAAGGATGAACATGGGGCTCAATATATCCAGGGACAACCCAATTATTCGTCATATCAATGATTTCACAATTTTTACTATTGGATGGAAAATCTTTACCCACGTAAACAATGCGATCTTTATAAATCCATATATTCCCTTTTTGCCACATTTTAAGTGATGAATTAAGGTAATTTGCATCCTTTAAGACAAGGGTCGGCGCCACACTGCCGTCAAGAATCGCTGTATGCTGTCGTAGATGTTGAATTTTCCATGGAAATCGTTGTTTCATTCTTATTGATCCCTCCTGGCACTTGTGCTAGAAAAAAAGTATCCATTTTATTTTCATCGTACCATATCTTGTGAATTACTGCACTAAAGAAAAGCGGAAGTTAGGTATTAAAAATGAAGCGTTTTCACAATTCTTACACATTAGGAGATGGATGCTATGCAACCAAACATCGGAAGTACAAATTCATTTATTCGCACGGTAATTGGATTTTCATTATTAAGTATTGCCATCGATCGAATGATTAGAAAACCTTGGAGACAACCTTATGCTTTACTTGCTTTCCTTGGTGCCATGAAGATAGCAGAAGGTTTTCTTCACTTTTGTCCGATCGTCGCATTATGGGATCGAAAAGACCGTTGGATGGACGATGCACTAAGATGGGAAAACGAAACATGCAACTCACTTTATAACGAAACAACAGAAGTAGGGGAATAAATAAAAGTTCAAGCGGGAATGATCGCAAGACAATTTTATAATACCCTATACTCATTCGCCAAAAGGAAATTATCTTTTGGCGCTTTTTTGAGTGAAAATTTTAAAAAGCCTTCTTAATGTAAAATTTATCATCTAACCCATAAATTGGAGTTGTGGTTTTTATAATTATTCGTGCGTTATAGTGTCCATTCTAAAGGAGTATGGTAAAATTACTTTATATTGAAAATCAATACGATTCAAGGTAGGTGATGTTTATGATTGGTGACCGGGTAAAGTCTTTACGTAAAGAAAAAAAAATCTCGCTTTCTGAACTAGCTGAAAAAGCGGGTGTTGCAAAATCATACGTAAGTTCATTAGAGCGAAATCTTCAACAAAATCCCTCCATTCAATTCTTAGAAAAGATTGCTCCAGTATTAGGTGTGAAGGTTAATTCTTTACTAGACCCAGACGATAAACAAACGAACATGGACACAGAGTGGATAATTTTAGCTAAATCAGCAATGGATTCAGGCATTTCAAAAGACCAGTTTAAAGAATTTATTGAGTTCAATAAATGGCGAAAAAATCAAAAATGACCTGTGCGAGCTTTCGCTTAGGTCATTTTTCATTCATTTATGAAAGTAAAAATGCTCCTGCAAACACGCCTCTTATTGGCAGTCATTCCCTTTTAAACAATCATTAATTTCTTGTTCAGTAATACCTGCTCCTAACGCTTCTTGAATCAAGGCTACCCATTCTAAATCAAGTTCTATTGTCTGACCCATTTATCCCCCTCCTAAAATACTAATGTGCAGTACCTCAGGCAGCCCAGCCGTCTTGGCATTCATTTCTTGATATGCCGTAGACCCGTTGGCTTTGCGTCCCAACTTTTCAATTGGTTTGCCTTTATCTGGTGTGATCATCAAGCTGATTACAGCCGTTCAGATTTTAAAAGAGTCATTTTCTTAATTTCTCTGCTATTATATTATCATCAGTTGCTATATACCTTAAATAGTTATAAAGACCTAAACTATCTGACTTTTCCAACATTTTATGAGCGCTTTTTTACGCTTCATATAATAAGTTAACTTTTGGTGTCGATTAGTATGTACGATATGTTCATTTACTTCATAAAACGACCTTTCTTTGTAGAACGATCGGTGCAAAAAGATTTTCTCTAGAAAAGAGACAAAACAACTCCAGCGGTCAACACTACTATTTAAATAAAAAAATGAACCCATAATCAGGTTCATTTTTAAAATTATTTTGTTATTGCACGATGTCCAATATCATTTCGATAAAAAAGGCCTGCAGTATTTTTATTCTCTATTTTTTCATATATCTTTTGTTGAGCTTCTTGAATGGTTCCACCAGCTGTAGCAAGGAGCAATACTCTTCCACCAGTTGAAATAAGTTTATTTTCTTCCCATTCCGTACCCGCGTGAAAAATCATCGTTTCTTGATCTTGTTGTTCAAAAGCGTTTAATGACAGACCTTTTTCATACTTTCCCGGATAGCCTTCGGCGGCTAATACGACGCCTACCAGTGATTTTTCTGACCAAACAACTTCTGGCTTTGTTCCTTTTAGCAACTGTAAAATCACCTGTGCTAAATCGGATTCTAACCGTGGAAGGACCACTTGAGTTTCTGGGTCTCCAAAGCGTGCATTAAATTCGATGACTTTTGGTCCTCCCGTTGTCATAATCAATCCAGCATATAAAACTCCTGTGAACGGACGACCTTCTGCAATCATCGCATCAACGACTGGTTGTACAATCGTTTCAAGTGCATCTGACGTCAAATTTCTTGGCAAATGTGGTATTGGTGAGTAAGCTCCCATACCACCAGTATTTGGTCCACGATCGCCATCATATGCTCGTTTATGATCCTGTGCGAGCTCTAGTGGCAAGATAACATCTTCGTGAACAAGAGACATTAAAGAAAATTCTTCACCCTGTAAAAACTCTTCAACGACAATTTGTGCAGATGAGGAGCCAAATTGACCGTGAACGAGCATATCATCTACTGCCGTTATCGCTTCCTCGAGTGTCATCGCAACAATCACACCTTTTCCAGCTGCTAAGCCATCTGCTTTAATGACAATCGGGGCACCTTGCTTTTGTATATAGCTCTTTGCTTGGTCAGCATCAGTAAACGTTTCATAAGCTGCCGTTGGGACGTTATACTTTTTCATTAAGTCTTTCGCAAATGATTTACTTCCTTCAATGATTGACGCTTTTTTTGTTGGACCAAAAACAGCCAGACCTTCTGCTAAAAATACATCTACAACCCCTTCAGCTAAAGGTTGTTCAGGTCCCACAATCGTTAATTCCACGTTTTCTTCTTTAGCAAAATTCACCAAAGCTGCATGGTTATTTTCTTCGATTGCCACACGTTCTGCTACATCCGAAATACCCGCATTCCCAGGGGCACAAAAAACCGTTTTAACAGAGGGAGCTTTTGACAACGAGTAACAAATTGCGTGTTCTCTTCCTCCTCGACCAATCACAAGAACATTCATGGTGACACTCCTTTTACTCTTTATCTTTTAGATTAAAAAAGGGGCTGACTCAAATTGAGCGAGTCAGCCGAATAGACATGGACATGAGTAAGATGCTTTGGACATGGAACATCTTACAGATCAGTAATTAGTGTTTAAAGTGACGAACACCCGTTAAAACCATTGTAATCCCATATTCATTCGCTTTACGGATGGAGTCTTCATCACGAATGGAGCCTCCAGTTTGAATGATCGATGTAATTCCCGCTTTGGCTGCGGCTTCTACGGTATCATCCATCGGGAAAAATGCATCAGATGCCAGACTAGCACCTTTCGCTCCTTCTCCCGCTTGTTCTAGTGCGATCTTAGCTGCACCGACGCGATTCATTTGACCCGCTCCGATTCCGAGGGTCATGAAAGCATCAGCCACGACGATTGCGTTGGACTTAACGTGTTTCACAACCTTCCAAGCCATCTTCATAGCTGCCCATTCTTCTTCAGTAGGCTTGCGATCCGTTGCCACTCGAACATCTGCATTTTGGAGTGTGAAATGATCTTGTTCTTGTACAAGTAATCCACCTTCAACGGATGTGTAAATTAATTCATGCTCTTTCTTACGGTCAAATGGAACAGTCAGTAAGCGAAGGTTTTTCTTTGTTGTTAAAATTTCCATTGCTTCCTCTGTGAAGGCAGGAGCAATAATAATTTCTAAAAAGATATCAACAAGCTTTTGAGCTGTTTTTCCATCTACTTCACGATTGAAAGCGACAATCCCACCAAAAATCGACGTTGGGTCAGCTTCAAACGCTTTTTGAAAGGCTTCAAAAGGACCTTCTCCCGTACCAACACCACATGGGTTCATATGCTTCACTGCTACTGCTGCTGGTTCATCAAAATCTTTTACAATTTGAAGTGCAGCATCCGCATCTTTAATGTTATTGTACGAAAGCTCTTTTCCATGATGTTGTTTCGCGTGTGCAATCGAAAATTCAGAGCCCAGTGGATTACGATAGAAAGCAGCTTGTTGGTGTGGATTTTCACCGTACCGTAAATCCTGCTGTCTTTCATATGTAAGTGTCATGCGCTCAGGATTTTCTTCCCCAACTGCTTTGGTTAAATACTGAGAAATGTAAGCGTCATACGCAGCTGTGTGACGGAAAACTTTCGCCGCGAGCTTACGTCGTGTAGCAAAATCAACTGCGCCATCTTCTTTTAGTTGCTCAAGAACGGTGTCGTAATCAAGCGCGTCCACTACCACCGTAATGTAAGCATGGTTTTTTGCGGCAGCACGAAGCATCGTTGGTCCACCGATATCAATGTTTTCAATCGCTTCATCAGTTGTAACATTTGGCTTCACAATTGTTTGTTGAAAAGGATAAAGATTTACACAAACAAGATCGATTGGTTGGATGCCTTGTTCTTCTAACTGAGCTAAATGTGCTTCATTATCTTGTTTCGCTAAAAGTCCTCCATGAATGGAAGGATGCAACGTTTTCACGCGTCCTTCAAGAATTTCAGGAAAGCCTGTTATTTCATCGACACCTGTAACAGCTACATTGTTTTCTTTTAACAGATTTTTCGTGCCACCTGTTGACAAGATTTCATAGCCAAGATTGTGGAGTGCTTCAGCAAATTCCACAATCCCTGCTTTATCCGATACGCTTATGAGTGCTCGCTTTGCCATCGTCATTCCTCCATCCTTTCGTTAGCATTCACCATATGAACGCCCTTTTTAGTAAATAGTTGTTGGAGTGTCTCAGGGTACAGTTCATGTTCAATGAAATGAATTTGGTCTTCAATCACTGAACGACTCATGTCACCTTGAACATGAAAGGACTGCTGGGAAATGATCGGACCTGTGTCCATCCCTTCATCCACAAAATGAACGGTCACACCCATCACTTTTACACCGTAATCAATAGCTTGTCCAACCGCGTCCTTGCCAGCAAACGCAGGTAATAGAGAGGGGTGAATATTGATGATTCTCTTTTCATACGACGTTAGCAATACCGTTCCTATTAAACGCATGTAGCCCGCGAGTACGATCCATTCGACATTTTTTGACTGCAACTGTTCAAGAATCACTCGCTCATACTGTTCTTTTGAAGAAAAGGATTTCGCTTGAAAAACAAAAGAATCAACTCCAGCTTGTCGTGCCCTCTCCATTACATAAGCATTTGGTTTATCGCAAATGAGGAGCTCAACTGTGGCATCTAGCTCTTTGCGTTCAATGGCTTGTAAGATCGCGCCGAAATTACTGCCACTCCCTGAAGCAAATACAGCTATTTTCGTCATGATGTCACCCCTTCTCTTTTACGCTTTAAATGATACGCGGACTTCATTTGCACCTGTAACTTCTCCAATAACATACCCTGTCTCACCTGTTGCTTTTAAAGAAGATAGTGTTTCATCGACATCCTCTTTATCTACCACAAGAACAAATCCGATTCCCATGTTAAAAACATGAAACAGCTCATCTTGTGTCATAGAGGCAGTTTCTCCAATGATGTCAAAGATCGAATGAATTGGCCAACTACCCAATTGGATCGAAACGCTCAAATCATCACGCAGCATACGAGGAAGATTTTCATAAAAGCCTCCTCCTGTTACATGCGCCATCCCTTTCACATCAACCTTCTTTAAAAGCGGTAAAACAGCTTTTGCATACAGTTTCGTTGGTGTGAGTAAAACTTCACCTAGTGGTTGATCTAAGCCATCAATCGTGTCTGTTAACACATAACCTTTATCTTCAAGAAGACTTTTTCGAACCAAGGAATAACCGTTACTATGGATCCCGCTTGACGGTAAGCCTATTAGCACATGACCTTCTTCAATGGACTCACCTGTGACGATCTCTTTTTTCTCACAAGCTCCTACAGCAAAACCTGCCATATCATATTCATCTTCTTCGTACATACCTGGCATTTCAGCTGTTTCCCCACCGATGAGTGCACAGCCAGATTGTTCACAGCCATCAGCAATCCCTTTTACAAGTTGCTCGATTTTTTCAGGAACGGCTTTACCAACTGCTAAATAGTCTAAGAAATAAAGAGGCTCTGCTCCCTGTGCAATAATGTCATTGACACACATCGCAACACAATCAATGCCAATCGTATCGTGACGATCCATCGCAAATGCCAATCGCAGCTTTGTGCCAACACCATCTGTACCTGAAATCAACACAGGTTCTTTATAGTCCAGTGATGATAAATCAAACATACCACCAAAGCTGCCGAAAGGACCCATCACACCAGGACGATTCGTTCGCTTCACATGTTTTTTCATCCGTTCTACTGATTCGTATCCCGCTTCTATATCAACACCTGCTTGACGGTACGCATTAGACATTTTAGTTCCTCCTATTGAGTAAGCTCTTTTTCATAAGGGTGAAGCGTGTCTGGATAAATTTCGGTCGGGTATTTACCAGTAAAACACCCTACACACTGACCACGATTTTCATCGCTATCCGGGCGTCCGATCGCTTTAACCATGCCTTCAACGCTTAAAAAGCTTAGCGTGTCGGCTCCGATAATTTGACGAATTTCTTCAACAGAGTTTGAACCTGCGATCAATTCTTCATGTGTACTTATATCAATGCCATAAAAACATGGATTTTTGATCGGTGGTGAGCTAATCACAACATGAACTTCTGTTGCACCCGCTTCTTTTAACATGTTCACGATTCTACGACTTGTTGTTCCACGGACGATTGAATCATCCACCATGACAACACGCTTGCCTTCTACTACACCACGAACAGGTGACAGCTTCATTTTTACGCCTTGTTCGCGTAGCTCTTGTGATGGCTGAATAAACGTACGTCCGATGTAACGATTTTTAATCAAGCCCATTTCATAGGGAATATTTGTCGCTTCAGCGTATCCGATCGCTGCAGAAATACTAGAATCTGGAACACCTGTTACAACATCCGCTTCAATCGGAGATTCCACTGCCAGCTGCTTTCCCAGACGTTTTCGTGCACTGTGAATGTTAACACCATCAATGTCACTGTCTGGTCTTGAAAAATACACATATTCCATGGAACAAATCGAACGGTTCGTTGCATATGTGAAACGCTCTGAACGAATTCCTTCGTCATTGATAATCAAGAGTTCTCCAGGTTCCACAGATCGAATATATTCAGCGCCAATAATATCAAAAGCACATGTCTCAGATGCAACCACGTACCCATCACCGATTTGCCCTAAAGAAAGAGGGCGCAAACCATTCGGATCAAGTGCGACCATAAGCTCAGTCTCGGTCATAACAACAAACGCATAGGCTCCCTTTAGCATGGTTAACGCATTTTTCACACGCTCGCTTAAGTTTTCATAGCCACTACGTTTAATTAAATGAGCTAACACTTCTGTATCAGAAGTTGTTTGGAAAATACTTCCTTGACGCTCAAGTTGATGCTTTAGAGCATTTGCATTTACTAGATTACCGTTATGCGCAAGTGCTAGTCCGTCAGTTTGTGAGCGAAAGAGTAGTGGCTGGACGTTTTCATAGCCACCACCACCAGCTGTAGCATAACGTACGTGACCAATCGCACCATGACCTTCGAGCTCATCAAGCTGCTGTTGACTGAACACTTCTGTTACAAGCCCTTCTCCTTTATGGCTATTCAGCTTTTGACCGTCAGATACGACGATCCCTGCGCCTTCTTGCCCGCGGTGCTGTAAGCTTTGAAGTGCATAGTACGTTAATTGTGAAGCTCTCTCGTGACCCCAAACCCCAAACACACCACACTCTTCATTAAGCCCTCTTAGCTCAGCAAGCATGAAATCGCTCCTCTCCAGCTTTCTTCAAATTCTTTCACTGAACGGTTCACAACCGTTTGACCTTCATTGCGGACGATGATTGCAGCTTGGTCAGTTACCATGCCAATTAGTTCAGCATCTACTGTCGATTCAAACGCCTTTCGTTGTTCAGGTGCAACAGACACTAAAAAGCGAGATTGTGTTTCACTAAATAAAGCTGTTACAGCAGAACCTTTTAAGTCTACTTCTACGCCAAGACCGTTCGTACCAAATGTTGATTCAGCAAGCGCCACTGCAAGTCCACCTTCAGCAAGATCGTGAGCTGAGGATACAAGACCTTGTTGAATGGCTTGTAACAATTGTTGTTGACGACTTTTCTCAATTGTTAAATCAAGTGCTGGTGCCTGTCCAAAAATACGACCATGCACGAGTTTTTGTAGTTCACTACCACCAAACTCTGTATTTGTTTCACCAATTACATATACAAGGTCTCCAGCGTTTTTAAACACCTGAGTTGTAATGTGCTCGACATTTTCAATTAGACCGACCATGCCAACAACAGGTGTTGGGTAAACAGCTGTGCCATTTGTTTCGTTGTAAAGTGATACATTTCCACCAATGACTGGTGCTTCAAGATCGTGACACGCTTCACTCATGCCATCAACTGCTTTTTCCATTTGCCAGAAAATTTCTGGGTTTTCTGGGTTTCCGAAGTTTAAGCAATCTGTAATGGCAAGTGGTACTCCACCAGAACAAACGATGTTACGCGCTGCTTCAGCTACAGCAATTTTGCCACCGACTTCAGGATCTAAATAAAGATAGCGAGAGTTACAGTCGGTCGTCATCGCTAATGCTTTCTCTGTTCCACGAATACGTAACACTGCTGCATCAGAACCAGGCGTGACAACTGTATTTGTACGAACTTGGTAATCATATTGATCATAAACCCATTCCTTACTTGCAATGGTTGGCTGTTTCAAAAGATCATTAAGCGTTTCTTCAATGTTGTCTACAACTGGTTCCTCGTTATGCATCGCTTGGAATTCACGATAATAACTCGGTTCACTTGAAGGTTTATGGTACACAGGTGCATCTTCAGCCAATGCATCAGCTGGTACATCTGCAATTACTTCGCCCTTATGAATCAAACGTAGATTTTTATCGTCTGTTACGTGACCAACAGCTACTGCATCAAGGTCGTATTTATGGAAAAGTTCTTGAATCTCTTCTTCGCGTCCTTTTTTAATGACGATGAGCATACGTTCTTGAGATTCAGACAGCATCATTTCATACGCAGTCATACCTGTTTCACGTTGCGGCACTAAGTCTAGATTCATTTCAATTCCTGAACCTGCTTTACTAGCCATTTCAGCTGATGAACTCGTTAACCCGGCTGCACCCATATCTTGAATACCAACGAGCGCATCCGATTTAATCAATTCAAGACATGCTTCAAGAAGCAGTTTCTCCATAAATGGATCGCCCACTTGAACAGCTGGACGCTTTTCATCAGAAGTGTCGCTTAATTCTTCTGAAGCAAACGTTGCACCGTGAATACCGTCGCGGCCTGTTTTCGCGCCAACGTACATAACCGTATTGCCTACACCTTTTGCTTGACCTTTTTGAATATCCTTGTGGTCAATTAATCCAACACACATAGCATTGACTAGCGGGTTACCATCATATGAAGCATCAAATTGAATCTCGCCGCCAACGGTAGGAATCCCAATACAGTTGCCGTAGCCTGCTATCCCTGCGACTACCTCTTCAAAAAGGTATTTAACACGAGCAGACTCCAATTCTCCAAAACGTAAAGAGTTAAGAACCGCGATTGGTCTTGCTCCCATTGAAAATACGTCACGTATAATTCCACCTACACCTGTTGCAGCCCCTTGGTAAGGTTCGATTGCCGAAGGATGGTTATGGCTTTCGATTTTGAATGCTACCGCTTGCCCGTCACCAATATCAACGATACCGGCTCCTTCACCTGGTCCCTGCAAAACGTGTTCGCCAGTAACCGGGAATTTTTTCAATAATGGTTTTGAGTTTTTATAGCTACAATGCTCTGACCACATGACGGAGAATAAGCCTGTTTCTGTATAGTTAGGCAAGTGACCTAAAATTGATTCAACCATGCCAAATTCTTCATCTGTTAGTCCCATTTCACGATAAATCTTTTCATCTTTTATATTCTGTGCTGTTGGTTCAAGCTGTAACGACATTTGAGTCCCTCCAATGCTTCACAATCGATTGAAACAATTTAAGTCCATCTGCGCTTCCGAGGAGCGAATCAACTGCTCGCTCAGGGTGTGGCATCATGCCAAGTACGTTGCCTTGTGCATTCGTAATCCCCGCAATATCTCCTAAGCTGCCATTTGGGTTGGTGCCTTCATAAGTAAAAGCAATTTGACCGTTTTCTAGTAACTGTTTATACGTTGCGTCATCACAATAGTAGTTTCCTTCGCCGTGGGCGATCGGAATTTGGATCGTTTGTCCGTGATCAAAGCTTGTGGTAAACATCGTTTCATTATTTTCAACACGTAGCCCCACTGTACGGCACATGAATTTTAAATTAGTATTGCGAAGCATCGCACCTGGTAGTAACCCTGCTTCTAGTAGAATTTGAAAGCCATTGCACACGCCGAGTACTGGTTTCCCTTGTTCAGCTGCCTTCACTACTTCTTTCATAACATTTGAAAAACGGGCAATGGAACCAGAGCGCAAGTAATCTCCATACGAGAATCCGCCTGGTAGTAAGATTCCATCAAAACCACTTAAATCTTCTGAATCATGCCATACAAACTCTACTTCTTCACCTAGCTCATCTTTAATCGCATGAAACATATCAATATCACAGTTTGATCCTGGGAACACGATCACCGCAAATTTCATTGTGTGATGGCCTCCTCCACCTCATACTCGAAGTCCTCAATGACTGTGTTTGCGAGAAGTTTTTCGCACATTTCTCTTACTACTTCATCAATTGGTCGATCTGACGGTGCGATTGTCACCTCTAAATACTTACCGATACGAACATCTTGTACTTCATGGTAATTCATTGCATGAAGCGAGCTTTTAACAGCAGTTCCTTGAGGATCTAGTACACTTTCTCTTAACGTTACGTAGATTTTTACCTTCATCATGATGAAACCCCTCCCAGTCGTGTAAATACCGTTTGATATGCATCTTTCAAACTACCTAAATCTCTTCTAAATACATCTTTATCTAGTCTTTGCTTCGTTTTTGAATCCCATAGTCTGCAAGTATCTGGTGAAATTTCATCCGCCAAAAGAATCGAACCATCTTTCGCTCTGCCAAATTCTAATTTAAAATCGATCAAGTCTACACCAATGTTGTTGAAAAAACCAGTAAGAATCTGGTTAATTTCAAGTGCTTTTTCACGTAAAATCGGTAATTCTTTTGGTTGGGCTAAAGAGAGAATCGCAATATGATCTTCATTGATCAGCGGATCACCTAGATCATCATCTTTGTAATACCATTCAACAATCGTTTGCTTCAGCGGTTGCCCTTCTTCTAGCCCAATTCTTTTGGCTAACGAACCAGCTGCGACATTTCTTACGACTACTTCAATTGGAATAATCTCCACATGGCGCACAAGCTGCTCATGATCTGAAAGCTTTTGAACAAAATGAGAATCAATTCCTTGTTCCTTTAGCTTGTCAAAAAGCAAGCTCGTTATTAGGTTATTTAACTGCCCTTTACCGTCAATACTAGCTTTTTTTTCACCATTAAAAGCTGTTGCAGAATCTTTGTATTCTAGCCAAAGAATCCCTTCTTCATTTGTCGAATACAATCTCTTCGCTTTTCCTTCATAGAGCAGTTGCCCTTTTTCCATGTGAAGTTCACTCCTCGTAATTCGATAATTTCACTTATTATAAGAAGAGAGGATCACACCTCCCTTTTACTACTATTCGTTCAGGCCAAGTCGTGTGAAGATCATATCTACATGTTGTAAATGATAGTTGTAATCAAAGCAGTCTTCGATTTCAGCAGGTGAAAGTTTTGATGTAATCGCTTCTTCACCTTCAACTAGTTCACGGAAATGCACTTGTCTTTCCCACGCTTCCATGGCTTTTGGTTGAACGGTATCGTATGCTTCTTCACGTGATAAGCCTTTATCGATAAGAGCAAGAAGAACACGTTGTGAATAAATAAGTCCTAGTGTACGATCCATATTACGTTTCATGTTTTCAGGGAAAACCGTTAAGTTTTTCACGATGTTACCAAAGCGGTTTAGCATATAATTTAAGGCAATCGTCGCATCTGGTAGAATCACGCGCTCAGCAGATGAGTGAGAGATGTCACGCTCATGCCAAAGTGGTACATTTTCATACGCAGTATGCATATAGCCACGAATCAAACGTGCAAGTCCGGTCATATTCTCAGAACCAATTGGGTTACGTTTATGAGGCATTGCCGAAGATCCTTTCTGACCTTTCGCAAAGAACTCTTCAACCTCGCGTGTTTCACTTTTTTGAAGTCCGCGTACTTCGACAGCAAATTTTTCAATCGAGGTAGCAATGAGTGCAAGTGTACCCAGATAATCTGCATGACGGTCACGCTGAAGTGTTTGTGTTGAAATCGGTGAAGCTTGCAAGCCTAGTTTTTCACATACAAACGACTCAACAAACGGATCGATATTGGCATAGGTTCCAACAGCACCTGACATTTTGCCAAATTCCACTCCAGTAGCAGCTAATTTAAAACGATCAAGATTACGTTTCATTTCTTCATGCCATAAAGCAAGTTTTAAACCAAACGTAGTTGGCTCAGCATGCACACCATGCGTGCGCCCCATCATGACCGTTAATTTATGTTCCTTTGCTTTCACGGCTAAAATTTCAACAAAACGCTCAAGGTCTTTTAACAAGATCTCATTTGCTTGTCTTAATTGGTAGGAAGTTGCTGTATCTACAACATCTGTTGAAGTTAAGCCGTAATGTACCCACTTCTTTTCTTCTCCAAGCGATTCAGATACTGCGCGTGTGAACGCTACAACATCGTGACGTGTTTCTTCTTCAATTTCTTTAATGCGATTCACATTAAATGAAGCATTCGCACGAATTTTTTGAACGTCTTCTTTCGGAATATCACCAATCTCTGCCCATGCTTCACAAGCTAAAATTTCAACCTCCAACCAAGCTTGAAAACGATTTTGTTCTGTCCAAATACTGCCCATTTCAGGGCGTGTATAACGTTCGATCATCGTCTATACCTCCAGTTATGTTGTCTTCCAAATTTGTGATTCATCAATTTTCTGTAAAGTTTGATCAATGTCATTTGTTAAAATCGTAACGTGACCCATTTTGCGGTTCTCTTTCGGCTCTGCTTTGCCGTATAAATGAATCGACCATTCAGGCGAATCATCCAACGCTTCTAGAACTGGCTTAACATGTTGCCCTAGCACATTTACCATAACAACAGGTTTGACTAAAGTTGTACTCTTTAACGGCCAGTTCGTAATCGCTCGAATATGCTGGTGAAATTGAGACGTTTCACATGCTTCAATCGAATAATGACCTGAATTATGAGGTCTTGGTGCTAATTCATTCACGTAAATTTCACCAGATGCAGTAACAAACATCTCAACAGCTAGTGTTCCAACAAGCTTAATTGTATCTGCTATTTGTAGTGCAAGCTTTATCGCTAAATCTTGTTCAGCTTGTTCCATTCTTGCCGGCACGATTGATTCATGTAATATATGATTCACATGAATGTTTTCGGCGATTGGAAGAGTCGTTGTTTGACCCCTTTCATTACGATGAACAATCACTGATATTTCTTTTGTAAAGTCAACGAATGACTCTAGTACGCACGGTCCATTTTTCTGTATTAATAATGTGCCATCCCTTAAATCTGACGCACTTTTTATTTTTACCTGCCCTTTTCCGTCATAACCGCCTGTTAACGTCTTTAATACAGCGTTAAACCCGAACGTTTCTATCTTATCATATAATTCTCGTTCGTTTTTAATAATTTGATAGGATGCAACAGGAACTTTTGCTTGATCTAACATTTCTTTTTCAAGTCGCCGGTCTTGAGTGATCCGAATCAGTTCTGAACCTTGTGGAATATGAGCAATCGATGAAAGCCATTCTAGTGCTTCTGCATCAATGTTTTCAAATTCATACGTGATGACATCGCTGACTTTCGCTAACTGCTGCAGAGCCTCTCGGTCATCAAACGCTCCCGTGATTTCTATATCAGCAATTTGACCACAAGGAGAGTTTGCTCCTGGGTCAAGTACAGCGATTTTAAAGCCTGCTTCCTTAGCTGCAAGAGCCATCATTCGACCTAGCTGCCCGCCCCCAATCACGCCGATCGTTTGTCCAGGTAAAATTTTATTCATGCAGGTCACCGCTGCTTTTCAGCACTTTTTCTTCGCTCACTTTTCTGCGATCTTGTAGTTTATCTGCAATAGAAGAATCAAACGCTGATAACATTTGAGCAGCCAATAAACCTGCATTTGTCGCGCCAGCTTCTCCAATCGCTACCGTTGCTACAGGAACACCGCCAGGCATTTGGACGATTGATAGCAATGAATCAAGTCCGTTCAGTGCTTTTGATTGAATCGGAACACCAATAATGGGTAATGTCGTTTTCGCTGCAACCATTCCTGGAAGGTGGGCAGCCCCACCTGCACCAGCAATAATGACTTTAAGTCCTTTTTCCCGCGCCTGGCTTGCATAGTCAAACATTAGATCCGGTGTACGATGTGCACTTACTACCTGTTTTTCATAAGGAATGGCTAGTTCATCTAGCACTTCACATGCCTTTTTCATCGTAGGCCAATCTGATGTACTTCCCATAATCACGCCAACTACAGCTGTCATCGTCTCACTCCAATTATCTATTTTAAACTTACATTCCCTCATGCATAAAAAGCCCAGGTCAACAAATTCCCCATTTTTTATGAAGGAAAGTTGTTCACCTGGGCTCCGAATGCATACCTATGTACCTAGATAGGACATAGTGGATTCCAAGGCATCACTTTCCCTCATAGTCCAGTCATTTACGGTAACCGGGTAGAAACTTCTGGGCCATATTCCCATGATTATATGAGGTCGTATGCTTTATTCGTGTCGTATTTTCGTATTTATCATAACAAGGTGACATGGAGTCGTCAACCTTAAGAACGAACATTATTATTTAAAAAATATTTATTGTTCGCTTTTCGTTCCTTGAAATCGAATTTTTTGCCGTATCGGTTCTCTTTTTACAGAAGATCCCTCTCTCACTTCTTGAAAAACTGGTTCTTCCATACGACGAATCGGACGAAAGCCAAGATCCGTCATCCTTTTCAAACAATCATCAATCGATTCTTGTTCTTCAACATCAAACCACATTTTCTTGCTCATTTTTCTTTCCTCCTGTGCTATTTTCCCTCTTCAAACGACACCGCTACAAAATATAGTTTCTTTTTAAGCGTGACAATGTCCGCTTCATAAAAAATTAAATATAAAAAGAGATTGATTACAATCCATCTCCTACATATTGTTCCCTACACTCTGCCGATATAACTTAAAAGCAATCCTACTAGTCACAAGGGAAAAAGTAAAGTTGATTTGTTTTTTTAAAAAAACATTACTTGCAGAGTAGGGTAACCTTTTTCAAGGCTACCCCCTCATCAAACCGTACGTGCCCTATTAAGGCATACGGCTTACCAATGTGTTTGACGTTTTAATCAGTTCTTTGCTAACCTTTGTTTTGCATAGTATATTTGGCGGATGCGCTGTGGAGTATAGTACTCTTCCCTGCGTTCTTTTTTTCGTTGGATCAGTCGCTCACGCTTCTTTATGCTCTTTTCTTTCAAATGCTGAACATACTCTTCGAGACTGTGACCATACTGCTTACCATAGTAATACTGGTACGCAGGCACTAAACCAATTTTCGCAAAAAATTCAATGGTCCTTTTTGTTATCATTGCCCACCCTTTTCGTTGGGTTGGATGATGATGAATCATCGCTACTCTTAAGCGTTTGCGAAAGATGAACTCTTCAAACTTCGGTTCAAGAACATTTACGACCGCTTGTTGAACGATTCGATCTTCGATCGTGGGAATGCCCGTCGCACGCAAAAAGCGCTTCCCTTTAAGGAAACGCTTTATTCTTAGACATATAAGGTAATGTTGCTCGCCTTGAAAGAGAATCACTTTACTTAGTGCAGACATTTATTTGGTATCTTGGAGTTCTTCGCTGAAAAACTTTCAAATGTTAAGACCAGTAACCCAATAATGGATGGCTAAACCACCAAAAACAGTTCGTAAATTAATAGACTTTCGATAGCTAGAAAAAATAAGAGTGCTACCAAGAATGGCAATGATTCCACATATGCCCCATTAGATATCCCTCTATAGCACCTCGTACTTTTCTATTTAGCTCTTCACCTTTCCACCTGGGCTCAGTTGTTACCTCAAACTCATCAGTTGAGGAAATCAATTCCAATTTATGATAGATAAACATTCAATTAATTCCTACACAAAAAGTTTAATAAAAAGGTTGCAAATTTGGGTACTGAAACTAGTAATTCCATTAGTTTCATGTAACTCTATAACTTCAATACAATCCACCCAATCATACCTAAAAAAAACTGAAACTGAAAATCCTCCCAATGCGAGAGCTTTGAACATCTTCCCTAATTAAATTTCTTCTATAACGCCCTTAACTAATTCGAGAAATTTCATTTTAACTTTACCAGCTACTTCAATTACCTCATCATGATTTAATGGTTGATCCAAAATTCCACATGCCATGTTTGTTAAACAAGAGATACCTAAAACTTTCATGTTCCCATGAACAGCCACAAGTGCTTCAGGTACGGTTGACATCCCAACGGCATCTGCGCCTAAGGTACGAATCATAAGAATTTCTGCCGGAGTTTCATAGGCTGGTCCACTCCACCAAGCATATACACCATTTTGCAGAGTAATGTTTTGTTCATTAGCCACTTTCGTAGCAATGCTTCGTAATTCAGGATTGTATACTTTGGACACATCCGGAAAACGAGTTCCAAGCTCATCATTGTTTGACCCAATTAAAGGGTTAGTAGCAACTAAATTAATGTGATCGGAAATCAACATTAAGTCCCCAGGTTGGAAATCTGTATTGACCGCGCCACATGCATTGGTAATAATCAATTCTTCTACATTTAGTGCCTTCATCACACGCACTGGAAACGTAACTTCATCTAGTGTAAAACCTTCATAATAATGAAAACGCCCCTTCATCGCTACAACAGTTTTTCCCTTTAACTGTCCAATTACTAACTCATTAGCATGTCCAATAGCTTTGGATTTTGCAAAATGAGGAATTTCACTATATGGAATAGTGATAGCGTTTTCAATTTCATCAGCCAATATTCCTAGACCAGATCCTAAAATCAATCCAATCGTAGGGCGGTCATCTAATTTGCTCATAATGAAGTCTCTAGCTTCTAAAATATCTTGTAATACGTGCATTAATAATTCCTCCTAAATGAAATAGATGTATCTTATCAAACTTTTAAAGTATTAAATCAACTCCTGTTAAATATTTTTGAATATTCTCATTTTAATTATAATAAGGTCTATAGCGATTGTAAATACGAAAAAATCATTATGATAAAAAGTTCAACAAAAAACGAGAATACACGTGATAGTTAAATAAAAAAACATACTCTTTTTTTATTTTTGATAAAAACCCAGAGTGCCTAGTTCGTCTTTTTATGAAACCTGTTAAAATACTAATTGAGTAAATTTCATAATTACTTCTTTTTAAAAGTTTCAGACCCTACTTTTTTAAAGGTCTACGGATAGCTTTGAAGGGTTGTAGAAAAGTGTGACTAGAGCAATACGAAGTTTAGCTTTTTCGATCATTATTTAAATGGAAAATCTCTATCAAATAGCATTTATCCATTCAACACCTCTTTAGAAGAAATCATAGCTCCCTCCACTTAGGTTCTTAATCATAAAATCTTGCATGTCAAATCGGATTCCTGTCTTATAATGGGGATAGGAAGGATTCCCTCAATAGTAAAAGTTTGTTTGCTTCATACTCATTTCTACATATTCATTTAATTTATTACCTATAAAAATTAGATTCTGGAAGAAATATACTGAGGCAATTCGTTAACTTAACATCACCAAAAGAAAAGAGTTTAAAACTTTTATATAGTTTAATTCGTATAACATTTACCTGAACTAGCAGGTTACAAACATGCGACTTGTGCACGTTTATTAGATGAACTCGTACAGGAAGGACTTATATATGATAGTGGAGTCGGGGAATCAAGTGGAGGAAGAAAACCATTAATGTACGTTATAAACCCCAACGATTACTACTTAATCGGGGTAGAAATTACAAGTTTATATACTACAGTATTGCAACTTGACTTAAAATTAAAGATCTTAGACGTTAAAAAATTAAAGATGGATTCAAAATATACGGGAGAGCAGCTTGCCAGCCATTCGAGACGAAGTCATCAGACGGTTGAAACGTGGTAAAGCCTCCTCTCTCCAAGAAGAAGTTAATGATATGGATGAGTTAGATTTTCACCATGTTTTAGAAGCTTTAGATAGGAAAGATCCACTTTGTTTAGAAGTAGTGAAGGAAGCCGCTCATTATTTTGGCATGGGTCTTACTAATTTAATTTTCCTTTTTCAGCCCAATATAGAATCTGCGGAGGAGTTCTGGTGCCAAAACCACTCTTCTACGATGCCGCCTTTGAGACAGCAGAAAAGCGAATGATTCAGTATCCTAATAGTCATGTCCAGATTACTAAATCAGCTGGATCCTACAATATCGTAGCTCAAGGAGCTGGATGTATGGTGTTAGATTATTTCACTGAAGAGATACTGACATGAAAAAGAACATGGGAATGATTTCCCCATGTTCTTTTTTCGTTCACCCTCTTACAATCGTACACTTTCCTGTTTTTTGCTCGATAACGAAAGCATTTTATCTAGTGCACGTTTTGCATCGTATGCAATGTCTTTATCGACCGTTATTTGATTATGTATTTCATTACGCTCGAGTGACTCTAGTATCCATGCAAGATGAGGGAGATCGATTCGATTCATTGTAAGGCACGGACACATAGTTGGATTTAATGAACGAATGTGCAAGTCTGGATAGTCGTTCTTCAATCGATTCACCAAGTTCATCTCTGTACCGATCGCCCATTTTGACCCTTTTTCAGCCTGTGCGATTGTATCAATAATATACTTTGTTGATCCAGCGTCATCTGCTAAACCGACCACTTCTCTCGTACATTCAGGATGCACAATAATCGAAATGGAAGGATCCTCACGACGAATTTGTTCAATATGATCTACCCGAAAGTTCATATGAACCGAGCAATGCCCTTTCCATAAAATCACTTTTACTTGATCAAGGTCGCCTTCATACTCAAGCTTTTCTCGAATTGGATCCCATACGGCCATTTGTGTAAGCGGAATGCCTAAGTCAAAAGCTGTATTTCTTCCTAAATGCTGATCTGGCAAGAAAAAGAGTCGATCCTTTTGCTCAAAAGCCCATTCGACCATTTTGCTTGCGTTCGAGGAAGTTACAGTGGCACCGCCGTTACGACCGACAAATGCTTTTATGGCTGCTGTGGAATTCACATACGTCACCGGAAGAATCGTATCGCCAAAAAGCTGCTTGAGTTTCTCCCATCCGCGTTCGGTTTGGTTGATATTTGCCATATCCGCCATGGAGCATCCTGCTCTCATATCAGGCAATATCACTTTTTGATGAGGAGTAGCCAAAATATCAGCTGTTTCAGCCATAAAATGAACACCGCAAAATACAATAAATTCTGCTTGATATTGCTTTGCTGCCACCTGAGCAAGCTGAAGCGAGTCACCCGTTGCATCGGCAAACTGAATCACTTCATCCTTTTGATAATGATGACCTGGTATAAAAAGTCTGTCTCCCATGCGTTTTTTTATCGCTGTCACGCGTGTGATCAACTCAAAATGGCTTGCCTCTTTATATTCAGCTGGCATCATCGTGATCATATCAAGCATACCTTGCTCTCTCCTTTCCCATCATCTTTAAATCAAGACTAATATCCAAACTTTTTACTGAATGAGTAAGTAAACCTAGCGAAATAAAATCCACACCCGATTTTCCATACTCATTCAATTGATCAATGGATATTCCACCTGAAGCTTCCGTCACAATCGATTGTGGCACTTGATTAATCCATTGACGAATTGTCTCTGCAGAACAATTATCAAACATAATGATATCCGCTTTTGATTCAATGGCTTGTTGAAGCTGTTCTTCCGTCTCAATTTCCACTTCAATTTTCACCATGTGACCGACTTGGTTTCGAACCGTCTCAACCGCTTGCCTGATCGAACCTGCATACGCAATATGGTTGTCTTTCAACATGACCCCATCGTAAAGACCGAAGCGGTGATTAACTCCACCTCCGCAGCGCACAGCGTATTTTTCAAACATTCTTAAACCAGGAGTTGTTTTTCTTGTATCACATATTTTTGTATGACAGCTATTCAGTGCTGTTACTGCTTGATTCGTTAGCGTTGCAATGCCACTCATCCGTTGAAGTAAATTCAATATTACCCGCTCGCCAGCAAGCAATGATTGAATTGGACCGGTAACTTCAGCTACGCGTTCACCACCCCTTACTTTTTGACGATCCTGTGTAAATAACTCAACGCGAACACTCGGATCTAACAGATGATACACCTCTTGAATCAAAGGCAGTCCAGCAATCACACCATCATCTTTTAGAATAAAATCTGCTTTGCCATGGTCATTTACTGTAAATAAGGTCTGGCTTGTTAAATCATGATCACCAAGATCTTCATGTAAAAACTGCTCGAGCAGTCTTCTCGCTTTTAACAAATTCATTGGTCTTTTTTCCCCCACTCTCTAAATTTCGCGTTATAAATTGAACAATTTGTCGACCTTCCCATTCCTTATTTTTCTCAGGAAAATCCACACAATAATGTGCGCCTCTGCTTTCTTCGCGCTCATAAGCTGATTTCGCGATTAAATAAGCTGCTGTCATTTGATGAATGCGCAAAATCTCATCTGCACGGTACCCACCCAGATCCTCGACATCCACTTTGGATAAATGGTCACCAAGTTCCCCCACAAGGTCTCCTAGTTTTTTGGATGTGCGTTCAATCCCAACATGATGCGTCATCAGTTCTTTTATCTTTGCTAAAAAAGGAGCCGATAGAAGCACTTTATTACCGGATCGCATGTGCACATGGGGGATTCTTTTATGCGATATGGGTTGATCTAAAATAAAATTTGCTAGTGATTCTCCGTACACAAGACCTTCTAGTAACGAATTACTCGCCAGTCGATTTGCCCCATGAACACCCGTGCACGCTACTTCTCCAACAGCATAAAGCCCATTAACAGACGTTTGACCAACCTGATTCACTTGAATCCCACCCATATGAAAATGAGCGCCTGGCTTTATTGGAATCATTCCATTAGACAAATCGATCCCTTCTTGCATGCATAATGATGTAATGGTAGGAAATCTTCCTGTGAAATTTTTCACATGATTGATCGATAAATAAATTTTTTCTCCTCCCATCATCCTGCGATACACTTCTCTTGCGACAATATCCCTCGGCGCCAAATCTTTAAGCGGATGAACGTGTTCCATGATTCTTTCTCCAGCAGCTGTTACTAATAACGCACCCTCTCCTCGTACCGCTTCCGAAATTAACCCGCAAGAACCATGATCCACCTCTAATACTGTCGGATGAAACTGAACAAACTCTAAATCTACCAATTTAGCTCCTGCATAATACGCTAAAGACAGCCCTTCACCATTTGCTGTTGCTGCATTAGAAGAATGCGTGAAAAGATTCCCACATCCACCTGTTGCTAAAACCACATGATCGCTATAAAAACTTAAGATTTCTCCACTAGACTCTACAACCTTAACTCCAACACATCTCTCTTGTTCAACTACTAATTCTACTACCGCGCAATAATCAATTAGATCAATTTGATGATCGATCTCTTTATATAAAAATGACGTTAATTTTTTTCCTGTTGCATCTCCCCCAGCATGCAAAATCCGCCGGTACGAATGTGCCCCTTCACTTCCTAATAAATACTCTGCGGATTCATCCTGATCAAATTCCATCCCTTCCGCAATTAATTCTCGGACAACTCTCGGCCCCTGCTGAACAAGGTAAGTAACAGCTAGCTTATTTGAGTGATTATCCCCAGCTTTAAGTGTGTCTTCATAATGAACCTTCCAATGGTCTTCTTCACTAAATGCTGAAGCGATGCCACCTTGAGCGAGCATTGAGTTACTGGTTGTCTGAGCACTTTTTGTAACGATCGCTACCCTCTTTTCAGCTGCTAACCGACGTGCCACAGCATATGCGGCGATTCCACTTCCCACGATTATGACATCATAGTGCATCAAGATTCACCTTTCTATCTTTACAATTGTCTTGACACCTATCTTTACATATCATTACACTAAATACAATACCTAATCTTGAGAAACATTTTCATCTAGTAGAAATGAGGAATGAAAACATGATTTACTTAGATTACGCGGCCACTACACCCATGAGAGAAGAAGCCGTAGAAACGTATATTCAAGCCACCAACCATTTCCCTGGAAATCCCAGCAGCCTACACGACACCGGTTCTGAAGCAGAGGATCTTTTTTCAACTTGTAAGCTAAAACTTGCTGAATTATTAAATGGCGAAAAAAACGGAATCTTTTTTACAAGTGGAGGATCAGAATCCAATGACCTCGCCATTCGTTCCATCGTAAAAGGCCATGCCCATCGCGGCCGACACATTGTAACAAGTAAGCTCGAACATCCCTCCGTTCTCGGGGCGTTCTCTACACTTGAGGAAGAAGGCTTTCGAATAACCTATCTTCCCGTTCAACCCGATGGACTTATTTCACTGTCAGTGATTGAACAAAACATTACCGCTCACACTATTCTAGTATCCATTCAGCATGTCAATCACGAAATTGGAACCACTCAGCACATTCAAGAAATTGGTGCTCTTTTAAAATCAAAGAGAATACCATTTCACTGCGATTGTGTTCAATCTTTCGGAAAACTTCCAATTGATGTAAAACAACTCAATGTTGATAGCTTATCCATCTCAAGTCATAAAGTAGGAGGACCAAAAGGCGTTGGAGCCGTCTACATCAATCCCAATTTACACTGGGAATCCGTTTATAAACTCGCTACACACCAACAAGGATTTCGACCTGGAACCATTAATGTCCCTGGAATTGCCTCATTTGTCACGGCATCTAAAATTGCCATAAATGAAATGACCGATCATCAGCAACACTACTTGTTATTACGTAAAAAATGGACCGATCTCATCCAACCCTACTCAAAATCAATCACTATCGAGGGAGCACAACAACTTCCCTCTATTGTTGGAATGACAAGCTCAAACGTCCAAGGCCAATTGCTCATGCTGGAGTGCAACCGTCGGCAACTCGCTGTCTCTACAGGAAGTGCATGTCACATTGGACAACAAAATCCAGCCACTACTATGACAGCAATCGGCAAAACCGTCGACGAAGCCAACCGATTCATACGCATTTCGTTTGGTCCCAATACAACAGAACAACACCTAGATCAGCTATATGAAGCACTGTTACCTTATCTTCAATTAAAGAATAAAATCGCATTATAAGATCTAACTTCACTTCCTCGAGCTCCTTGCCACTCGAAACACTCGCATGGTCCCGGTCCATTGATGGACAAAGGGCCAATTGAAAAGAAAAAAACCGCTCCCCAACGGGAACGGTTTTTTTATCATGTGCCTAGCGACGTCCTACTCTCACAGGGGGAGTCCCCCAACTACCATCGGCGCTG
>NZ_JBFMIA010000068.1:0-764 GCF_040801915.1 Jeotgalibacillus marinus | reverse complement strand
CATTTCTGGGCAGCAGCCTATCTCCATATAGGAGCCTCACCTAACGAGGATATTTAGTTTTTTGTTACTTAACGATCCATGAAGTTGGGATCACTTTTATTGTCTTTAAACCACATTTTTAGCGTTTTATAAACCTAAGAACCATGTTGCGATGGAGAAGTAAATTAATACCCCACAAATGTCTGCGATAGAAGTGATTAATGGTGCACTGGCAGTCGCTGGATCCATTTTTAGTTTGTTAAGAATAAATGGTAAAGACATGCCAATCAAACTTCCTAGCATGACGACAAGAACCATTGTCACTGCAACGATCATAGCAATTTCAGTTCCGCCTCTTAAAGCACCTAGAAGGGCTACTCCTACAGCCATTGTAAGTCCAAGGAAAAACGAAACCGAAATTTCTTTAGTAAACATTTTTAACCAGTCTTTGATTTTAACATCGCCAAGTGCGATCGATCGGATCATTAGAGTAGCAGCCTGAGAACCAGCATTTCCACCACTGTCAACGAGTAATGGCAAGAAGAATACAAGTGCAATAGAAGCGGCAATCGTATCTTCAAAGGCTGCAATTCCTGCACCTGAAAATACATTCATAAATACAAGGACAAGTAACCATGTAACACGTTTTCTATAAAGTAAGCCCACGCTCGCTTTTTTTAGGCTTGTTCCTAAGGAAACGACAGGGGCCATCTTATGAAAATCTTCTGTCGTTTCTTTTTGTACAACATCTAGAATATCATCCACATGAACCACACCAGCCATAC
>NZ_JBFMIA010000067.1:0-775 GCF_040801915.1 Jeotgalibacillus marinus | reverse complement strand
TATCGTGGTAGATAAATATTTATCTTCTTATATAACAATTGGTGGTCTATTTTTTTAAGGCGTGTGGCAAGGTATGGTTTTGAAAGAAAGTCACGATGTTTTACCTCGTTGGATATTATACTTTTGATCAAACTTTATTCCAAACCACAACACTAGGCGATTATGGGTTGGGTAACCATACATACAAACTGTCTGTATAAAGATATAATCCATGAAACAAAGAAAACATTCCCGTATTCTAAGGATGATAAATAAATAAAAATAATTTATAAAAAGAAAGTGTGTGCAGGACCATTTGCACATCTTTTATAAATGGAGGTTAGACCGATGAAATGGTTAAAAATAGCGATTGTTTTATTTGCTATATGGTTCATTTCTAGTATCGTTATTGTTTATTATTTTACCAATGAAGGGAACGAAGAAGCTCAAAACGTAGATGATACGGTTCATCCGAATTCCGGAGAAGGAACAAACACACTAGGGATAGGATTATTTGATTTAGAAGGGGATATCATTGATTCGGGATCAATGATAACGGATGATAATGGATACTTAGAATATACGGTGTCATTCGATAGTTTTATTGATTCAGAAAGAGAATATGCATTAGTCGCATTAGTTGATTTAGAGCAAGTGCCCTTTACCGTGGATGGGGAAAGTTATGATAAATATTTCTTCAATATGGATACGAATAGCACGATAGATATTGATACAATTATGGCCGTAGATGAGAGTAATAGTGAGGTATCTTATCTAATATTCAAAGAACCAAATA
>NZ_JBFMIA010000066.1:0-800 GCF_040801915.1 Jeotgalibacillus marinus | reverse complement strand
TTTTGCCTCTCTATACTGATGACACACGTTTGGACGATGTAGTGGATACAATCAACAATAATTCGGGTAAATGGAGCAGTGTTGATGATTCCAATTTCCCTAATATTGAGCCGCCTGTTCCAACAAATGTCCAAGCATCAGGTGCTTTTCGTTCTATTATTGTGGAGTGGGACTTTGATAGGGCGACGTATATCGCAAATTATGAAGTATTTGCGTCTGAAGTAAAAGGGTTTACCCCTGATACGTCAAACCTAGTCTTCCGTGGAAAAACTAGTGTTTACTCATATGAAGCAGATGTCAACGAGCAATGGTATTTCCGTGTCAGAGCGGTGAATACCCATGGCACTCCAAATGAATTTAGCGAAGAGGTAAGCGCAACAACCGCTAGAATCATCAGTGATGACATTCTGTTTGGTGAAGAAATTGCTGCTGAATTACGTGAGTTAAGTAAAAAAGCTGAAATTTTAGCTGGTGACTCTATAGGAATAGATAAGCTAAAGCAAGAAGCCCTAGACGTCATTAATGAAACAGCAAAACAATATACAGACGAAGAAATTCGAGAGACTGAAGAGGAAATCCATGAAGAACTTGCGAAAAAAGCAGGATTGAACTATGTAGAAGGCGAGTTCACTCTGGTTGATAGCGATCTAGCTGATCTGCTTGATGAAATGGAAGACCTGCAAGAATACGCTTCAAGCATTGATCAAAAAGCCGATTCTATAAGTCTAGACGTTAGTGCTATAGCAAAAACAGTAGATGATAACACGGAATCTATTTTAATTGTGGGAAGCAGTATTACA
>NZ_JBFMIA010000065.1:0-998 GCF_040801915.1 Jeotgalibacillus marinus | reverse complement strand
TCTAGCCCTTGTCTAGCCTGAGCCATTAGCTCATTGACGATTTCAGCTGCAGGCACTGCTTTGGCAAATGGATAGCCTTGACCTGCCCACAAGGACATTGCGTTAGGGTCATTAGTTTCCCCAGCGGCTTTTCGGATAGTTTTCGTCATATGGTGGATCTGAGGATAGGCCATCGGTGCTACGGCATTGTAATCGGACATAAAACGATTGACTAACCCGCGTGCATTTCGGCCAGTGAAGGCGCGGGTAACGGTTGTAGAGCTAAATTGCGGATCGGTTAAAGCCGCTTTATGCACGGGGTGAGTTCCACTTTCCGGACAAAGTAAGAAAGCAGTGCCCAATTGTGCCGCACACGCTCCCGCCATCAACATTGCAGCCACATCGCTTCCGTGCGTGATGCCTCCAGCAGCGATTATTGGCGTATCGACGACTTGACGAACAAGACGTAACAGCACCAAAAGACTACGATCTTCTTCATTGGGTTCTTTGTTGACAAACGATGCACGATGTGCGCCAGCTTCTACCCCTTGCACACATATTGCGTCTGCACCAGCTTGTTTTGCGATCACCGCCTCTTGGGGTGTTGTGACTGTTACCACGACCAATGATCCATTGTTCTTGAGTGCCTCGATAATCTCAAGAGACGGACAGCCGAACGTAAAACTTACTACCGGTACACGCTGTTCAGTGATGATCGAAAGCTTAGCATCCCAATCATCGTCGTCTGCAAGTGGCTCTCCTAAGCTTACACCAAGTCGATCCGCCTCTGACTTTAACCGTTCTTTGTAATCAGACACGGCTTTAGCGTCTACGGACGTGCCTTTGTCTGGTACGAAAAGATTTACTCCGAAAGGGGCATCTGTTAATTTCCGTATAGCAATAATTTCTTGCCGCATTGCATCAGCCGTCTTGTAACCTCCGGCTAGAAACCCTAGACCACCAGCTTTTGATACGGCAGATGCAAGTTCGGGGGTTGATGCGCCACCTCCCATCGGTGC
>NZ_JBFMIA010000064.1:0-1046 GCF_040801915.1 Jeotgalibacillus marinus | reverse complement strand
AACAGGAAGAAATTATAAATAAAAATAAAATAATCATTAATGAAAAACCAGTGTCTCAAGAACAAATGAAGTTATTAGCAAACTTTCTAAAATCATTTGAAAAGTGAGAAAAAGCTCTACATTCTCGTGTAGAGTTTAGCTTGTCTTCAAGATTTCCCACACTTGATTGTATTCCTCTTCTGAAATTTTACCTGTTTCTTTAAGAATTTTTAGCACTTGTGCCAGATCAATTTCTCCGCTAGTCACATAATCGTTTAACTCTACTCCCAGTGTAGTTAATGTTTTTGCTACAGCATACGATTCGTTCATTTCTATCTCCCCCTAAATAAATTTAAGTGGTCATTGATTCGAAGTATATTAGATTCGTTGACCACCCCCTTACAACAACTGAAGGACAGTACCTCGTGTGAGATACTGCCCTTCATAAATCAACCAGAAGTTGGTTCGCCCAATCGGTTTGGTTGTTCTTTGATGATTTTTATTTATTTCCTCTGTTTTATGAGGGGTGAGTGTAAAAACGCTACAGCTAATGCTCCAATTATAATTTTTTTCATTTTTAAGAGCCTTCTTATTAAATATCAAATCGCATTTTTTCTAACTATGCACGAGACATTCTAAGCCAGCCGCTTGTTCTTGAGTCATATTTTTCTGTTATCTAGTCAAAATCACTTTAGGTTTATTTTCCCCCCTCTTTCTCTAATCTGTTACATGTTATCTTTATTATATACGCGTATCGACACACACTCAAGAGAAAAAGATCTTTTTTTATCTTTTGTTGCAAATAGAAACAGATAATAGGTTGAAGGTGCTCCGTTATATAAAAAAGATTAAGATTAGAGACCTTAACATTTTCTCGAAGCACCTATACAGGATATGAGGGCAAAAGATAGGAAGTCACTCTCAGAACAGCTGATATATAAGATACTTCCATTGGCTATCTGGTAGGTATTACAATCGACTACACAGCAGTTGCTGGTTTGCATGAAAAAATAAGATAAAAAAACAGGAAGAAATTATAAATAAAAATAAAATAATCATTAATGAAA
>NZ_JBFMIA010000063.1:0-1240 GCF_040801915.1 Jeotgalibacillus marinus | reverse complement strand
CTTATGATAAGCGGCGAATCTCTTCGTCAGTTTCATCTCTTCACATCCTCACGCACGCAAGTGCGTTCCGGTGTTCATCGATTCACTTCCTCGACCTTCTTGCTTTTCATAACCCTCAAAAATATATTTTTCAAAATTGTTCGGCTTATGATAAGCGGCGAATCTCTTCGTCAGTTTCATCTCTTCACATCCTCACGCACGCAAGTGCGTTCCGGTGTTCATCGATTCACTTCCTCGACCTTCTTGCTTCTCATAATCCTCAAAAATATATTTTTCGAAATTGATTGGCTTATGATAAGCCGTGAATCTCTTCGTCAGTTTCATCTCTTCACATCCTTACGCACACAAGTGCGTTCCGGTGTTCATCGATTCACTTCCTCAACCTTCTTGCTTCTCATAACCCTTAGAAAATTCATTTGTAAAATGGAGGAGGAAGAGGGATTCGAACCCCCGCGGGATTTGACTCCCCTGTCGGTTTTCAAGACCGATCCCTTCAGCCAGACTTGGGTATTCCTCCATATAAAAAAATGTGATGGACCTTGCAGGACTCGAACCTGCGACCGGACGGTTATGAGCCGTCTGCTCTAACCAGCTGAGCTAAAGGTCCTTTTTTGGTGGCGGCAGAGGGGATCGAACCCCCGACCTCACGGGTATGAACCGTACGCTCTAGCCAGCTGAGCTACGCCGCCAAAAATCTATTATACATATATATGGTGGAGCCTAGCGGGATCGAACCGCTGACCTCCTGCGTGCAAGGCAGGCGCTCTCCCAGCTGAGCTAAGGCCCCATAAATTATGGGTAAAATGGTCGGGAAGACAGGATTCGAACCTGCGACCCCTTGGTCCCAAACCAAGTGCTCTACCAAGCTGAGCTACTCCCCGATAATATAATGGCGCGCCCGAGAGAAGTCGAATCCCTAACCTCCTGATCCGTAGTCAGACGCTCTATCCAATTGAGCTACGGGCGCATATGTTTTTTTAATAAAGAAGTGCCGAGGGCCGGACTCGAACCGGCACGGTGGGAACCCACCGCAGGATTTTAAGTCCTGTGCGTCTGCCAATTCCGCCACCCCGGCAAGGCAGTATAAATCTATGGAGCGGAAGACGAGATTCGAACTCGCGACCCCCACCTTGGCAAGGTGGTGTTCTACCACTGAACTACTCCCGCGTGGTAAAAATACTATATAGTGCGGGTGGAGGGACTTGAACCCCCACGCCTTGCGGCACTAGATCCTAAGTCT
>NZ_JBFMIA010000403.1:0-207 GCF_040801915.1 Jeotgalibacillus marinus | reverse complement strand
CCCCGCGGGCCATTCACTGTCGCCGGGTGCGATGCTGCCGGCGCATTTGAGCGCGAATTTCGGATCGAAGAGCCGGACCGCGGCCTGGGCGGCAGCCAGCGCGTGGGCCGGCGCCAGCTCGGCGTGGCAGTCGTGCGTCCACGCCGCGTAGGCGAGCAGGTCCTCCACCGTGAGTTCCCCGAGCTCGTCCTCCTGGTGGCCGGGGAC
>NZ_JBFMIA010000402.1:0-207 GCF_040801915.1 Jeotgalibacillus marinus | reverse complement strand
GGAGGGAAGAGAGAAGGAAGAAGAGAAAAGGGGGAAGAAAAAAAAGAAAAGAGGAGAGGAAGAGAGGAAAGGAAGGGGGAGGAAGGGGAAAGGGGGGGAAAGAGGAGAAAGAAGAAAGAGAAGAGAGGGAGGGGAAAGGAGAGAGAAGGAAAAAAGGGAGAAGAAAGAAAAAAAAAAAAGAAGAGGAGAGGAAGGAAAGGGAGGGGG
>NZ_JBFMIA010000401.1:0-208 GCF_040801915.1 Jeotgalibacillus marinus | reverse complement strand
GAAGGGAGGAGAAGGAGAAGAGAAAAGGAGGGGGAAAGGAAGAGGAGGAAAAAAAAAAAAAAAGAGGAGAAAAAGAGAAGAAGGAGGAAGAAGAGAAGAAGAAAGAGGAGGGGAAGGGGGAGAGAGGGGAGGGAAAAGAGAAGAAGAAGAAAAGGGGAGAAAAGGGGGGAGAAGGGGGGAGCGGGGGGGGAAAACAGGCCATTGAACC
>NZ_JBFMIA010000400.1:0-208 GCF_040801915.1 Jeotgalibacillus marinus | reverse complement strand
ATGAGCCACATCTTAAGGAAGAACGTGGAGAAACGCTGGTTGCTGGAGAACATGGACGGAGCCTTCTTGGTGCTGGATGAAACTGTCGATGGAGGTGTGATTCTGGAGAGCGACCCCCAGCAAGTGATCCAGAAAGTGAATTTTAGGACTGATGACAGTGGCCTAACAGAACAGAGTGTGGCCCAGGTTCTTCAGTCAGCCAAGGAAC
>NZ_JBFMIA010000399.1:0-208 GCF_040801915.1 Jeotgalibacillus marinus | reverse complement strand
CACCGATCCTCAATCCGACCGTCGTATCCTGCACCCCCACCTCAAGGTACGCCTCTTCCGCCTCAGGGGAGGCATGTCGACGGGAGACCAGCCGAGGAGAGACCGGCCGACGAGAGACCGGCCGACGGGAGACCATTATAACTTTTTTAGTATCGTTATCAATATTGGATTTGGAGACATTACGGGGAACCGCATCAACAACCGTGGC
>NZ_JBFMIA010000398.1:0-208 GCF_040801915.1 Jeotgalibacillus marinus | reverse complement strand
AAAACCTTATCGATTCCTTGTAGTTTTACTCTTGGAATAACAATGTCCATGCCATGGTCTTGTTCAAATTCTTTTCTTGATTTTATATGAGCGCTTTGAATAAGCGGGTTGTACATGCTGTCTGCAATCTGTTGCACGTGCTCTTTAGTAAGATCTCCGGTTATAAAGGTAGCCTGAGAAGTATAAAAATCTTCTCCATTGTCAAAGG
>NZ_JBFMIA010000061.1:0-1449 GCF_040801915.1 Jeotgalibacillus marinus | reverse complement strand
TGAACTGCACCCCAAATTTTAGACACAGTCTAGAATTTGGAGGTGCTTTTCTTTTGACGAAATTTACAAGTAAAGAAATAGTTAAAGCAGTAAAATGCTATTTAAAAGGAAATAAAGGTTTCCAAACCATTGCACAAAAGATGGGTGTACATAAAAGTACACTCCAGTTTTGGGTAAGAAAATATCAATATCATGGGAAAGACGCTTTTTCAACGTGCTATACAAATTATTCCGTACAATATAAACTAGACGTACTTAACTATATGAATAAAAATGGGACGTCTATCTTTGAAACAGCTGCACGATTTAATATGCCTTCTAAAGCTACACTTTGGCAATGGCAACACTTACTCAAAACACAAGGATTGGATGCCCTAAAACCAAAGAAAAAGGGGCGCCTATCTATGAAAAATGAAAATAGAAAAACATCAAAAAAACACGTATCAGCTGATGGTTCGATTGAAGCACTACAAAATGAACTAGAACGTTTACGCATGGAGAATGCGTATTTAAAAAAGTTGAATGCCTTAGTTCAAAACAAGGAAATATCACCAAACAAGACAAAGCGCAAGTAGTCTATGAATTAAGGCATGAGTTCCCGGTGAAAGCACTCGTACAAATGGCAGGCATTCCACGTAGCACGTATTATTATTGGGTGAAAAATTTAGATCGTCCTGATGCCGATGTAGAGCTGAAAGTTTTGATTCAAAGAATTTATGACGAACATGAAGGTCGTTATGGATACCGACGCATTCGTGATGAACTTACCAATCGAGGACATCAAGTAAATCACAAAAAAGTACAACGGATTATGAAGGAATTAGGAATAAAATGTCTCGTTCGTATGAAAAAATATCGTTCTTATAAAGGGACAGTTGGAAGAATTGCACCTAATATTTTAGAACGCGACTTTCAAGCTGAAAAACCAAATGAAAAATGGGTTACAGACATTACAGAATTCAAACTATTTGGCGAAAAGCTATATTTATCACCAATGCTAGATTTATTTAATGGTGAAATCATCACCTATACAATCGGATCAAGACCGACCTACCCACTCGTTTCGACGATGTTAGAGCAATCATTTGAACGCTTAACAGACGAGGATACCCTCCTCATTCATTCTGATCAAGGCTGGCATTACCAAATGAAACAATACAGACATGCCCTTAAAGAACGAGGCATTATGCAAAGTATGTCACGTAAAGGAAACTGTTATGATAACGCGGTCATTGAGAATTTCTTTGGCATCATGAAATCAGAATTCCTTTATCTAAAAGAATTTAAAAGTGTGAAACATTTCAAGCTAGAACTAACCAAATATATAGAATACTATAATCACAAACGAATCAAGGCAAAACTAAAAGGCATGAGCCCAGCGCAATACCGAACTCATACCCAACAAGTTGCCTAATGATATAACCTGTCTAACTTTTTGGGGTCACTTCA
>NZ_JBFMIA010000397.1:0-208 GCF_040801915.1 Jeotgalibacillus marinus | reverse complement strand
CAACTACACGGTGGCGCTGGAGCACTTCCTCGCGTCGAACCGGCTCTCGGCGAACCGCAACGTCCAGTACAACATCGCGCGCGCATACGAGCAGCTCGGCCGCTTTCCCGAGGCGTATCGCTACTACGTCGGTGCGCTGATCGGGGAGAGCGACGAGAAGACGAAGAAGGGCGTCGAGGACGCGATCGCGCGCGTCGCGCCCAAGGTC
>NZ_JBFMIA010000396.1:0-208 GCF_040801915.1 Jeotgalibacillus marinus | reverse complement strand
AAGGACGACAAACTGCGTATATGTCATATAGACCTCTTTAATGTACGCAATGAGGAGCACTTCTATTCTTTGCTTGCGCAGAAGGTTATTGCTGCGACATCGACCAAGTGGGAGGAGGCCGTAGAGAACGCAAAAAGCTTTTTCTCGCACCTTGTGCCAAAGATTTCTATTGGCACTGATCCCACAAATGAAGTGGCGATCGATTTCG
>NZ_JBFMIA010000395.1:0-209 GCF_040801915.1 Jeotgalibacillus marinus | reverse complement strand
CCCCTCTTCCCCCCCCTCCCCTTTCTCCTTCCCTCTTTTTCCTTTCCCCTTTTCCTCTTTCCCTCCTTTTCCTCCCCCCTTCCCCCTCCTCCCTTTTTTCCTTCCTTCCCCCCTCCTCCCTTCTTCTTTTCCCCTCCTTTTCTTTCTCTTTTTCCTCTCTTTTTCTTTCTTCCCTCTCTTTCCCCCCCCCCCTCTTCCTCCCTTTTCCC
>NZ_JBFMIA010000394.1:0-209 GCF_040801915.1 Jeotgalibacillus marinus | reverse complement strand
AAGCGGCGCTCTACCGGCTCGATCCGGACGGGCGGGTGACCTGGATCGAAGGCGAAATGCTGACCTGCAACGGGGCGGCGTTCTCGGCGGACGGCGGGCGGTTTGCGCATGCCAATACGCCGAGCCATGCGCTGCGGATGTACGACGTGGTCGGTCGCAGGCTGACGAACCGGCGCGTGTTCCACCAATGGCCGATCGGCGAGGGGCGA
>NZ_JBFMIA010000393.1:0-209 GCF_040801915.1 Jeotgalibacillus marinus | reverse complement strand
CGCTGCGCCTCCGCGGCGACTACCTCGCCATCGTCACCCTCGGCTTCGGCGAGATCGTGCCCCGCTTCATCCGCAACCTGGGCGTGTTCTCGGGCGGCGTCAACGGGCTGTCCGCCCTCGACCCCCCGAGCCTGCCGGCCTGGATCAACGGTCCCTGGGCGGGGCTCGACTTCGGCATCCAGCAGGACTTCCGGTTCACGACCGGCAAC
>NZ_JBFMIA010000392.1:0-209 GCF_040801915.1 Jeotgalibacillus marinus | reverse complement strand
AAATTTAGAGCCTCTTTTTGAAAAGGGGCTTTTTTGTTTCTATATTTACAAACCTTAACTCATACCACAGTAAATAATTTAGATGCGCGGAAAAATAAAATCCCTTTTTCAGTTGTCACAATTCCAAAAAGTTGGGAGTTATAATGCATTTGCTATGGGTATTAAAATGATAACGGGATTAGTTATCTCCAAGTTTACGGCATTAATAC
>NZ_JBFMIA010000391.1:0-210 GCF_040801915.1 Jeotgalibacillus marinus | reverse complement strand
ACTTGTTACTTATTTTCTTTTTCTAACCTCTCCTTCCCCCCCTCCTCTCTTTTTCCTCTTCCTCCTTCCTTTTCTCCTTCTCTTTCCTCCCCCTCCCCTCTTTTTCCCCTTTTCTTTTCCTTTCTTTTCTTTCTTTCTTTTTTCTCTTTTTCCTTCTCCCTCTTTTCTTCCTTCCTTCCTCTTCTCTCTTCCCCTTCCCCCCCTCTCCTC
>NZ_JBFMIA010000390.1:0-210 GCF_040801915.1 Jeotgalibacillus marinus | reverse complement strand
CAACATCGTTTCCGGACTGACGAAATGACATTAGGAAAATCCGTCGTCTTCGTCCGGCAACAACGGTAACGTAATCAAGACAGTTGTTCCTTGTCCGAGCACGGACTCGAAGGAGATCGTTCCGTCGTGCCGGTCGATGATGTGTTTTGTGATGGCAAGACCGAGACCCGTTCCGCCGTCCTTTCGTGTCCGGGATTTATCAACACGGTA
>NZ_JBFMIA010000060.1:0-1469 GCF_040801915.1 Jeotgalibacillus marinus | reverse complement strand
AACCTTCTTCATTTGATGCCTCTGAAGCATGAGATCCTGTAGGCGTGTACAGGGTAAAGATCAGTAAGGCAGCCATAAATAGTTTGATTATTTTCTTCATTTTCTTTCCTCCTTTTGTGTGAATACCCAGTATAATGTTTCAAACCCATTTTTGTCTTCTTATATTAAAATTTCTAAATATTCTTTTTTTAAAAGATTCTCTTATGACGGAAATTACGATAAAAATAGTAAAAAGTGTTTAGTATAAACTAAACACTTTTTTTGAGATCAGTCATATAGATACAAGCTTCCCCGTTTTTCCGTACGGGATGTCATGCCACCTATCAGAGCACATGACACAATATTACGGTACTATTGATCACGCATCCAATCAAGTTTTTCTTTAGGGGACGAACGGCTTCACTTATGAACATTTGTTTTGGAACTTCTCAACCACTTGATTTCACTACGTTCCTCTTTCGGTGTCAATTCATTTAAGTTTTGACTCCTTTCATCCAACTATGCAACCTATACGTTTCTTATTTGCATCATCTTATTGCAATATAACCGGAGCATTTTTTGTTTGCTCAACATATGCTCTTTCGAGGGACATCTCCGAATATGTCTATACGGTGAATCAGTATTTATCTTTTTTTAAAAGATAGAAGCAAAACACTAACCAAAAACCTCTATTCTATTATTAATATAGTATCGATATTTGATACTAATTATAGAAAAGGAGATGGACGCAATGGAGACGTTTGTTAAATTTTTTATCTCATTATTACTATTATTCACCTTGCATACGCCAGTTGGATTGTATGCTTCTACAGAGGAGGAGCAAATCGAACACTTAGATATCAATGAGGTATTATCAAACGACAGCTATACGATGGGTGAGAATCCAGCTATCACTGTATTGGACAATGGTCTTGTTGTGTCAGTGCAAGCTGACGAAAACCATCTGACTTATTCATTGGGTGAATATAATGAGGATTCGCATTCGATGTATTGGACCAAGAGCTTTCAATATGGAGAAATGATCACTGGTGGAAATCCATCGTCCATTTCCATTGATACCTTACCCAATGGAGATGTGATACAGGTTTATGAATTTGTGGATATAATCTTTTATTCTTTAGGAAGATATGAAGAGGGGAAGATTAATTGGTATAGCATGAACAACTACTTTGGAATGGGAGAGCATCCAAGTCTGACGGTAATGGAAAATGGTCATCTCGTTTTGGTTAATGAAGGATTGAACACCAATGCACTGTGGTATGGATACGGGACATTCGAAAATGACGAAGCTTGGCATAGAAATATGGTTCACTTTGATAAAGGACTAGAACCTTCTGTATCAGCATTGGATGACGGGAAGATCGTTGTCACACATAAAGAGGAGGTAAATGGTAATCTCTGGTCTACCATTGGTACGATTGATCCGGATAAGAAAATGGTTGAATTTGAATCAGCAGTAAGATATGAAT
>NZ_JBFMIA010000389.1:0-210 GCF_040801915.1 Jeotgalibacillus marinus | reverse complement strand
GGTCATCGCCGGACCAGATTGAATCCACGAAGAGCACGGAGAGCACGAAGGCGGCCCTCCGTAGCTTCCGTGCCGATCCTTCAGGCCGCCCGGCGCGGCTCCCCCACAACAGCAAATGCCGAGTCGGCGCGCACCATGGCGGCGAAGTGGCCGCCCTGCCGCGCCAGCAGCTCGTCTGGCGGGCCCTCCTCGGCGATGCGACCATCCACC
>NZ_JBFMIA010000388.1:0-211 GCF_040801915.1 Jeotgalibacillus marinus | reverse complement strand
AAGGAAGAAGAAGAAAAAAAGGAGGAAAGGGGGGAAAGGAAAGAAAAGAAGAAGGAGAGAAAGGAGGAAGAAGAGAAAAAAAAAGGGGGAAAGGGGGGAGGAGAGGGAGAAGAGGGGGAGGAAGAAGGGGGGGGGCGAGAGACGAAAGAGGAACGGGAAGGAAACACGAGGGAGGAAGAAAAAGAGGGGGAAATTGAGGATGGCAAACGAG
>NZ_JBFMIA010000387.1:0-211 GCF_040801915.1 Jeotgalibacillus marinus | reverse complement strand
AGACGAAGCGGTCTGGAAAGGCCCATCAGAGAAGGTAACAATCCTGTATTCTAAAGATACGTCCCTCCAGAGTTGATCCTGAGTACCCCCTCCCCCCCCCCTCTCCTTCCTCCCCCCCCCCCCCCCCCCCCCCCCCCCCCCCCTCCCCCCCCCCCCCCCCCCTCCTCCCTTTTCCCCCCCCCCCCCCCCCCCCCCCCCCCCCCCCCCCCCT
>NZ_JBFMIA010000386.1:0-211 GCF_040801915.1 Jeotgalibacillus marinus | reverse complement strand
GACTGTTACTAATCGGGTGAGGGCTTGACCAACTAGCCGAGGAAGCGGCAGGATGGAGCAGGAAGGATTCGGAGCAAGCTTGCTTGTGGAGAAGCATTCCTGATACAGACTGAACATTTGCGGAGCAAATGACACTGAGCAACGAAGTTGCGAGGTGACTCCGCTGGAGTACAATACTCAATCGGCACGCAGGAAGTTAATTCTCAAGGAA
>NZ_JBFMIA010000385.1:0-211 GCF_040801915.1 Jeotgalibacillus marinus | reverse complement strand
AAAATCACTTTCCAAACTTTTAACACTGGTAGAAATCCCATCTACATCAACTGACAATTCAGACATTTGGCTACTTACACGAGTAACATCTTCATCGATAGTATCCACGTGAGCTTGAGTTTCTTCCACCTTTAAATGAATGGAGTCAGATAGTTGTGTAATACTGCTTCCCACAATTAAAATAGATTCCGTGTTATCATCTACTGTTTTT
>NZ_JBFMIA010000384.1:0-212 GCF_040801915.1 Jeotgalibacillus marinus | reverse complement strand
GACTGCTACTGCACCGCCGCCAAAAGCGTGGCTGACGATTTCCGTAGCGTTAGGCGCTGTTGTGCCAGGAGCCAAGGCGTGGATGTTTTGCACCCACTGGGCAAATATCGGACGCAACTGAATCCCGGTATCCGAGAACAAATCTTGAGGACGACCGAAAGCCCGCATCGTGTCGTTGTGAACGTACAAACCGAAGCTGTGGAAGCCCAAGA